>CAZOMD010000020.1:2803-27303 GCA_964580895.1 uncultured Planctomycetia bacterium | reverse complement strand
GCCTTCCAGGATTGGCTCTCGGCCGTCAGGGGTAAGGCCGTTATTAAGATAAATGAGAAGGCGTTAAAAGAAGAGGGGTACAAATATGAATAAACGCAGGAATTATTTCATTAAACGTAAGTTCCAAGCGGATTTCTTCTTGAAGTTTGCGGCGCTTTTAGCGCTGGAAGCCGTAGTAATAGCGGCGCTATTCATGTTTATAGCGCGAGGTACGCTTACCGCGGCATACAGCGGGGCAGAGTTCACGATACAGAAGACCGGTGCATATTTCTTTACGAGTTTTATTCTAATAACATTTATGGCCGGGGTGGGGATAGGTATCGCCGGTATATTCGTTTTTATGTACCTTTCGCACCGTTTGGGAGGGCCGCTTTATAAGTTCGAGAAGGCGATTGAAGAAGCCGAGAGGGGAGACCTCGCTTTCAGGGTGAAGCTCCGTAACACTGACCAGCTCCAGGAACTTAAAGACAGGATGAACGCTTTTCTTGAGGCGTTGGATGGGCGGATGGGGAGCCTCAAGAAAGAAGTGGAGAAGTGCAGGGGTTTAATAGAGGAAGGGCAAGCCGGGGCTGATAACGGGAAAGTCAAAGAATCGCTTCGCAGGATAGCGGCACTTTTAGATTATCTTAAAACATCAGGTTGACGCATGACTAAGGTATGGAGTAAAAGGGTCTTATTATCCTGCGTGTTCGTGATCGTGACGGCAGCAACGCATTTTATTTCGCGCGCGGATGACGGAGAGAAGATCTTTAAAACAGGGTATTGCGATATATATTACGGGCAAGACGCGACTTTAAGCGGTTTTATCTGGCGTATAAGCGGCAAGAGGCTGAATTTTGAAGAGGATATGGGCCTGGCGAGGTCTCGGGTGGACAGGATCGTGGACAGGGTGCAGGCTATACTTGACATGTATCCCGATGCCTTGCGCATAAAGATATTGCTTTATCCGGAATACAAAGAAGGGGATATTGCCTCGTATTCGCATAAAGATAACAGGATAAAGGTGTATGCCGATAAGGTGACAGACGGCATCTTCGCGCATGAGGTCGCTCATGCCGTTATTTGCGGCTATTTTGATACCCCCCCGCCCGCTAAAATGCAGGAAATACTCACCCAGTATGTCGACAGGCAGCTATGGGATGATTATTAGCGTGTAGCGTTTTCCGCCAAAGGCGGTGTTACGAGCAGAGCTTATTGTTGCAATTTTTCGCGATTTAAGTTATATTTTAGTGAAATAGATAGGGAAGTATTTTTAAAGGTATAGTACACAACCTTACGAAAGGAAAGGGTAAAGAGAGAATGGCTAACGAGACGGTTTTTAAAAGGTATAAAGGTAATCCTATCATAACTGCTAAAGCGGTACCGAGGGCGAACAGTATCCATAATAGCGCCATCGTTAAGTTCGGGAAAGGTTACGCGGGGATCTTCAGGATAGATGAGATCGATTTCAATTTCACTATGCATGTAGGGTTTAGCGCGGACGGCATAGACTGGGAGATAGATCCGGATATCGTCAAGATGAAGACCAAGGATGAATATCTTGTGATAAAGGACAGGACTTATGATCCCAGAGTAACGAGGATAGCGGATACTTATTATGTTACCTGGTGCCTTGATTCGAAGCAAGGCCCGTGTATCGGTCTGGCGAAGACAAAAGATTTCAAGACATTCGAGCAGATGGAGAACATAACGTATCCCGCGAACAGGAACTGCGTTATTTTTCCGCGCAAGATAGGCGGCAAGTACGCCATGTTGCACAGGCCGAGCGATAGGGGCCATACGCCGTTCGGCGATATCTTCTATTCGACAAGTCCGGATCTTATCCATTGGGGATGTCACAGGTTCGTGTTCGGTACGACAAGAGGAGGATGGCAGTCCACAAAGGTCGGGCCGGGTCCCGTGCCGATAGAGATAAAGGACGGATGGCTTCTTATATATCACGGTGTATGGACAAGCTGTAACGGGTATCTTTACTATGCCGGCGGGGCGATCCTGGATAAAGAAGAACCGTGGAAAGTTCTGTACAGGACCAAAGATTATTTATTGGCCCCGACAGAACAGTATGAAAGGGTCGGCGACGTGCCGAATGTGGTTTTCCCGAGTTCAGCTGTGGTGGAGGACGGTAGGATACGGCTTTATTATGGCTGTGCCGATACGTGTATATCCATGGCAGAGGCCGAAGTCGATAAGGTGGTGAAGTTCATCAAGACCCACAGTTATTGATCCATCGTATTATGTAAAGGGAGTGACAGGTTGGCTCAAAAAATATTAATAGTTGACGATGACCCCCATGTGATAATGATACTTTCATCCAGGCTTAAGGCTAATGGTTATGACGTGATATCCGCGGGAGACGCGATTCACGCGATGCGGTTAGCGAGACAGGAACGGCCGGGGTTGATCCTTCTTGACATGAAGATGCCCGCGGGAGACGGATTTACAATAATACAGAACTTGAAAAGTATGGGTGTGACAGCGAGTATCCCGGTTATCTTTGTTACGGGAGCCGTTGGCGAAGAAGCTAGGACTAAAGCTCTGGAGCAGGGCGCGGTAGATCTGGTGACCAAGCCGTTTAATCCGGAAGAGTTGATCAAAAAGATCAGAAATGTTTTTTCAAAAAAGACCGGGAACGACTCCGGATCGGCTGGAACTACTGACGATGTTCACCCCGGGACTGAATATTTTCCGACTTTGGGCACCACGATTATAAAAGAAAACGGAGAAACTAAAAAAGAAAAATAGTTTGATAGACTTTTCGTGGAAAAATATCGTATTTATGTCAGCAGGGGGACAAGATGGCCAAGAAAATATTAGTGATCGATGACGAACCGCAGGTTACGATCAAGCTGGCCGCGAGGCTTAAGGCTAACGGGTATGAGGTGATAGCCGGCGGGGATGCTATCCAGGCGATCAAACTTGCCCGGGAAGAACGCCCGGATCTTATACTTCTTGATGTCAAAATGCCCGCGGGAGATGGGTTCTCCATAATACAGAACTTGAAAAAGTTGGTCTCGACGGTTAATATTCCGGTTATTATTATAACCGGTACCGTGGGGGAGGAGGCCAGGGATAAAGCGATGGAAGAGGGAGCGGAAGACTTTATCCTCAAACCCTTCGATTCAGAAGAATTGCTTCGCAAGATACGGAAAATACTAGGCGAGGACAGGAAGTAAGCCGCAAGTAATCATATCTATTGTATTTTTCTTTTTTCCCACAGGATTCTACCATTTACCATTCGCCTTAGGCGGAGGCGCAGTAATAGTTCAGGTATCCGCGGGAAGGATGCTTTTTGCGCTTCTGGCGGTCTATTTATTATTTTTGTTCTTCAGGCGTAGCTTAGCGGGGAAGCTTAAATTATTCATATCCTGTCGGCCATAGACCGCTCAATGCTCAAAAGCATCCTTCCCGGAGCTCCAGCCGTCCATATGGCTGGCCAGGATGCGCAAGACTTCACTAAATTCTAGGCATATCCCGGTATCCACTCTTTAGCACATAGCTTTTATCTTACTGTGAAGAGCTGAACTGTTACGAGGCGCAGGACTCCGCAAAACTCGCAAAATCTAATCGTTATCACTTGAGCACAAAGTTTGTGGTTAGGAATTATAAAAGGTATGTATAGTGCTTGAAAATACTAACTTTTTTATGCTATAATTTTACATATTTTCGGGAAATAATTATGTTAAATTTTAAAAAGTAGGAGATATTATGAGATTAGCAAAAAACAGTTCTGTTAAAAGAACAATATCGCTGCTTGTAATGTTGATATTTTGTTTCAGCAATATTTCGCCGACGGCGCAAGGTTCTACTTTTATAGGCACCGACTACAAACTCGCGGCTGTCTCCAGATTTGTGCCGATCAGTTTAGAAACGCATGATGGGGAGACTGTAGCGGTCCGCGGCGGTGAGGGTATCGAAAGACCCGAACCCACAGAAACTTTTCTCGAAGATGTGATGGCTCTCTATCTGAGCCTTAAGATAGGCGACATATTGGATAATTATGGCACTAAAATGGACGCGAAAGGCATCGCGGATGTTTTAAAACAACATTTGTCTTTGGCAAAAAAAACAGCCGGAATCGATCTAGATACCGTTCGTTTTAATCCGAACAATATATACAAAGATGAACTTCTGAATATTTTTCATTTGCCTTACAAACGTCTGGATAACGGACGTGTCCAGCTCCTTAGTTTTTATCTCGAAGGGGAGGCAAGCGCGGGAGAGGCATCCAGCGCCGTTCCGGTAAACATAGGGATCAGAGCGCGTCTTGTGGTAGAAGGTGAGGACGCTGTGACGGCGCGTGTGCCCTCTGAAGAGGGCCTTTTAGAAACATTGAGAGAGATCGCCGATGGCAGCGAAAGGGCGAAGGGGCGTCTTGATGTTTTTGTGGCTGCCGAGATCAGCAGAAGAAGAGCTGCTTCAGAAGACGGGAAAACGCTTCCCGCCATAGAGCAGGTCATTAGACCCGCTGAAGAGCGGATACTTGACACAGAGGAGGTTGGACGGGACCTTTCGATAATGGACGCTCTTATCGAAGCCAATCGATGTATCCAATGCCGCAATCCTAAATGCCAGCTCGGCCATCCAAAGTTAACGGGGAAAGAGAAAGGTGGGTGTCCGGTCGCGCTTAATATCGCGGGCATGATCGCGGCTTTCCGTGAAGGTAACATAGGGGAAGCGCACAGGATACTCGAAAAGGACAATGTTCTAGGAGAGGTGACTTCTCGGGTGTGCCCCCAGGAATCACAGTGCCAGATGCATTGCGCTTTGAGCGGCAAGGGCAATCCGATACAGATAGGGCAGATCGAAAGGATGGTCAAATCGTTGTTCTACGCGATATACGGGAGCGAGGAGATTTTTAAACCATCCTCGGGGTTACCGGTGTCGGAGAAAGTATCGCCGGAGAAAGCTTTCAACGTAGCTGTAATAGGTTCCGGGCCGAGCGGTCTTACCGCGGCGGAGGACCTGGCAAGAAGAGGTTATAATGTTACGATATTCGAGGCCTTCCATGAAGCCGGCGGAGTGCTTATGTACGGGATCCCGGAGTTCCGACTGCCTAAAGCGATAGTACAGAAAAAGATAAGACAGCTTGAAACTCTCGGCGTCAGGATCGTGCGCAATGTTTCTTTCGGGAATTCTTTTACGGTGGAGGACTTAAGGCGCTGGGGTTTTAAGGCCATATTTCTTGGGACAGGAGCGGGTAAGCCCGTAACCCTAGATATTCCAGGCAAAGAGCTTAATGGCGTGACCACGGCGAATGATTATCTTACGAGATACAACCTGATGAAGTCGTATTTACCGGGGTATGACACCCCTATCTTGCGCGGTAAAAACGTAGTAGTAATAGGTTCCGGCAATGTCGCTATGGATGCCGCGCGTACCGCCAAAAGATTGGGGGCCGAAGTCACGATAGTGTATCGCCGTACGGAAAAAGAAATGTCGGCGCGGTTGGACGAGATGCATCACGCGAAAGAAGAAGGCATAACGTTCAAACTTCTCACCAGTCCCCTAAGGTTCGAAGGGGAAGAAGGTTGGGTGAAAAAATTGATAGCCGAAGAGATGGAACTCGGGGAGCCGGATCAGTCCGGAAGGCGTAAACCGGTGCCTGTAAAAGGAGCCGCGCCGATAGAGATTAAAGCCGATCTTGTTCTCCAGGCGATAGGGACCAAGCCGAACACGGAGCTTTTAAAACAGATAAAATCCCTGGAGCTTACCGATAAGGGCACGGTTGTCCATAACCCCGAAAGCGGCCAGACCACTGTTCCGGACATATTTGTCGGAGGTGACGCCGCTACCGGCGCCGCTACCGTGATAAGCGCCATGGGCGCCGGGAAAAGGGCCGCTAAAGGTATTGACGCGTATCTCACGGCGCTTACCGAGGACTCGCGGAAAATAGAACTTGATAAGAAGGTCTCGGAAGCTCAGAGATTCACTATAAAAGAAAAAACTGTTCTTGGTAAAGGTATAAAGATGATCAAGGTCTACGCGCCTTTTGTCGCGGAAAAGGCCCAGGCCGGACAATTTGTGACCGTTCTGAACCATGAAAAAGGGGAAAGAATTCCACTTACACTGGCGGATTGGGACAGAGATGAAGGCACGATAACTTTGGTGTATCAGGAAGTCGGTAAATCCACCATGGAACTAGGGACTATGGGAATAGGCGACGAACTTTACGCGGTGTTCGGGCCTATCGGCACGCCGGAGGCTATGCATGATATACCGTACGGGAGGAAGATTATTTTTGTGGCGGGCGGAGTCGGAGTAGCTCCCATATATCCCATTCTCCGAGAATATTCCGAAAAATACAAAGATAAAAATAAAGGTGTCAAGATAATAACCATAGTGGGCGCGAGAAGTCCGGAATATCTTATTTGGGAAGATAAGATACGAGCGCTTTCGGACGAGGTACACATTGTTTTTGATTTTATGGGCGATAAACCTGGCAAACGCGTAACCGAGCCGCTCGAAGACATTTTGTCGAAAAAACGCGATGAATACTATTTTAGCCATGTTATAGCCATCGGTCCCGGTATTATGATGCAAAAGGTGACTGAATTGGCGAGTAAATATGGCGTTCCGACATATGTGAGTCTAAATCCCAATATGCTTGACATGACCGGGATGTGCGGACAGTGCGAGATCCTGACGAGAGGAAAAGAGGGAAAACTCGCCTGTATCCATGGGCCCGGAGGTTTTCTCGGGTCCGAGGTAAAGTGGGATGTGTTTCACACTAGGTCAAAGCAGTTCGCCGAAAGCGAACGAAGAGCGCTTAAGGAATGGAAGTTGTCCGAGAAATATAACGCGGCTATAGTACAGGAATTCATCAATGTTCTCGTTAAAGCCGTAGAAGAAAAAAGGGCCGGCGCGAAAAAAGAGAATGAAGAAATATTTATCGGCATAGATAAGAGTTGGATACCCGGGGTACAGATGGCCTTACCCGAAACGCAGACGCTGCTGAACGAGCTGAACTACCTGCACAAGAAAAAAGGGTTCGAGAACGTAAGGGTAGTTGTGGGCCACGGGTCGACTGTCGCAGCTTTAATCCAAGCGCAAATAGCGTCCACAAACGTACCACTTACTAACCTTGTTATAGTGACAGACAAGAAAAAACTTGGGCTAAGTAACTTCGATGTCTTTAGAGGCAAGGAAGGGGAAGAGGGCGCTTTCTTCGCCGGTATAGAATTGCCGGAGGGGTTTCAGACCAGCAACATACGGCTTGTGGAGATGGCAAAAATAGCTTTGTCCCTGGCTGTCAAAAGTTTAGACCCGGCGGTAGTTATGGGCAACCCTTACATCGATATCAAAATGGAGAACCCGAGATCTTTTACTTTTATGCCGAAAGCTGATCCGTTCGATCTGGAAGAACTTAAAGAGCTTTATGAGATACAAAGGAACCAGATAGACATTAAGGCGTAAGGCGGGGCGCTGGTTAGCCGGTTGCTGGTTCAATTTACTAACACAGACCATTGACCATGAAGTAGCATGGTGCATACGCATACCGTTTAAAAGTCGAAAGTCAAAAAGTCTAACGTCCAGAAGTTCCAAGTCTAATCACGCGGGAGTTCCCCACCTGTGAGGGTGGGGGTGAGAGCAGGGTGCCGCAAAGTGGCTCGGGCGGGGCCCGAAAAGAATGATACCACCGCTGTAAGGCGGTGGAGGTTCATAAGTCACAAGTCCAAAAGTCTAAAGCTTCTTTGACTTTTTGACCTTTAGACTTTTCGACTTTTTGACTGTTCCTTCGTCCTGCGCCCCTCGTTCTTCGGAACAGGCAAACTGGCCAACAGGCTAACTGGTCAACCAGTGAACCAACAAACCAAGAAAAGACGCAAAAACCTTTATTTCGATTGAAATTAATCTTGGTTATGATATAATTTCTCCGGAAAAAGGTGCCCGCATAGCTCAGTTGGCAGAGCAACTGACTCTTAATCAGTGGGTCCAAGGTTCGAATCCTTGTGCGGGTACCAAATTATTTCGTTGCGCCCACGCGATTTTACGTTTATACTATACTAACATTATAGTGCGGTAACACAGGTGTTCATAATCCTTTGCGAGCGGGTGTAGCTCAGTTGGTAGAGCATCACGTTGCCAACGTGATTGTCGTCGGTTCGAGCCCGATCACCCGCTCCATTTTTGGCCTCGTTCTAATGGGATAAGTTATAATAATATATCCCAATACATGAAATGGAGAAAAGCGCTATGGATATAATGGATTTTCTGGGTAAAAGTTCGATCAGTATTGATTTACAGGCTAAGGATAAAAAATCCGTGCTGACTGAACTTATGGATCTTTTGGTTTCTTCCGGGGTTTTGGCTAAGAATGAAAGATCGGATATTCTGAAAAAGCTGGAAGAGAGAGAGGTCCTCGGTTCAACCGGGATAGGTAAGGGGGTAGCTATCCCTCACGCAAAGTCGCCCAAAATAAAAAAGATGGTAGCCGCGCTGGGGATTTCAAAGAACGGGATCGATTTCAAATCGCTTGACGGGGAGCTTACGCGTATATTTTTCCTGTTGGTCGCGCCCGGCGAGACCCCCGGTCCGCATCTTAAAGCTCTGGCCAAGATATCACGCCTTTTGGACGATAAATTCGTGAGAGACAGGCTACTTTCATCTAAAGGTAATCAAGAAGTTCTAAAAATCATAAAAGAAGAAGAACAGAAAAAAGCATTGTAACGTTCGCGTGTTTTTTTTGGGACGAGAGCGAGATTAAAGAGCAGACGGCTCTTTAAAACTTTTTTAAAGTAATCCTACAAGAGCGGGAAAGATCTTATGGGTTTAATGAACAGGTTGAAATGGTTGTATCCGGGTATGCTGATAAAACGGTGGATTTTCCTTTCCGTTTTCGGCGTGATAATGGTGTCCATGGGTTTTGTGGTCGTAATAACTGAGCGGAACCCGGATAACAGGGCTATCGCCGGACTTATCATATTGCTCGGAATACTCTGCCTGGTCTTCGCGATAAAAAGAATATTAAAATCGTTCATGGCGGCGCTTCTCCCGGAACAGAAAACGGTGAACGACGCGATAGTGGAAAAAATATATGAAAAACGCATACTTGAGCGTGGCCCGAAAATAGTGGTGATAGGGGGAGGGACCGGGCTTTCGACGCTTCTCACGGGACTTAAACACAAGACAAGCAATATCACCGCTATCGTGACGGTGGCCGATGACGGAGGTTCTTCCGGGCGGCTCAGGGAGGAGTTCGGGGTTCTGCCCCCGGGGGATATACGGAACTGTCTGGTGGCGCTTTCGGATTCTGAGGATATCTTGGGCCCGCTTTTCCAGTTTAGGTTCACCCAGGGCGCCGGTCTTGACGGGCATAACTTCGGGAACCTTTTTATCACGGCGCTGTCGCGTGTAACCGGCGATTTTGCTAGCGCTATACAGACGTCGAGCAAAGTTCTCGCCATCAGGGGAAACGTTTTTCCGGCCACGCTCCAGACGGTTAAACTTCGCGCGAAGAGAGAGGACGGCAGAGAAACTGTCGGGGAGAGCCGGATAAGGGAGGAAAGCGGTAGTCCCATAGAAAAGCTTTTTCTCGTTCCGGAGGATTGCCGGGCCACTCAGGAATCGGTCGAAGCGATAGATCGGGCGGATGCCATTGTCTTGGGACCGGGAAGTCTTTATACGAGCGTGATGCCTAACCTTCTCATAAAAGGTATACAAAAGGCCGTTGTAAAGTCGAAGGCCGTAAAAATATATATATGCAATGTCATGACGGAAGCCGGCGAGACGGACCATTATTCGGTCAGTGACCATGTAAGGGCTATTGTCAAGCATACCCAGCCTGGCATAGTGAATTGTTGTATCGCTAACATATCGAAGATCCCGGCCGCTCTTTATGAAAAATACAAAGGTGAGAATAAATTCCCGGTCAAGTTCGACGAAAGAGATGAAAAATGGCTCATACAGGAGAGGATAAAACTTGTTAAGGCCCATATCGCGAGCATGACCGAGTTTGTAAGACACGATACGCGCAAACTGAGCGATGCGCTCATGGAGATAATCAGCGATTATAAAAATTGGCAGGGTATATGAAAGAGCTGAAGCTCGCGATGGTTTTTCATTGTTTTCAACCTGTCTTTAATTTCGACGGAGAGATCGAGGAAGCCTACACGAAATCTTATCTGCCGTTCTTAAAGGTTGTGGAGAAATTTCCGGCGATAAAAGCAACTTTCCATTATTCCGGCAATATGCTCGAATGGTTCCAAAAGAGGCACCCGGAATATCTGGATCTCATCAGAAAACTCTTAGACAGAAAACAGATCGAACTTATGGGGGGCGGTCTCTTTGAGCCCGTCATGGTTCTTATTCCGGAGATCGACCGGAAGGAACAACTTTTACTCAATTCAAGGATGATACAGGATATGTTCGGGGCAAGGCCGCGCGGCGCCTGGCTTGCGGAAAGGGTGTGGGAGCCGGAGATAGCGGAGACGTTCTTCAAGGCGGGGATAGAATACACGGTGATCGACGATAACCATATTTTACGGGCGGGCTTGTCGAAGAAAGACGTTTTTTCACCGTATAGAACGGGAGGGGATAAAAATCCGGTAACGCTTTTTCCATCTCTGCGCGAATTGCGGTACTATATACCGTTCAGGAAGGCCAGCCACGTGTTACGGCTGATCGAAGCTTTCGCTAAGGAAGCCGATACCGAGGATAAGTGTTTCTTTTTCGCTGACGATATGGAAAAATTCGGCGCGTGGCCTCATACTTATAATTGGGTATATAAAAAAGGATGGCTTGAAAAGTTCTTCTCTCTTATCGAGAAGAATTCGCCGAGGCTCAGGACGGCGACGTATTCCGAGATACTTGATACCGTCCAGCCCAAACATATGCCGCTTTTGCCGGCGTCAAGTTACGCGGAGATGATGGATTGGAGCGGAGGGGATTTCAGGAATTTTCTTAAAAAATATCCCGAAGTCGATCGTATGCACAAGAGGATGATGTCTATAAGTAGCCTCGTGCATCAGGCGGAGGAAGAGCATGGGAAGAACGGTCCGGCGGATAGGGACATTATAGACGCCAAGAATGAGCTTTTTAAGGCGCAGACAAGTTGCGCGTATTGGCATGGGACTTTTGGCGGGGTATACCTGCCGCATTTAAGGGACGGCGTTTATAAACACTTACTTGCCGCGCAGAAAATAATAGATAAGGCTTCAGGGGATGAAGCGCCTAGCGTAAAGTCCGTTGAGTGCAGGTCAGGCGACGCGGTGTCCGAAACGCTTCTCGGGAACGAACACTTCGGGATTTTCGTGAGACCGCATTCCGGCGGGGTGATAGCGGAGATAGATTATAAACCGCGGAACGTTAACCTGACGAATACTTTTTCACGTGTTAGAGAAGGGTATCATAAAAAATTGGGCCACAAGGGTTTATCCACGGCGTGGAAGGTGCGCAAGGATATCGCGAGGACGGGGATACCCGATGTGCACGAAATACTGGGAGTGGCTGAAAAGGGTCTTAAAAATTTCCTTTTTTACGATAATTACGCGCGGGGGTCTTTTCAGACGCATATTTTCAGGAACGGAACGGATTGGGAAAAATTAGGCCGCGGGACCATGGGCCTCGGCGAATTTTTGATCGGCGGATACGCGGCGTATATAGACACAGCGAGGGATTCGATAATATGCAGGATGCGTAAAAGGAGCAAAGTAAAAATAGGCGTAGGCGGGCTAAGAGATATCGAAGTCTTGAAGGAAGTGGATCTCGGGGCAAAAGGGGAGATAACGCTTACGAATGAGATCATAGAACATACCCCCGGGGACGATGGGTTTAATTTTGCCATGGAATTCAATTTTCTCGTGTGGGACCAGCACTTTATGGGAAAGCAGATTTCTAAACGGAGCGCGGAGCTTTTATTGAAAGATATGTATTCCGGGATGGAGATAGGTCTTTCGTTCGATAGGCCGTTAAAGGTTCTTACGTGTCCGGTCTATACGGTAAACGAGACGGAAGAGGGCCTAAGAAAAACATTTCAGGGGATATCGGTTTTTGTCGGGGACAGTATCAGCGCTTTCAGGAAAGAACGTTCGGGAAGCGTGGGCATGAACATAACCGTAAGATGAGGATGTATGAAAGTGAGCAGGGGGGTAGTGGTCAAGAACAAGACCGGTTTGCACGCGAGGCCGGCCGCGCTTTTTGTTCAGTTGGCGAGCAAATTCGACAGTGAGGTGACCATTATAAAAGACGGGCAGGAGGTCAACGGCAAATCGATCATGGGCATACTTATGCTTGCCGCCGAAAAAGGAGCTGAAGTGACCATAGTTGTTAACGGGAACGACGCGGAGAAAGCTCTTGAGGAACTCGCTAAAATACTTGAGCACGACATAGAACAAACGGTGTGACGCGGGGGAAAAAAAAAAAAAAAAAAAAAAAGAAAGTAAATGTTCCGCTCAAGAAACAACAGATACAGCTTAAAGGGATACCAGCCGCTCCGGGTATTCAGATCGGCAAGGTGTACATTTTTGGGACTGAGAACGTTCTCCCCCCGGAAAGAAACATAACTGACGCGGACATCCCGGGTGAGGTGACACGTTTTCTTACGGCACTTGACGAGACGAGAAAAGAGATAATCGCCATCGAGAAAAAGATATCCAAAGAGATGGGAGTGGACCACGGGAAGATATTCAGCGCGCATCTTTTGGTTCTTGAGGATAACGTTCTTGTGCAGGAAGTCGTCGCGAGGCTGAAAAAACGAAAAAAGAACATAGAGGTGATATTTTCAGATATATTGAACAAATATATAAGCGTCCTTTCTGAAGCGAAAGACGAATATCTGCGCGACCGCATGAGCGACATAACTGACGTAGGCAAAAGGATCCTGCGGAAACTTTCCGGGGTAGAGGAAAGGAACCTCCAGGAACTTGAAGAGAAGTCCATAGTGGTAGCGTATGATCTTTCCCCCTCCGATACGGCGATGATGCACAAGGGCAGGGTATTAGGATTCGCCACGGACATAGGCGGGAGGACGTCTCATACCGCGATCATGGCTAAATCCCTTGAAATACCGGCCGTTGTCGGGCTCGAATCGATAACGGATGTCGTCAAGAGCGGCGACCAGATAATATTGGACGGGACGCACGGTGTTATCATAGTCAATCCCACAAAGCGTTTTCTCGAGAAGTACCAGAGAGAGAAGAAAAGATACGAATCGCTTGAGCGTGATCTGACCGAATTGAGGCTCTTGCCGGGCGTTACGCTTGACGGTAAAAAGGTGATCGTGGCCGGCAATATCGAGCTTCCCGAGGACGTTACCAGCATAATTTCTCACGGAGCGGAAGGGGTTGGTCTTTACAGGACAGAATATTTTTACATGAATAGAACCGACCTCCCGAGCGAAAGAGAGCAGTTCAACGCTTACAAATCTGTCGCAGCCAGGGTAAAGCCCAATCCTGTCATTATCAGGACGCTTGATCTTGGAGGGGATAAATTCCTTTCACAGCTGGATGTCCCGAAAGAGATGAATCCGTTCCTTGGATGGCGCGCCATAAGATTTTGTCTTGCCAGAGCGGATATCTTCAAGACGCAGCTTAGAGCGATCCTTGCCGCGTCCGTTTACGGCAACCTGAAACTTATGTATCCGATGATATCCGGGGTGAATGAGCTTCGTCAGGCTAACCGTTTGCTCGAGGAAGTTAAGGAGGAGCTCAGGAAAGAAGGAGTGCCGTTTGACGAGAATATACCCATCGGGGCGATGATAGAAGTGCCGTCCGCCGCCATAACCAGCCATATTTTGGCGAAAGAGTGCGATTTTTTCAGCATAGGTACGAACGACCTTATACAATACGCGCTTGCCGTTGACAGGGTGAACGAGAAAATAGCGTATCTTTATGAGCCCACGCATCCCGCGGTGCTAAGTCTGATAAAGATGGTTATCGATAACGGCCATAAGGAAAAAATCCCTGTCGCTCTTTGCGGCGAGATGGCCGGTGATGTTACGCTTACTTTGATACTTCTCGGGCTGGGCCTTGATGAGTTCAGCACTTCGCCCATAGCTGTTCCGGAAATAAAGAAAATAATACGGTCGGTAAATTTTTCGGACGCTAAAAAGATAGCGGAAGAAACGCTTAACTTTAATACCGGGCAGGAAGTACAGGAGTACGCGAAAAAGAAACTGCGCGAACTTGTGCCGGACATAGCCGTGGAATTTTTATGAGGTTAACCCATACGCCCCGCCTAAGCCCCGCTTTTTTAGAGCGGGGAGAAGGGGCGGGGCTCAGCCTGCCTGCCGGTAGGCAGGGATCAATTATAGACATGCCCCGGCCTTTAGGCCGGGGTTATAGGTGAATTGACAAAAATACGGATGATAAAATTCAGGGTTTTACCCATTCGCCGCGCCTATGTCCCGTTCTTCGGAACGGGGACAAAAGTCGCGGCTCAGCCAGCCTGCCGGTAGGCAGGGGCCGATTGTGGACAAACCCGGGGCTTTACAGACTGGGAATTGACCGGATCCCGGAAAGGACTTGAAATGAAAGGTTTGATTCTGGCAGCCGGATATGGGACGAGGCTGTATCCCTTAACGCTTGACAGGCCCAAACCGCTTGTTAAAGTCGGAGGGGTCACCATACTGGAACGGCTTTTAAGAAAAATTGAGGGCCTTAAGAGTTGTGATAAAGTATATGTCATAACGAACGCAAAGTTTAATGATATGCTTGCCAAGTGGATCAGGGATAGGAGTTTTCTTGTGGAGGTGAAGGTCATAAATGACATGACTACCTCTAATGAGACCAGGCTCGGCGCCATAGGGGATATCAACCTCGTGCTTAAAACTGAAAAACTGCAGGACGACATTCTTATAGTCGCGGGTGATAACCTTTTTGAGTT
Source organism: uncultured Planctomycetia bacterium (assembly GCA_964580895.1). GTDB lineage: Bacteria > Omnitrophota > Gorgyraeia > Tantalellales > Tantalellaceae > CAZOMD01. The sequence goes on along the minus strand of CAZOMD010000020.1, from coordinate 12,483 downwards.
TAACATCGGAGATTTTGTCGCCTTCGCCAAGAGCAAAGGCAAATTTAGCGTCGCTCTTTACGACGTGCAGGACAAAAAGCTGGCCAAGAAGTACGGTATAGTGGCCATAGGCGGGGACAATAAAATAGTACAATTCCAGGAAAAACCGGACAACCCTCTAAGCACGCTGGCTTCGACTGGTATTTACTATCTGCCCATGGCGAATATCCCAATGGTCAAAGAATACATGAAGACAGGACTTGCCCAGGACGCGCCGGGTAATTTTGTGAAATGGATATCGGACGAGGACGAGGCGTATGGGTGTGTCTTTACTGAAGGATGGTATGACATAGGGGACAAAAAATCTCTTGAAAAGGCCGATATCGAATACCGGCAAAAAGAGCTTTGATGCGTTTTAGAAGGCCGCGCCTCAGACGGAGCGAGGCCATCGGCGCTGGAAGCGATGAAGATGTAGATGCGGACAATGAGAAGTTTGGGAGAATAAAGAAGATAATAGACTAAAATCAAGGAGGAGTTAATGAAAAACAGTTATTTATTCACATCCGAAAGCGTCACGGAAGGTCATCCGGACAAGGTTTGTGATCAGATATCGGATGCGATACTGGACCAGATATACAAAGAGGATCCCGCCGGAAGAGTGGCGTGTGAAACGCTTGTTACTACAGGGCTCGCGATAGTTGCCGGTGAAATAACGACTTCGTGCTACGTGGATATACCCAAGGTAGTTCGGGAGACTATACGGGAAATCGGATATACGAACGCCGCCTATGGGTTCGACTATCTTACGTGTGGCGTTATGACGTCGATACAGGAGCAATCCCCGGATATAGCTCTGGGGGTGGATACGGGCGGCGCCGGAGATCAGGGGATGATGTTCGGATATGCTTCTGATGAGACCAAGGAATTAATGCCTATGCCCATTACGTTGGCGCATGCCCTGACAAGGTGTCTCGCTAAAATGAGGAAGGAAAAGGTCCTGAACTATCTGCGTCCGGACGGTAAAAGCCAGGTTACGGTGGAATATGTCAACGGTAAACCAAAAAGGATAGATACGGTCGTGATCAGCGCGCATCACAGCCCAAAGGTAAAGATGAGCGAGATTAAGCGTGACATGGAGAAATTGGTGATAAACACCGTTATCCCGCCGGAACTTCTGGACAAGAAAACCAAGATATACATTAACCCCACGGGGAGGTTCGAAGTCGGCGGTCCGCAGGGCGATACTGGCGTCACGGGCAGGAAGATCATCGTCGATACTTACGGCGGCGTTGGCAGTCACGGCGGCGGGTGTTTTAGCGGGAAAGATCCGACAAAGGTAGACAGGTCCGCTTCGTATATGGCCAGATATGTCGCGAAGAACATTGTCGCGTCGGGTATAGCCCATAAATGCGAAGTGCAGATCGCTTACGCTATCGGGGTACGCGAGCCGGTCAGCGTGATGGTCTCGACCCATGGGACCGGGAAGATATCGGATGATAAAATAGTTCAACTTGTCAAACGGCGTTTTGACCTCACCCCGGGCGGTATAATAGAGAAGCTGCGTTTACGCCGGCCGATATTCAAGCAGACCGCCGCTTATGGCCATTTTGGGAGGAACGAGGATGGCTTTACATGGGAAGAGATTGATCTTGCCAAGATCTTAAAAAAAGACGCGGAAAGGCTGTAAGCGATGAAAAAATACGATATCAAAGATAAGAGGCTCGCGAAAAGCGGAAGGCTCAGGATAGAATGGGCGTACCGGAACATGCCGGTCGTGAAGAGGATAACGGAACGGTTTGAAAAAGAAAAACCGCTCAAAGGCGTGAGTATCGGAGCGTGTCTGCATGTGACGACGGAGACCGCCAATCTCATGATAGCGCTCAAGGCGGGGGGAGCCCAGACCGTGCTTTGCGCGTCCAATCCTCTGAGCACGCAGGATGATGTGGCGGCTTCGCTGGTGCATGATCACGGGATTCCGGTATTCGCCATAAAGGGTGAGAATAACGCGATCTATTACAGGCATATCAGCAGCGTTCTCGATGTTAAACCGCGTATTACAATGGATGACGGGGCGGATCTTGTTTCTACGATACATTCGAAGAGAAAAGATCTTATTAAGACGATACTCGGCGGTACGGAAGAGACTACGACCGGTGTTATACGGCTTAAAAGCCTTGAAATGAAGGGTCTTTTGAGGTTCCCGATAATAGCCGTCAACGACGCTCAAACCAAATACCTTTTTGACAATAGATACGGTACGGGCCAATCTACCATCGACGGTCTGTTGCGCGCGACAAACCATCTTCTCGCGGGTAGTATAGTTGTTATCGCGGGATATGGTTGGTGCGGCCGCGGTGTGGCTATGAGGGCCAAAGGGATGGGGGCGAACGTGATCGTTACGGAAGTCGACCATTTTAAATCTCTGGAAGCCATGATGGACGGGTTCTCGGTCATGCCGATGAGCGCGGCGGCGAGGGTCGGTGACGTGTTTATCACGCTGACGGGGAATATCAACGTGATACGTCCGGAACATTTTCTGAAGATGAAATCTGGCGCGATCGTGGCGAATTCGGGTCATTTCAACGTGGAGATCGATATCCCCGGGCTCAAAAAGATATCAAAGAAGACGCGCGAGGTAAGGGTTTTTAACGAAGAATATACCCTGAAAAACGGCAGAAAAGTGAACCTTCTCGGTGACGGGAGGCTCATAAATCTCGCTTCGGCGGAAGGACATCCCTCTATGGTAATGGACATGAGTTTCGCCAACCAGGCTCTTTCGAGCGAGTTTATCGTAAAAAACCGAGGCAGGCTTGGAAATAAGGTGTATAAAGTGCCGGAGAATATCGACCGCGCGATAGCGAGGTTAAAACTCCGGTCTATGGGAACAAAGATAGACACGCTTACAGCGGAGCAAAAGAAGTATCTTAAGAGTTGGGAGATAGGGACATAGACGGAGGATGTCGGGCATGGGCAATTTGATCAAAAGGATAGGGGTCTTGACCTCCGGGGGTGATTCCCCGGGGATGAACGCCGCGATACGCAGCGTTGTGAGAAAAGCCGTTTATGAAGGTTTAACCGTAAAGGGAATAGTCAGGGGATATGAAGGGTTGATAAACGGCGAGATCATCGATATGACATCCCGAAGCGTAAGCAATATACTTTCAAAAGGCGGTACTATCCTTAAGACAGCAAGGTCCAAGGAATTTATGACAAAAAAAGGCAGGGCGAAAGCCGCCGCTGTAGTGAGGGAAAATGGTATAGACGCGGTCGTTATTATCGGCGGCAACGGGTCTTTTCAGGGGGCAATGAAACTTGAAGAAGAGACGAAGGTGAGGACCATAGGCGTTCCCGGGACCATCGACAATGATCTCGGATATACCGATTACACTGTGGGGGCCCATACTTCGGTGGATACGGTACTTGACGCCATCGATAAAATAAGAGATACAGTCTCGAGCATGGAACGGATATATGTGGTGGAAGTCATGGGCAGGGAAGAGCCGTATATCGCGATCATGGCGGGTTTAGCCGGAGGCGCTGAGGAAGTGCTTTATCCGGGTATGAAGAAAGATATGGCGGCTATAGCCGAAGAGATCACGTCGGCTAAAAATAAAGGCAAGATGAGTTGGATAATAATTGTTTCCGAAGGAGTCGGTAGGGCTGTTGATTTGGCCGAAAAGATAGAAAAAAAGACAGGTTATGAGACAAGGGCTGTCACGTTGGGGCATGTGCAGCGGGGCGGCTCGCCTAACGCCCCGGACCGGATACTCGCGTCCAGGATGGGGGCTTTCGCGGTGAGCGCGATCCTTGAGGGGCATTACGGTAATATGGTCGGGATAAAAGGGAGCGCGCTTGTTCTTGTCCCATATAGAACAGCTTGTTTCGACAGGGCTAAGGATAAAAAGCTTAACGCCGAGCTCTATTCCCTCACTAAATTGCTCGCGACGTAGGATTTTTTTAAACTGCTGAGCCATGAACATAATTACCCGATACACGCTGAAAGAGCTTGGAGGTCCGTTTTTCGCGTCGCTTTTTATCTCAACGGCTATTCTTGCCGCCGGGAACATAATACAGACGGCGGATATGGTAATAAATAAGGGTGTGGAACTCTTAAATGTGATTAAGATATTCATTCTATTCCTTCCGTATGTTCTTATTTTTACGATACCTATATCTGTCCTTTCGGCTGTTCTTCTAGGGTTCGGCCGTCTTTCGAGCGATAATGAAATAACGGCTCTTCGGACAAGCGGAATAAGCGTCTATAGTTTGTTCCGCCCCATCCTTATCTGCGGATTTATTATCAGTCTTATCAGCGTGCCTTTAAATGACAAGATACTGCCGCAAGCCGAATTTGAGGCGAGGAAGCTCATAAAAAAAATAGGGGTCAGACATCCCGCGGCCTTGATCGAGCCGGGGATATTCATAAAGGGGTTCAAAAATTACATAATTTTTATCCATGGCGTTAAAGGTAATGTACTGGAGGATATACGGATTTACCAGCCGAGGGAAGATAAACCCACAAGGACTATAGTAGCCCAGAGGGGTGAGATAGTATCTCTTCCCGGGGAGGACAGCATAAGGCTGTGCCTGACGAACGGGACGGCGGACGAGATATCGGCGAACGATCCCGACGAATTTTATAAACTTTCGTTTAAGGATTATTATATGCTATTGAGCCTTGAGAACACGGTCGATACGAAGAATATACAGAAAAAAGCTCGGGAAAAAAGCATTAGGGAACTCCTGTACGATATAAAAGCCCTTAAAGAGGACGATATCGACGTTATCCCGCTCCGCATCGAACTCCATAAAAAAATCGCGCTGGCGTTCTCAAATATAGTTTTTGTGATAGCTGGGATACCTCTCGCTATAACAACCCACCGTCGCGAGAAGTTCATCGGGTTCGGTTTGTCCATAGTCTTATTTCTTGTCTATTGGAGTGTCATGCTTAGCGGTATAGCCATGGCGATAAGGAATGTCGTGCCGGTCTGGGCGGGTGTATGGGCGGCCGATATCCTTCTCTTCCTGGGTGGGGTCGTGATGTCCCGGCGAATAGCTAAATTTTGATACGAAGTATAGCGTCCAACTCCAGGCCCCAAAAACCGAGGTGGCGCCGAACGGGTTAATAAGAAATATAGCCGAAAGAAAGAGTTTTTAGGCATGAGAATACTTGAAAAACATGTGATCCAAAGTTACGTTATAACGTTTCTTTTCTGCATAGTACTCCTTATGGTGCTGGGTGTCATCGGGGATATCCTGGGTTTTTTGGACGATATTTTTAAGAATAATATACCTCTCCCGAGCATAATGGCATTCTATTTCTATTTCGCGCCGTTCGCGTTCGTCAATATGGTGCCGTTCGCTTGTCTTTTGGGCGCCGTTTACGTTTTCAACAATTTAAGCAAGAACCATGAACTTACGGCCACTATTACCAGTGGTCTCAGCATGTGGAGGCTTATAAAACCGGTCATGTTCGTGACCGTCCTTATCTGTATGATAACCTTCATAATAAACGACCGGCTGGTTCCCGGAGCCATGCAGAATGCCAACAGGGTAAGGCTCGAAAAACTTGAGAAAGTGAACGATCCGGAACGAGAGATGACTGACCTTGCTATTTACGGAGAGGGAGGTCAGATGATATACGCGAGGTCCTTTATCGTCGGACAAAAAATGTTAAAGAACGTCATAATACACAGGCAGGATGATGAGCGCAGGATAGTGGAAAAGGTGACGGCGAATTCCACCGTTTGGCAGGATGATGGGACATGGATGGGCGAGGATGTCATAGTGTTTAAAGTGGATGATCTTGGGAATTTCAAGGGTGACCCGGAGATATACAAAAAAAGGGGGCTTTTGATAAAAGAAGCCCCCGATGTTTTTATCAACAATCAGTGGGACCCGAAATTCATGAGTTACAAACAGCTAAAAAAATATCTGAAGGTTTTCGGCGTGAGTTCGCCTTCCACTTTACGCCGGTTGTCCGTTGACCTTAATTATAAATTGGCTTTTCCTTTTACGGCGCTTGTGACAGTTCTCGTGGGAATACCTTTTAGCGTCGAGACGGGACGCTCAAGCGCTCTGGCCGGCATGGCCAGAGGTATAACCATCCCGATGCTGTATCTGCCGGTAATGGCCGTCAGTCTCGCGCTCGGGAAAGGCGGCATCCTTCATCCAATCATAGCGGCTTGGGCAAGTATGGTCGTTTTTGCTTGGTTTGGCGCGCGCATGGTAAAAAATAAGAGCTGATGAGAATAACGGCGAGGGCTTTATAGATATATGGTTCTTGCCATGGTTAGGATGTTTACCGATCTAGCTCCCGCGGTGATAAGTTCAGACGCGCATGTGTCCAATGTTGTGCCGGTCGTCATTACATCATCGACAAGGATTATGTTCTTTCCGGTTATTTGATCCGGAGAAGACACGGTAAAAGCCTTTTTGAGATTAGTCCGGCGTTTATAACCCGGTAGAGAGGTTTGCGGTTGGGTCTCACGTGTCTTTAGCAGGATATCGCCACGCAATGGAGCCGATAGGATGAGAGAGACTCTGGAAGAGATCAATACCGTTTGGTTGAACCCCCGGGTCCTATATCGGGATAAATGAAGCGGGACAGGGATCACTAGATCAGGTTTGACCGGCAGACATTGCCGGTCGAATACCCGTTTGATCAGTTCGTCGATAATGGGGATGGAATTTGATCCGTTGTGGTATTTGATATGGTGGATAAACGCGCGCGCGATACCGGTATAGAACGCGCATGATAAAATGATCGGTATATTACGGCTGGCCGCGGGCGCCGGTATTTGTGAGCTTAGAAGAGAGCCCCTGCATATATTGCAAAGCGTGCAAGAAAATGGACGCGTGGCGGAAGAACATCCGGGGCAGACTGATGGCAATAGTAGGCCTATCGCTGTTCTAAGGAAAATGTTCATTGTGCCTCCTTGGTCTAAGGCCCCGTTCTTTGACGGCCGTTCGAATATTCCGTCCGGGGAAAATCGGTTTTTGGTACGGTTGTGACAGATTTATTATTAAGGGCTTGTATTTTTTCTTGCCCCCATTATATTTAGACACATAAAGAGAGAATTTTCTTTCAGTTTATTTATCTGTTTTCTCTTTATTAATTGCAGGGGCGTATCGCGGTACCTCCTACGCCTAAACCTGTGCGTTTTAAAACGTGGGGAGATCCGGCAAATTAGCTTGCTTTAAAAACTATTTCGGATAAAATAGTTAAAAAGCTCGCGGCTGGAATGGCCTTTCGGTATCTGGATAGGAGAGGAGCTTATGAACAAGGAGAACCTTCTTAACCTTTCGCTTTTTATTCTCAGGGTAGCCGTCGGAGTTATATTTTTTGTGCATGGCGGGCAAAAACTTTTTGGAATGTTTGACGGGATAGGGCTTGAGGGGACTACAAAGCTCGTTGAGGGCTTTGGTCTCGCGAAACCGTATCCCATCGCCATCGCATGGGCCTCCGTGGAATTCGCGGGCGGGATATTCCTCCTTTTAGGTATAGTCGTAAGGTGGGCGGCTTTTTTTATTTTGGCGACAGTCATAGCCTATCTATGGAAAACGGATTTTATCCATGGCTCTTTCCTCACGGGTGGGGACATAGAATACAATATTCTGATAGTTATTTCCTGTATGCAGCTTGTACTTGTCGGGGGAGGCAGCTGGGCTATATGGGATGTTTGAGGAGCGGGAGATCTTGACCTATAAATAGTGTTTTGCTAAAATAGCCCGAAAAAAGAAAGTGAGGTGCCGTTACATGAAAGCTGTTATAGACGAGGAAACCTGTATAGGATGCGGTTTATGTGTGCAAATAGCTCCTGATGTGTATGAAATGCGGGAGGATAAAGCGACGACTTTGGTGAATGAGATACCCGAAGAGCTTGAGGGAGAGGCCAAAGAAGCTGCCGAACAATGTCCCGTAAACGCGATTACGGTCTCTTAAACCGATGAGGCAACCATAGTGGATATATGTTGACCCCTCTTGTCAGCCGGTCATCCGGCTGACAAGAGGGGTCAGTGTTGTAACGGCCAGATTTTATCCCGGAAAATACGAAAGAAAATAAATATAATATCGGGACGTTCTTATAAATCTACTTTTCGTAATAGCGAAATTTACCCGCTTTGTTCCCGCGTGTTATTTACTGAGTAAATCTAAGCGCGGCGGCAAGGCGGGCGGGTTGTGCCGTGCATATTTAACAGGGGAACCAAATGAACAAAAAGAATAGGGCGCATTTACGATCTTTGAAAATAGCGGTTTTAAGTTCTGTCGCTATCGTAATTTTGATCGTCGGTTCGTTTTTTTTTAGAGCCAGCCACGTTACTCCCATCCTCATGTACCATTCCATAAGCGAGGATAAAGATAATACTCTCAGCGTAAGCCCGCTTAATTTCAGACGTCAGATCGAATACCTGAATAAAGAAAAATACAACGTTGTCTCTATGGAAAAACTCGTGGAAAGCGTGAAAGAGGGAGAGAAACTTCCCCCAAAAACAGTCGTAATAACGTTCGATGACGGTTTTGAGAATAATTTTTTGTGGGCCTTCCCGCTTCTTTCGAAATATGACATGCCGGCTACCATATTCCTTATAACCGGTCATGTCGGGAAGGATGAAGGCTATTTGAATTGGGACCAGATAAGGGTTATGAGGAAAAATGGGATATCTTTCGGCGGGCATACGAGAAATCACGTTTATCTTCCGTCGATAACTGACGGTAATTCGATGCTGACCGAGATAGACGGTTGCGCGAAGGATATCATGATAAATACCGGCGCGAGACCGGAGCTATTCTGCTACCCGTTAGGCGCTTTTAATGATGCGGTGAAAGATGTTGTCAAGAGGTCAGGGTATAAAGGGGCTTGCACTACGAACAGGTCATCAGACAGGCTGAACAGCGATATTTTCGCGCTTAACAGGATAAAGGTGACTAATTCAGACATGACGAAGCCCCTGCATTTTCGCATGAAATTATCCGGATATTATAATTTTTTCAGATCTCTCGGGCAGAAAGATACGACAAGAAAACGCGGAGAAGGAGTTTGATATGAATAAAAGGCTCGCTCTTGATACTAAGTATCTTGACGGTATCGCTACGGAAAAGGACTATAAAACGATATATCCAGAAATCGAAAAAGCGCATAACTTGCTTTCAGGCCGAAAAGGGAAAGGCAAGGAATGTCTTGGTTGGATGGATCTGCCGAAGGACCTCGATGATGCCGTTATACGCGATATAGAATCGGCGGCTCGTATTTTTAACGGTATGTCCGATACCGTGGTCATAGTGGGCATAGGGGGGTCCTATCTCGGGGCGAAGGCGATCATCGAGACGCTGTATCCCAGGATGTCGGAAAAACGTGTGTTGTTCGCCGGACACAATCTCTCAGGGGATTATCTGAAGGAACTATTATCATATCTCGAGGAAAGGGATGTCTGCCTCAATGTGATATCTAAATCCGGGACAACCATGGAACCCGCGATAGCTTTCAGGGTGCTTGAAGATTTCATGAAGAAGAAATATGGGGAGAAGGAAGTGAGGGAAAGGATCATATGTACTACCGATAAGGAGAAGGGCGCGCTGAAGACCATAGCCGATAAAAAGAAATATAGGACGCTTGTGATCCCCAAGGATGTGGGGGGAAGATTTTCGGTGCTTACTCCGGTCGGTCTTTTTCCGGCGGCCTGCGCGGGGGTCAATATCA
>CAZOMD010000020.1:0-2793 GCA_964580895.1 uncultured Planctomycetia bacterium | reverse complement strand
AGAGAACTTATAAACGGAGCTAAGGAACAGCACGGGAATAGCTCGGATTGCGATCTCGAAGATAATTTTAGTTATAAATACGCGGCGGCGCGGAACATACTTTACCGTAAAGGCAAGAGGATAGAGATACTCGCGAGTTTCGACAGCAGGTTGCATTATGTGGATGAGTGGTGGAAACAGCTTTACGGCGAAAGCGAAGGGAAGGAGGGACATAGTATATTCCCTGCTTCTTGTGATTTCTCTACGGATCTTCATTCTATGGGGCAGTTGATACAAGCGGGGGAAAGGAATTTGTTTGAGACATTTCTGATGATTGAAAAAGAGAATAAAGCCTGTCAGATCCCTTTTGACAAAGAAGATATGGACGGGCTTAACTATATCGCCGGCGAAGAGCTGGATTATGTAAATAAAAAAGCCTATGAGGCCACGAGAGAAGCGCACTTTGAGGGGGGTACGCCCAATATGACTGTTTACGTCGCGGAAAGGTCAGCCTTTTGTCTCGGGCAGCTTTTTTACTTTTTTGAGAAGGCGGCGGCTATTTCCGGTTATATCGCGGGTGTGAACCCATTCGACCAGCCTGGGGTCGAGTCGTATAAGCAAAAAATGTTCAAACTGTTGGGCAAGACGGCTTCCTGATCGGTTAACCAGTTAACCAGTTTGCCGGTTGTCGGTTTCAGCCATAGGCTGATCAGCCACGGTCTGTGGCTGAGGCCGGTTTGCCAGTTAGCCTGTTATTTGGTTCGCTGGTCCCGTAGGACGATAGATGTGGGACGAAGACGGTTCGTAGGGGCGTATTGCAATACGCCCCTACTCGATGTTTTGGATGACGATTCATTATAAACGGGCGGGTTTCAAACCCGCTACTACGTTAAGGATAAGATGGAAATACAATTCAGTTTTTTAACTATTTCAACAGCCGTAATAAAGCTTTTTATCCTTATATCCGTGGGATATTTCCTGTACGTGCGGAAGATCGTGGACGATAGGGGGGCGGATCTTCTCAGCGCGCTTCTTGTAAGGCTTATATTTCCGGCGCTTATCATTTCCAAGACAGTAAGCCATTTCAGTTTTACGGAATATTCTATATGGTGGTTCCTGCCGCTTTCCGCGATGGCGTTCTCGTTCGCGGGGATGTTCCTGGGAGGAGCGTTTTTCGGCTTAGTAAAAAAAATAGCTCCCAAGAAGGAATTCACGCTTTCTTGCGGTTTCCAGAACTGCGGATACCTGGTCATGAACATCCTGTTTTTTTCTTTTAGCGGGGATCTCCGAGACAGACTGCTAGTTTATATGTTCCTTTTTGTCACGGGTTTTAATTTCCTGATGTGGTCGCTTGTGCCGCTTTATCTTACGGGGGGATTGAGGAAAAATTTCAAACTGGCGGTTCTTTTGAACCCGGCGGTGGTAGCTACGCTATTTTCATTGTTATGGGTAGGTCTTGCCGGGAAAGGCACTTTGCCGGGCTTATTGATGGACCCGCTAGACCAGCTTGGACAGGCGTCTTTCCCGGTGTCGATGATAGCGCTCGGCGCGTATCTGGCCAAATACCGGGGGCATCAGCCGGAGAATTTTTTACCGGTCGTGCTTTGCGTGATCATAAAGATGTTTATATTCCCGCTTATTATGTTAGCGCTGCTTTTGGCCGTGCCTCTCGGGATGGACTATAAGTTCCTTCTTTTTCTCGAGGCGATAATGCCGACTGCTGTTTCACTTGTGATTATAGGCAGTTATGTTAAGGCCGACAATAGATTTCTGAACAGCAGTGTGTTCTATACCCATGTGGTCGCTGTTATAAGTATCCCTTTTTGGCTGGCTGTATTTAACGGTTTAATCGTTAAATAGTTTAATAGTTCGCTGGTTTACCGGTTAAGAAGAACGTGGGACGAAAGACAAGGAACGATGTTGTTGTTCATGGAGCCAGTCACCTTTAAACCATTGAACCAGTGAGCCAGCGGGACCATGCCTGCCGATAGGCAGGTGCAGCGAGTAGACATCCCACGCTTCCCGCGAAGAGTCATAGAGTCATCGCTCTTTTTGCCTGCCCGTCAGTAAGCGCAGAGCATAGCGTTTTTCGTTGTATTGTTGCATCGCAGGACATCCTCCCACGTGCGTTCGTTGGGACGCGGAACGATGTTTTATCTTTTTGTCCTACGTCCACTCATTTCCTGCCGGCAGCAAATGAGTGGAACTCCTACGTTCCACGGAACCGGCAAACTGGTCAACTGGTTAACCGGATAACCATCAAACGGGGGCATATCGTCAGCGTATGCTTGACTTATAGAGCGCTATAAGGTATTTTCCTTACTAATGAGGCGAAAGGGGTAATGCATGGTCATCGGTATAATTTTCATTATTATAGGTATTCTTATCGCAGCATATCCCGTACTATTATCGTTAATAGTGGCGACATTTTTTATAACGGTTGGGATAGTGTTGACAGGGGTTGGATATAGATATAGGAATAAATCCGGGGGGTCTGATAACCCGTTCCAGAATTTTTTTACTAAGTTCTGATATCTTAAGAGATATTTTTTAAAGGGGGGACCTAACTTGTCGGCGTGGCGGTCTGGTCTGCCGGTAGGCAGGGGCTAATTCGCCCCAGCGTTAGTTTGCGGGGCAAACTGCGGGGGTTCACCCCATTAGAGATGGGATCTCTAACGGGGCTCATTAAGGAAAGGGGTGATCCTCCTTCGCCGAATGTTTTTCACATTGATAGGCTACGCCTGCCTGCCGGCAGGCAGGGAGGATTAATTCGCACTTATCACTTACGCTTCCTTCGGTCGCGTAAGTGATGTG
>CAZOMD010000019.1:0-29774 GCA_964580895.1 uncultured Planctomycetia bacterium | reverse complement strand
TATGTGTTTTTTTTCGCGGATAGTTTTAAGTTTTTTTATCGCGGCGACAGTTTGCCTCGGCTCAATCGCCGCCGGGGCGGATAAAAATTCGCCATTTCGCGATCCTACTACCGTCGATCCCACAAATTATACGTTAGGGGGAGAGGCAGTAAATACCGAGATATATAAAAGCGAGTTGGACCAGAGCAACCGCTTCCACATTGACTGGCTAAACGGACTAATCGACATGGTCGAACAAACGCCGCGCGGACGCTCCGGTAAATGGGATATCTATGAGTATGAAGTTGCCGAGATTGCCGATATCGGGCGAATTTACAATCGGATGTGGACAATCGCAAGGCGGAATGACGGGGATTTTAACGGCAACGGGTTTATTGATTTTATCGACCTGTTCGTCGCCTCTAAGCCCTACGCTCAAAATAACGTTTTCATGGTAAGCGCGTTCCGTAGCACCATCGCATATCTTGATGAGAAAGTTAATTACGCCGAAGAGCTTGGCCTCCGCAACATGTTCGAGAGTTTGCGGCAATTCCTGCGAGAAAAGCCCCCTAAACGCGGCAAACAAAAATAACTAATAGGTAAGGATCTTCAAATTTCGCCGTTTTTTTGTACAAGTTGAACTTCTCAAGCCGATTGACAACGAAATAGACATGTGAAATATTTCAAATGTCCGGGCAACATCCGACCATATTATCGGATGTTTGGCCTTGTTTTGCCGTTGCGCCCAGGATGGATAGCTTGAGTGGAGGATTATCGGACATTTGTTATTCCGCGGGTATGCCATGGTCATAAATGTCGGATAATCCGACCATATTATCGGATGTTTGGCTTTGTTTTGCCGTCTCACCCAAACGTCCGATAATATATGTTATGTCAACCAAAGCATAAGGGGTTACTGCGCTTTAGGACTTTTGGGAGTTTATCTGGGGATATGCCCCAAGAACCTATTCTTGCCATCGCGAACCGGCAACTGGCTAACCGGCGAACCGATTCATCCGACCAAACAGGCCGTCCTTATCTTTTATACCATTCGGCCCACGCTATAGGATCTCTCCCAAAATCCTCACCCGTCAGTTTTTTTAGCGCTCCGGAGGCCTCGATCTGCACGTCCTTATAATCGTCTTTAAGGCCTTCTATCAGCGCCGGTATGGCCTTTTTGTCGCCGATCTTGCCCAAAGCCGTTACGACCTCCTTGCGCACTCCTTCCGAAAGATCCTCGGTGACGGCTTCCATCAAAACGCCGATCGAGTTAATATCTTTTAATTTGCCGAGCGCTCTCGCGGCTATCATACGAACGCCGGGAGTTTTATCATCCTGGAACGCCTTACGAATAGACTCGACCGTGGCGGGGTCCGCTTTATCGTCTAAAAGCGTTATAGCGGAAATACGGACCGTATCATTCGCGTCGGTTAAAAGTTTTCCGGCCGCAAGCGCTATTCCCGGGCTGTCGAAATTTATAAGCGCGTTCAGAGCGGCGCTCCTAACCGGGTGATCCGCATCACTTAACATGCCGATAAGCGATTCTACCGCGGAAGCATCCCCGATCTTACCCAAGGCTTCGCAGGCGGCGGCCCTGACGGCGACAGATTCGTTCTTTAACGTATATGTCAACGCGGAGAGCGCGTCAGAGGTCTTAAAGTCGCCTAGAATGTTGCAAAATAACATTTTCGCCTCAAAATTGACCGCTTTATCCATCAACGCCGTGATAAGATACGGGATAGAAGAAGTACCTATGTATTTTATATCCTTGTATCCTTCCCGCTGGATGCCCCTCGCCGGATTCTTTAATTTTGTGATGGCATCTTCGATCTTTTTTAGCTGTATAGAGGAAAGTTCTTCCGCGAAAAGATCCGTCGGCGCGCTGTAGCAAGCCAGAAAGAGAAATAATAAGGTTATACAAGCCCAAAATGATAGTCGCTTCACGTTCCTTCTCCCCTCTTTTTATTTTCAGAACCTCTCCCCGATCCTGTCAATAATAATCCAAACCGGCTTTGTCGAGCGCCTCGATAAAATCATCGACTTCTTTTTCTATGGATGTGAACTCCTTATCTGCACCCGCGAAATACCTCAGGTGGTTCGAAGAGATCCCGACAATCAACCCGGCCAGCACGAAATTGACTATTCTCGGAGAAGATTTTAACGCTAAAAAGCCGAGTATCGCCACAAATCCCGCTAAACCGAATTGCGACAGCGAGACCCAGAACCATTTTTTAAAGGCTTTTCTGAGCGGATGTTCTTCTTCCCAATTCAGAACTCTTTGCTGCCGGGTCAGCCGTATAAGCATATGCAGGTTTTTCAGCCATGGCCCGGCAAGTGCGATAACAACAAATATCGGCCAATAGGCCGGTGTTTGAAAAGTCAGTACGCAGCAGCTTAAAAATATAAGAGCGATAACGAAAGTAAGTATCTCCCCAACGAAGGAATCAACTACCAAAACAACCGCTTTTTTATAGAAACTAAAAAAAGTGAACGCCAGAAAAAACCAGCCGAAAACAATCGGGAGAAGATCCTTTATAACAATGACTTGTCCCGAGAAAAAATTCCCGAAATTACCGCTCCAGATCAAACATCCGCCTAGTAAAGTCGCGATCACGAAAGCATATATCACCTCAATGGTCTTAAACATTGGGGTATGGCTATTGTGATCCCGTATACGCAGTATGTTCGGGTTCTTCATCTATCCTCCTCAAATTGAATAAATGTAACATTTTCGCTATATTTTAACTCCGAATTTCTTGTATGGCAAGAAGTTACGATTGGTTCGCCGGTTCGTCAGTTCAATAGTTTACAGATCACCGGTCACATTCGCTGGCTTCGCTGGTCCGAAAAAGATTGAAAGAATTTCAGTGGTTTTTGTGTCTACTATAAATATGGGACAGATTTTACGGCCGAAACCGAAAAGGAGGCAAAATGACCCATTTAATCTCTGACGATGGAATCAAAAACCGCATATTTCACGTGCGGGGGAAAAATGTAATTCTGGATCGAGATCTGGCAGAGCTGTACGAAGTACCGACAAAGGCGTTAATTCAGGCTGTAAAGCGAAACATTGACCGTTTCCCGCAGGACTTTATGTTTCAGCTTACAAATGAAGAATTCGCGACTTTGAGGTCACAAATTGTGACCTCAAGTTGGGGTGGCAGAAGACACTTGCCATATGCCTTCACTGAACAAGGCGTTGCCATGCTTTCCGGCGTCCTCAACAGTAAACGTGCCGTACGGGTAAATATAGCCATTATGCGCGCGTTTGTCTCTTTAAAAAGAATGGTTTTGACATATGAAAGCCTGAAAAGAAAGATCGAGAGCATGGAAAAGAAATACGACTCGAATTTCCGGGTGGTGTTCACCGCCATCAAGGAGCTGATGGAAGTGCCGCCGGAGAAACCGAAGCGAAAAATAGGGTTCGTCGCATAGGGGTCATGACGCGGTCAGCCTGTTGCCAGTTATCTGGTGCGCTTGTTATGCCCCAGAGACACGGCGTTAGTTACACTCGGGACAAATACTTCTCCGCGTATTTATCGACAAGATTGTGGATAAGTTTTTGATATTTGGAGTGATGCTTTCCTCGAATTTTTTGAAGGATTTTACGCTTGATTCGCTTAAAAATATCGTGACCTTAACCGTCCTTCCCCGTTAGGATGAGATCTTCCGGCGGAGGGAGAAAATCTTTTACCCGTCTCATCTTCCCAATCGGCATATTCCTGTCAATTTTCGTCTTTATCAGAATATTTAACCCCTTTCCGCCAATATCCCGCGCCGAATATTCTTATCTTCCATCACAGGCTATATGTATTTTTCTGATCTAATTTGCATACGTTACAAATTACCAAAAAGCCGCGAGGCGTTCCATGCAATCCTTTTAATCATTCCATATAATATTCCCGTTCTCGGTGAAACATTCGGATCTCTTTTTTAGACTACATCTGACAGAAATTTTTAAAAGATCTCGCTTCAACTCCAGGATTTCAAAGACTTCGAAAGATACTGGATTATAAAATTTTTTGAATGACTCAGTGTTAAATGCGAAATTTAATTCCCTATAGGCATTTGGATAGCAAATAGCATCTATTGAATCGGAGTCCTCGCATGTATTGTTTATATACATTGATGCTACCCCGGCTGTAATTTTATATTCCCAATTATTGTTAACCGGGTACTTGCAAAATTGCTCGTTCAGAAAATCGTTTACTAATGTATATGCTTGTAGGTTTAACTTCGGATACTGTTTGCATACTTCCCGAAGCCTTGATGCCCCCCAGTTTTCGTGGGTTTTCCCGATAGGGATTATATCATCGCTTTTGATCCCGAAAGGTACGATTATCATCTTTTTTAAATCAATGCTTTTACATTCGCAATTCATAATCGTTACCCAATCTCCGGCTGCAATGCCAAGTTCCGAAAAAGTTGTTTTCCATCCATCGCTAGCATATAAAACCGGCTTCCCCGGCTGGTTTGCTCTGCCATATTTATCTTCAATATCTTTTGACTTTGGTGCCAATAAATCACTTACGTTGAGAAACAATTCTTTTGGTTTATTTTTTCTTGCTCGATAAATATTGTTACTATTTAAAACAATCGTGGGTGCCGGATAATTCCTCATCAGTGTTTTTAACTCGCCACAAAGATAATCAAAACACACTTCTTTCAAAGAAACTTCCTTAAGCCATTTAATTTTCTTTGACGTATTTTCATTCTCCATTAAAACCTTATCTCTCTCTTCTAGCGACTCGGGACCCGCGATGACGGAACAAGTCGATCCATCCCGCCATATCCGCTACCCGATATACGCCAACCTCGTCGTCCACGACGATACGCTAAACGCTACCCGCTAAATCTTACTTCTAACCTACCAACCAGCAAACCGGCTAACTGGTTAACGTGCTAACTGAATTTCGTCCCACGTCCCACGCTCCACAAAACTGGCTAACCGGCCAACTGGCAACCGGCAAACCCGCCACGTCCCACGGAACTCTGCGTCCCTCCGAACCACGGAACTGGCTAACCGGCCGACTGGCCAACCGCCCTCATCACTCCCCTATAATCAATTTTCGCTGTTCCGCGTCACCGAATTTAACCGGGAAATCTTTCAGCTTGGCCACGTGCGATTTCAGAAGCTCTTTAGTAAAATTTTTCCTTTCCGCGACGTCTATGAACTTTGACGCGAGCAGCATGAAAAGCGCGTTTAGTTCCGAACTTTCCCATTCATGGGCAGTCTCGTACGCGTCGTCGAGGTCCCTGACAGTTTTTAACATATCCCTTAAAGGAGATAACGATATTTTCCCCGAGATCGAGGCCATTTTGGCTTCCGCCAGGGAGAACAATACATTGCCGGGCAGCGAGGCCCGTATATTTTTCAATATTCCGGCGTGCTGCTCTTCATCATCGGCCATACCTTTCCAAAACGCCGATATTTCGGCAAACCTTTTAAATCTCGCCGCCAAGGCCAAGTAATATTCCTTCATTTTTTCCTCGGCGAGAATAGCGTTCTCAAATATGTCCGCGAAAGTCGTTTCCGCCATTTTGTCCTCCTATTTGAACTTTCAACAGCTATCCGCTACAGGCTGAAAATCTAACCGGCAACCGGCTAACTGGTCAACCGGCGAACCCAGCTTCTACTTGAACAGCCCCCGGTATTCCCCATAACCTTCTTTTTCCAGGTCCTCTTTGGGGATAAATTTGAGCGAGGCGGAGTTTATACAGTAACGTTGTCCCATCGGCTTGGGGCCGTCCGGAAAAACGTGCCCAAGATGGGAATCGGCATCCTTGCTGCGGACCTCCACCCTTTTCATGAATAGGGTTTTGTCCTCTTTCTCTACGATGTTCCCCTTAACAAGCGGTTTTGTGAAACTCGGCCAGCCGGTGCCGGAGTCGTATTTATCGGCGGAACTAAAAAGCGGTTCTCCTGAGACAATATCGACGTATATCCCTTCTTTTTTGTTGTCCCAATACTCATTATCGAAGGCGCGTTCTGTGCCGTTTTCGCACGTTACGTGATACTGCAGCGGGGTGAGCCGCTCTTTTAGCAGAGCTTTACCCGAGGCCTTTGCCGGGGCGTTTACATCATCCGTGGCAGAATATCTACCGGGGTCTTTACCCCACGTCCTTTCGATAAAGGTCGCGCGGCCCGAAAGTTGTTTATACTTCTGATAATGGCCGGGGTTTTTTCTGGAATAATCCTGATGGTATTCCTCGGCTTTATAAAATTCCCCCAGCGCGAGTATCTCGGTAACGATAGGCCGGTCGAACTTCCCCGAACTCGCGAATTCGGCCTTAGAAGATCCGGCCAGACGCCGCTCTTCATCGTTACTGTAAAAAATAGCCGTCCTATACTGTGTCCCTCGGTCGGCGAACTGGCCGCCGCTATCGGTCGGGTCGATCTGTCTCCAGAAAAGATCAATTAATTCCGAATAAGTTATTTTAGAAGGATCATACGTTATTCGGATGGCTTCGAGATGGCCGGTCGCGCCGGACGAAACATCCTCGTAGGTGGGGTCTTTTACGGCACTTCCGGTATATCCTGACACTACTTCCGTCACGCCGTCCAGCGCCTGGAAAGGCGCTTCCATGCACCAGAAACAACCCCCGGCGAATACAGCGCTTTTCAGCTCTCTATCGTCCGCATGCGCGTTCGGATTCATCATGGCGGCCACCATTGTCATAAATATAAGTTTTTTCAACCACACCTGTCAGTCCCTTCCTCCTATGTGATCCCTCCTGCCGCGCTCAAAATCTCAGCCCGAAGGCACATAGCGCTATAAAATATACAACGGCCGCGGCAGTAATGCCCATCATGATTAGTCCCATAATCCGCGTGTTCCGAATCTCTTTTTCCATGGATACGGGTTCCAGGTTCCAATTGATTTTCTTGTATAAATCTTTTTGAAAGGCTATCACTCCTTCCGGCCTGATGAAAAGAACGGCCCCAAGTATCGCGCTCGCGAGCGCCGAAGTGAAAAATATCAGTAGAAGTATATTAACCATTTCTTACCTTTCTCCCCACGATAAGTATTATAACGCGCGAGACGTATTTTGGGTAGGCTGGATTTCTCATGACCGTGTTTCAATGCCGGGTATTGCTGCAGCAATACCCGGCATTGAATAAAGATCATAACGAATGGGCGACTTCCCAGCATCCTTCATATCGTCGTCAGGATTTTAGAACGCGCTGAGGGAGCCGCTCTCTACTTTGGGATTGAGCTAGGATCTAGAATAAAACGACTTATTTCTTTTTCTTTGACGTTTTTTTCTTCGAAGTTTTTTTCTTTGAGCTTTTTTTCTTCATACCGCAACTCTTTGCCCCGCATGACATAATATCCTCCTTTGTAAATATGAATACCCCTTTAGAAATACACTATATCGAGGAAAAATGCAAATCGCCACACGTCCGAGAAAAAGAAAAGAACATCCTCTGTCCTATGGAACGATTTGCTTGTTGCTGCCTGCAGGCGTTTACCTGCCGAAGACAGGCGAACGTTCGCTAGAGTCACAGAGTCAAAGTGTTTTAAAACGTTCGTCATATGAACTAACGAACCGGATAACTGGCGAACTGGTTAGCCAGCGAACCAGCCAACCGTCTTACATCGCCGTCATGACTTCCATCAAACGCGCGTTGACCTTTGGGATGTCTTCCACCGGCAACGGTTCAGCCGGCGGTAGTACAAATATGAACTTCTTGGCGAATTCGCGCGGGTTATTGAGTAATACGAGAGGTGGTATTTCTCCTTTATATTTTTCCCCGGTCAAGGCTGCGTATATCGCTAGTAAGGCCGGCATAATCTTCTCGTTCTCGAGGTGCAACGCCCGCAAAGCGTAGACCATTCCGTTTATATGCCGAAAATTACTCGCCTCGCCTTCGAAAACAAGCATTTTTATTTTGTTATCGCCGTCTCTTTCCGGCACAGCCCCGATATGGGCGGCACTGCTTAATGCCACGTCGAATATGGCTTCCGGTGTTATCTTCTTTATGCCGTCGATGGCGGACTTGATCGTTTCGCCATCTTTGAGTATCCAGATGCGCTCCCGGCCTTCCGATCTGCGCGAAAGATTATTAACCTGTTGCGCGAAAGAACTTTTCTGCTCATCCGCCAAGAGACCGTTCTCGAGTATATGCCAGAGAACTTTGTTCTCTTCCGGCGCCGGCGGTATTTCATTATTTAAGTTCACGCCTTCTGTCTTTCCGCGCCGCGTTTTTTCAGCCTGGTTAATATATTTTTTTGTTATCCTTTTTGCTTCTATCCCGGTCGCGTTTTTCGCTTCTTTTGATATTTCAAGATAGACGTATTGGTTATTAAATCCCATAGTATGAAAGACATGTATCTTTTTGTACGCGACACCGTACGACGCATCCACCCCTTCTATCTTCTGTAACTCTAAATCGCATCTTTTGACGTGATCGCTGCCGCTAAAGAGTTCATGTATGTGCGCAGAAATTTGATAATCGATATCTAAACTGTCATAAAGTTCTTTCATATCCTTTTCTGGGTCCTTGCCGGGTTCACGGGAATAACGAAGATAATTATGTTTTATGGAATTCTGGAAATCGGTGTCGGTGCCACAACCATGCCTCTTAAAATTTACAAGCGAAGCGCGATCATATCCCCGGAACAGTTCTTCCGAATCCCCGGTGCGCATAATACCACCGTGACTGAAAAGATATCGTTTGCCTTGGATGGATATGATCACGAATAGAGGCATGCTATCTATAAAAGTCCTTGTAGCATCATATATATCTCTCCTGTCCGGGCGTATATCTTCGGCATCTCCGGTACTTTTGTCAAACAATAGCCTAAACGGTTTCCCGGCGGTTTTAGTCTTAAACCCCAATTCGCTGTTCCCGGGTAACACAAAAATACTTTTGGGATATTTGCATTTTAACTCGGCGATACGCAACAATAGCTCGTATCCCCTCTTCCCGCTGTTTCTTTCATACTCCTCATTCGCGTGTTTATCATGCATCGAATTGCCAGATCCATCTTTGAAGTACGCATATTCGCGTGGATTAATAGCGGACATTATGTCGCCCAGGATGACTATCCTTGTCTTCCCGGACGCGAGCTCCGATCCATCTGTCCTGGCAAGAATCTCCTCTAAAGCCTGCTGTTCGGCATGGAGGTCTCCGATGACCACGAGCTTTTCATCATCTTTCATGTCCACTTCCAATAACTGACCGATATCGCCTTCCTCGTTCGCCCTCCGCCGTATCCCCTCTGCATCTCTCAACGAGAGGCTTACGGCATCCTTAAAGATATCCGCGTCGTCCTTAACATTTCTGTCCGAGAGCAGATCGTCCGGGTCTGACCTTTTAGATGTCCCCGGATCTTTCCATAAGTTCACGTCTTCTTTCAGACCTTGCGCGTCCTTTATTAACCCATCTTTTTCCTTGAACGACGACATCTCCGTCATTATCCCAACCTGCTCCAACACGGCCATTCTGATAAGTTCTTTTATGGTTGGTATCTTTTCTTCCGGGATATTTCCGCAATGCAGCGGCCGCTCGTCATATAATCGCGATTCGCCGACTTCAAAATGAATATCGTTTATCGCGTTTATAAGAGTTCGTGTGTAATCAAGATCTTGACTCGTCATCATGTCGCTGAACCTGTAATGGGCGTGTTTCCCGTCCACATTAACAAACACCCCGAGTTTTTTCAGCACCTCGAACTCGCGTTCGACTGTTCTCCGTGAAAATGGACGGTATCTGGCCATTATTTTTATCGTAATACCTTCATTGCGATCCACCATTTTCTTAAGTAAGGTGTTGTCGCCCTTTATCGTCTCCAGAAGATCCGCCGGAGAACCTTTCCCGGCTCCGGCCGGGGTAAGATCGGGCGTTAAGTTGTCATATACAGGCAACTCCGGAATGTCGATGAACTCAGGATCGTCCCCTTTATCTTTTCGTATGATCATGCCGTCAAACGCCGACCCTAAGGTGTTATCCACGGCTTCATTGAATTTAAGACGCGCCAAAAGTTCATTGCTGGTCTTTACCCCAAAACTCGTGAACACCGGCTTGGAGAAAATCTCCTCCAGGTTATGTATGCCTATGTCTAAATCGTATTTGATCGAACGTTCGTCCTCGTAAATCAGCGATGCCATCCTTTTGGGACCGATATTTTTTGCCAAAAGCGCCGCAATAGAGGCGTACCTTCTACCTTGCTTTTCCGAAGCAAGGTGTTCCCGGGCAAGGTTAAAAATGCTTCCGAAAGCTATCACCCTGGCGTTCGGACTCTCGGCAAAGATCGAACTGAGATTACCGGCCATTTTATCGATCTTACGCTCGCCGGAAAGTTTTGATTCGCCGTAAAGCACGAATTTCACCTCGCCGTCTAAAGTCCGGACCATGTTTCGAAAAAGGCTTATAACCCCCGAATAATATTCGACGTCTTTTTTTGATATGCGGCCGCCGGTGAAGGGATGATAGTTCAGCTGGGTATCCGCGTCGGCCCAAATGAATCGGTAAAAACTTTTGCTCTCAGACAAAGGTATGGGAAGAGCTATATGGGTAACTCCGCCTTTATCTATGATCTGTGTTATTTCCTCTATGGTAAGAGGCATCTTATCCCCGAAAGTATTGTCGGCCAGAAAGAGCATGTCTTTCCCTTCCGCGAAAAGATCATTTATAAAATTGTGAGGGGACTGACCGTTGAAAAAGATGTATTGCCATAGGGCTTCAAGCTCTTTCGGGTCAAGATGAGCGTATTTTTGCCTTCTCTTTCCGGATCTGCTAGCGGACATGGCCGGCCATATATCCGCGGTTGTCATGACCTTCCCAGCGCCTAAATGCCCTTCAGGCTGTTTTATGCCGGAATGTTTCTCGATCTGCGCTAACAAGGTATCCGCCGCGAACATCACCCTTACGTCATTTGCGTTATGCAGAAGATAAAGCCTATCCATGAAGCGGTTGTCTTTGTAAAGAAGCGCCGGATCGAATAGAGGTGTGATTTTATCCGCCGCCCGCCGCGCATCCACGAGAAAATGCTTGTCCCCTCCCATGCCCACATAAAGGACCAGCAATATTTTTTGTATTACATCGCTATCGTTGTGGTGCAGCATGATCTTCATCGCAGCGACTACGTCCGGCGGAATGGACCGCGTGATGTCATTTATGAGTGATATATATATCCCAAGAAAGAACTTGCGCAGGATCGCCGGTTCGCTCTTAAAGTCTATTTTCTTTAGGACTTTTTTACGGACGCTTTCATCTTTTAGACCGTAGACAGAGAGGACCTCCATCAGTCTTGATTTTACTTCGGACGAGTCCTCCCGCTCGTAGCTTTGGAGCAATGCGTTCATGAGCTTTTTATCAGGATCGAGTTTTCCCAGCACAAGAGCGCTGAATATCGAATCGATCGACGCGATCTTTGAGTCGGCGTCACCGCCGGAGATCCTCGCGAGGTGATATTCAAGTTCGCCCCATTTCTCGGCGTTCTTTTTCCCGCCCGGCTGCTTTAAAGGGCCTTCCCCGGAGGCGATATTAACATCATTGTCATCAACGTCAAAGCCGTAGGAAAGATACGCCGCGTATATGCGGGAGAGGTCCAGGAAATTATCATGATTTTCGCGAATAGTCTGATAAAGAGAGTCAACTTCGCGCGAAGTACCATGGAAATCAGCCGCTATATTTTTTGCCTCGCCCGGATTTTGAAGGATCCACTCTCTCATGCCGTTGGGATCAAGCCCCAGGGAACGCCTTTTCCCCTCCCATTTGCTTATTTCATCTTTTTCATGCGAAAGCACAGATTCGATGTAATAATAACGGCTATCGATATATATTGTCGGGACACCGTTTTTTTGTCCAAGGCCTACATGCGCTAACTGTCCGGTATTCTTCAGAAGACCGGGTATTTTTAAGATCAGGATCTCTTGCCTCTCGCCCTTTTCAATGCCAATGTTATCGCGTCGTTTTTCGATCTTATCCCATCCGATATTCCGCACCTGTTCTCCGATATATCCATTGACGGCCTTATGCGACAGAAGCGTTGTTTTCGCGAGATATTGTTCCTTAAAAACGTCACTTGAAAAACGTAGTGAAGGGGCAAGAGACGTGTGTGCATCTGCGAGGAATACAGGGAAGATCTCTCCCACGCTAAAAATAAAAACCAAAAAAAGCGCGGTTATTTTGTGTGAAATATTTTTGTGTCCTGGTCTCATGATAATATTTATTGGTATTGATGGTATCGTATATGAAAATTATGTTATTTTAGCATGGCTCAATGGTTAGAGCAACAAATAGCTGCTTACTATTTAATTCTTAACTTACCTTGTCAAATTACAAATCATACGGGGAAAGGCCTTCTTTCCCTCACAAATGCCTTTAGAGACGTTTTTTGAGTAGAAAGGTGGATTTCTGCGGGAGTACAAAAATACCTGAGAAAAAGCATCTCAGGACACAAAAAAGAGACCATCTCACAATCATCAAAAGTAATATGGAGTTAGGACAAAATCAGATACGGTTATTTCCAGGATTAAACGTTTGGTCGATCTTGGGCTGGAGTAGATAATTTTTTCATAAAGGCTTTTGCTTCAGTAACTTGCGCGCTGTTGGGGCCATATTCGTCTATAGCCCCTTCGAGCAGTAGGCTTGCGTAAGTCATTGCCTCACTACCTTCACCGAGTTGATAACACGCCGCGGAAATAAAACGATAAACATTGGAAAGCTGATAACTACCGCTGCCGATCAAGGGCTCCCCTATTTTCAGGGCCCACATAAAAGCGTCCTTAGCCTCGCGCGGATTTTCAGCTTCCATATATGCTATCCCTATCATTACAAATCTTTCAGCAACCTTAATGTCCTCATATGTTCCATAAAGTTCTATGGACAAACGCAAGGACTCACGCAATACTTGAACAGCGGTCTCGTGATCCCCCCTACCCATAAGAACACGCAGCTCCTCATCTATTTCGCCAATGCGCTCCTCTTTTTCCATTAGCAAACGCCTGCCGGAATTTGTCCCCCGCTTATGTTGGGTCGGGGCTTGCTGAAGAGCGGAATCAATCTCTTGCTCCCAGTCAACGGCGCGCGCGTCGGTAGCGAGTACCGCCAAAAGCAATAATATCAAACATATTTTGTTAGTCATTTTTTATATGCCATTCCGCGGTTATCCGCCAATAAAACATTTCTCCGGAAGCGTGAATGTGAAAAGGCTTCCCTTTCCCGGCGCGCTTTTTGCCCAGATCTTGCCGCCATGGGCTTCGACCGCCATCTTACAGAAAGCCAAGCTTAATCCGCGTCCGACTTTCGCGCTTCCGGTCCCTACCTGGGAGAACTTATTAAAAATAGTTTCCAAGTCTTCCGCGGGAATACCTTCTCCCGAGTCTTTTATCTGGACATAAAAAATGCCTTCGTCCTCGCGAAATAGCGCTTTTACAAAAACGGTCCCCCGCGCCGGAGTGAACTTAAGAGCATTTGTTATCAAATTGGACACGATTCGTCGTACAACCTCCCGGTCAGCAAGGATCCCCGGCATATACTCATCTGACTCTAACGAAAGTTTTTTATCCGAGTGGGCAGCGAGTATGCTCATCTGCTCGACAACCTCCGCGACTATCCTCGCCAAATTGAATTTTTCGGGTTTTAGTTTAAAGAGCCCTTCTTCCATCCGGTTGACATCGAGAATATTCCCTATCATTCTTTTAAGGTCCTGACTGGCCGTAAATACTGTTTCGAGATGCCCTTTTTGCACTTCAGAAAAGTTCTTATCCGGGCTCATAAGCAGTATCTGTATACGCCCCGCGATAGTCAAGAGTGGATTCGCCAGGTCCTGGACGATTATGTGTAAAAGATCGTTCTTTATCGTCTCAACCCCGTTCAACTTGCGCACGGCGGCGCTGAGCTCGTCATGAAGCGTTTTTATGCGGAGAAGAGAATTTACCCTGATCAAAAGTTCTGATTTTTCGAATGGTTTGGATATAAAATCGTCGGCCCCGCTATCGACACACCTCTCTTTCACGGATCTATCCTCAGCCGGGACAGCCATAAGCACGGGAATGGCGTCCCCCGCTGCAGCGGTCTTTATCTGGCGGAAAGTGACATGACCATTCTGACGAAGAACAACAGCTTCCAGGATGACCAAGTCAGGCTTTTCCTTTTTAACTATCTCGCTCGCACTTTCCCCGTCAATGGCCGTCAGCGAGGTAAAGCCATTAAGCTCCAATATTTCCGCCGCCGTTTTTCTGTCGTGAGAATTACCGTCAACGATTAAAATAGTCTTTTTTTGATACCCCATAACTCCACGGATCCTATGTGGATCTTTCCGCTTTTAATTAAAATATACCGGCTATTATAAACTTTCCGGTCCGATTTATTCAACATTTAATAATTCCCGCGCTTAGAACTCTTCACGATGCGAACTGCATAAAGATCAGTTATCCTGGTCATCACTATTATATTTTCCTCAGTAGCTATACACAATAATGCATCATATCCATATTCAAAACAAGTTTCCTGATCGGTTTGCGACGACCTGTTATATGTTTCTCCGCCGGATAGCCAAGCGCGACCACAGCCATTAATTCATTGCTAGCCGGGATTTTCAGATACTTTATGACCTTTGTTTTTTGACGGAGTATCTCTCCGAGCCAACAGGTCCCGAGCCCCATTTCATAAGCGGCAAGCAGGATATTTTGTATACACGCGCCTATAGAAAGAATATCCTTATCGCGGTCGTATGACGCCGTCCTGTCGAGGAAAACGCATATCACCACCGGGGAGCTCTTCAAAACCTGTGAATATCGCGTAAATCGACTTAGCCCGTTCTTTATTCCCGGTTCTGTTATGGTCAAAAAACGCCACGGCTGGTTATTTAGTCCGGAGGGAGCCCATCTGGCCGCGTCAAGGAGATAAAGAACACGTTTTCTAGTAACACCCGCGTTACGAAATCTCCGGATAGATCTGCGTCCTTTTATCGCGTCGATAACTTTCATTTTTTTGTGGCGACCGCGCTTCCTTCCCCGGAGGCCTGAAGTTGTTCCTGCTTCACAACAAACGTCCGGCGGTCACGTAATATGCGCATTATCATGCGCAGGTCTTCTCTTTCTTTCTCTAAAAGACCGGGCATACCGCTATCCGTCGGAACCCCGGCACTTACAATGGTTTTCTCAACATCCAGGAACACGGCGTAAACCTCTTCTACAAGCTTATCAATTTCGGCAAGACCCATATTTTGATCATTCGCGACGATCGCCCTGAAGATCTCGATCTTTTCACGCAATCCGGCGATATTAAAAAGATCCTCTGTCCCTTCCTCTCGCGGGGGCTGCATTTTCGCTGTCCCCGGATATGCGGCCTTTTGAAGAGAACGCATATCCGCCATGAGACTGGCGATGTCCCTTTGCGAAGGTTTTTGCGGGTCGGTTCTCTCGTCACCCGCGGCCGTACTTTCCCGCAATTCGCTCAGACGCTCGAGAAGCGTCTTTAATGTGGTTAAGGCCGCTTTTTTTTCCGGAGCTGTCGCGGTCTGATCTTTAATTATCTTCCGTACTTCGCTATAAGTCCTGACTATACCGTTGTAGTCAAGTTCTTCGGGCTCCGTTCCCATCGCTGGAAAAGATAAAAACATAGCAACCGCGGAAAAAGTGGCGACACGTAAAATCACGTTAACAACAAAAATATTTTTTAAACGCATGAATATCGGCATCGTCTCTCTTCCCCCACTACTCTAGGCTTTATTTCCCGCCATCGCTGTCCGTTCTCCCGCGGAAACTCCGGTCTATCGCGAATATACGATATGTTCGCCGTCAGGTGAAAAATCGTGCCCGGTTTCAAAATAACCGGCCTTACGCAATAATTTTATTTGCTTTGTCACGGTATCCATCCTGTAAAGATATAACTGAAACAGCACAATATCTTTTTCGGGGCGCGCTTTAAATACGGCTGTAGCCGCGTTGAGCGGCTCTATCGCAACCGAATTTGTATCCTCCAGCCCCTTTAACTTGATGTCCCGTTTCCTCGCGCCATTCTCGTCAACAAAGACCAGGTCATTCAAAGAAAGGTACGCGATCTCTTTTGTCCCGGTTATCCAGGTTGAATACCGCGGGGAATATATTATGCTCCGGGAGAAGGATAATCGCGCCTTTTCGCCCCCTTCGGAAGGGATAAGGAACAGTTCCTCCCTATTCTTTATCGCCATCTGGGTGAAAAAAACGGTATTTCCATCCGGCAATATGTGCGGATATTTTTCCACGTCGGCGTCATTGGTTATCCGTTCCAAATGATTGTCGGCAAGATATATCCGCCAGATGTCTTTTTGTCCTTCGATATCCGATGTGAACACTATGGACCCCCCGTCAGAACTCCAGGAAGGGTTAATATTCAAAGCCCCGTTATCTAACAGCACGCGCTCTTTCCCCGTATTCAACGACAATACCCTGAGCGAAGATATCTTTGGTTTCTCACTGTGCACAAATGCGATCTCGTCCCCCTTGGGGGAAAAAGCGGGATCGGTGTCCGCGCCCCCATCGGTCAGCCGGGTTACCCCGCCTCGGGAGATGTCCTCAAGATAAAGCGCGACGTTGTTAAGTTTTGCCTTAACCGCATAAACGACAAGACCTAAAATAACGATCATCGAAAAGATCCCGATCAGGATAACGTTTAAATATCTTTTGGGTATAAGTAGCTTTGCCATAAATATTTCCTACAAATTGCTATGGAACGATTTTAGTTAATTTTAGCGTTAAAACATAATAATGGCAAGAAAATACAAGCCTTGTCTTTACATCAGACATTCTCATGCTATACTTGTCTTGCTCTTCCCGTACAGAACACTGCGTGCGTGGGCATGTAGTTACATCCGGGAACCACCGAACCCACGGGCATAACCCCGTGAGAAGGCATATAAACGAGAGGACACATATCGTGAGGAACCGCCGGCAAATATCATCAGTTCTACTTTTATCGTTATTGTTCTTAACAACGATAACGGGGTATGGGTGCATCAGGGATAAAAGGATAGGTGAAAAAGCCGTAATAAGAGAGCAATGCCATTTATTCGATAACCCGAATACTTTTTTTAACGTAAAGCGGGCGGAAATGGCACGCGATCATATACTGCTCGGAAAAATAATTAATAGTGAAAGAACGAAGTGGATATATAAAGGCTATGTTGTTAAAATCGAACGGATCAAAGGTCCGTTAGCCACAGTTGTGGAGATATCACCCCGCCAAGGAACGGGCCACTGGTGGATCCCGCTCACCGATGTAAGCGTCGGACCGAAGGGCAACCAGGATTTGATCTATTTTTAACGGGCGCCGTCAGCTTATCTTCAAACCGTTTAAAACACTTTAAGAGCAAAGCGTTTGGCGAGCCCTTCCCCTCTACTATAAGCTCTAAGCATAAGATCACAAGATCCCCCGTCTCGGTCAAGTAATGTTTATCATTCTTTTCTAAAAGTTCCTTAATCTCCTTTATGTGTTTTTCAATATGGCCCAGTATAAACTTTTGATGAGCCGCCGAAACGCTACTATTACGCCTCCTTGATAAGGTATGAATGTTTTTTGTTCTTTTTATCGCGTAGCCCGTTAGCGCCGCCCTTGCCATGATCTTCCCAACTTCCTTCTACTTGATGCTTATATACCTGTTGATCACAACGAATAAAAAAAACGAGAAGAGATTGATCAGGAGCCCTTTTTTAACCAGGGTCCGGTCCTTCTTGCTGAAAAAATAGCATATCAAGGCAATGGATAAAAAGCCCAAGAGATGCGCCAAGTGGCTGATCCCGTCGGTCTCTCCTCCCAAAAAACCGCGCATATCGGCGTAAATAAATAACCATCCTTTTAACATTACCGGCAATGGGAGTAACATTTCGTACGTTATTTCGAAAGGCGCGATAAGCATCGCGCAGGAAAGAAGCCCCATAAGCGCCCCTGACGAACCTACTATTGTTACGTTCTGTCCGAGGAACAACGCGTATATCACAACCGACAAAAACATCGACAGTATAAGCGCACCGAAAAACACAAGGAACATCTTAAACCCGCCGAGCCGGTTCTCTATTATGGTTCCGAAGACGAAGATACCGATCAGATTGAACACAAGATGCCACACATCCTCATGAACAAACCCCGTTGTCAGCAATGAAACTATGTTCTTTTGGATAAAGAAATTGTGCGAATTCAAAAGAAGAGAGTTGAGCGTTTCTTCCGGCACATGACAGAACTTTAAATACCAAAAAACGGCCGCGTTTGTGCAGATTATAAAAAATGTGACTGGCACATAATGATGTTTTGTTGAAGCAGCATTATCAGCAAAAGCAAAAAGTTTCGGCATAGTACAATCTATAACTACCCTATTTTTCTCTTCCCCGGCAGGATGGCCTCGGTTACTTTGGGAAGATCCCCGTAAACGCTCTCATATATCATATTGTACCTATCTTTAGCCCCGACCAATGCCAACGTCAAGGGCATCTTCTTTCTGGCCTCACAGGTCATCGCGCGAGAAACATTGCGGATATCCCATTGGGCATGATTATCTTCCCTGAGCCGTGAGATGTGATAAAGCTCCCTCGCGTTTATCTTGAATAGCACCCTTTTGCGATGCGCATTAGTGAGGATATATTGGGCCGCTAACGGGACCTTCTTTTTAATAATGTTATAAACGTCCTCCGTTTTATCGGTCATTCCCCGGAAATACTCCTCCATTTTTATCTCTTTTATAGATTCCGGCACTGTGACCCCGAGCCCCGGGTCATATTCCTGGGCGGTAATGGTCGCCATACGGTGTCTCTTGAGCTGCCCGAAACACGCGGCGGATAGGACTACGTTGAAAGTAAGACTTACATATTCAAATTCGCGCAGCATGGAATCATAAAACTGCATATTGCGCCCCGCAGTTTTAAATAAATCCATGAGCGCCTCGGCGGACATGGATTTCGCGATCTCCTTACACCTTTCATACGAAAGATCTGTCGAACTATGCAGTAACGACGCCGCGGTCACGATATCTCCGTCAGAAGGACACTCGACCAACTTAACCTCATCCTCGGTGACGCGGCCGGTATTCTTAGGCAAGGCCGCTAGGATGCCGCCAGCGCGCTCTTTAAGTTCGGGATAAGTATTACGATCCCTATCGTTCGCGTTATGGAAAATAACTATCGAAGGCGCGACGCCGGAGATCTTTTCATATATGGCTTTGCCAAGCTCGTTGATTTCACTCAAAGGGTGAGAAGCAAACCTCCTGAGGAGAAGCTCAAGGTTACGCGCGTTTATAGTCTGGCCTACCTGTGATTCTGTGGCGAGAGCTGTAATATAGCGCGCGTCTTCCTTGGCCCATCCGTCCAGGAGACTATCATTTTTAGGGTCTTTCGCGAGATCGTGATATTTCCTGATTACGTGCTCTTTAAGTTTTTCATAAAGAGAAAAATATCCGCGATTCTGTTCGTCTATCATCCTGACAAAAACATCCGCATACCCGGCCTTCTTGATCTCATCGGGAACGACATGGTCCTTATCGAGGGTTATATACCGCTGTGACTTTTCCGTATATGAGCATAGACGAAATTTTTCCAATTCCTCCATCGCCAATCGGGATACACCCATTATGTCCAAATTGAATACCGCGTGTTCCGCGACGGAATGATGTCCCATCTTGAAGATTATCGTCGAATTGGACTTTCGGGACTTTTCGACCTCCTGACGGGCCTCCTCGCGGATAAGATCTATTGGCCGCGGATCCCGGCTGATGCGCGCATAAGCCGCAGAAAGCACTTCGGGCGTGAGATCGGCACGCTTTCCGGTTATCCCCTCTATCTCCGATAGTACCGACGTATCAACATTGTATCCCGCTAAAACCACTTTCATGCTCGTTACCCCTCTCCCGTGTTCAAAACATCCGGCTCTTAAAATTCCGCCATATTGTAGCGTAAAAACACACTAAAAACAAGGCACCTTTTGGTTCGCCGCCTGCCTGCAGGCCGAGCGGTGTTTTCTTGCCCGGCTTGAAAACTTGGGAACAACGCCGCGAGGGGCAAAATATAACGCAACCGCCGCTTGAGGCGTCTTATTCGGTTATATCCCGGATATCGTCCCTTCTAACCACGACCTCCGAGCGCCCGTCGGCAACATCAAAATAATACGCTTCGGCAGTTTCCCTGAGCAGTATCCCCTTAAAACTCCTGCCGTTCTTAAGACGAACAGTTATCTTTGGACCGGCACCGTCAGAAAGTTCATTTTCCCCCGAGAATCCAAAGATGCTTTTTATCCCCTGGGGAATTTGCCGGACGTATTTTCCCATATCAAATTTAATTCCTTGCTTAACCGGGACAAAAACCCGGCCTGGATCGGAAAAAAACGAGATAAGAAACGGCCCCGCGATAAGCGACGCGGCTAGAGCGAGTTTAAGAAATACGACGAAATAGTAATAGATCAAGACGCAAAAAACCGATCTAAAAAAACTTATACTATACTGGTTTATCAGGAAGTATAGCCATAACCCAAGCCCCATATATATCATGAGGGGAATTTTGTCGGAGAGCGAAAGCAGAACGGCAGTTAGAAACGCGTTACGGAAGGTGTTTTTATGGTTGCCGAAATCCGCCATCAGAGTGGCGATATAGACGACGATCATAGAAACAAAGAATTTGATGAGTTCCGGTATTAGTATCCCCAGTTTCATGATATCTCCGTTCGGTTGGTAAATGTTAGCGGGATATTACCACTTCACCTCGCCAAATTTTCCTTTAAGGATATCCTTCCTTTTATTCTCGGGAAAACGTTCGATCGCGTACCTAAGCATTGTCCGTGGGACCTCATCATAGTGCTCCCGGAGAAACTCTTCAGTCAGGGACATATCCCTTTTCCCGATCTCTCGAAGCATCCAACCTGACGCTTTGTGTATAAGATCTTCGTTATCACGAAGAAGTCTAGCCGCTATTTTTAACGTATCTGAAAAATCTCCGCGCTTTATAAAATATAGCGTGGACAATAAAGAGATACGGCGTTCCCACAGGTCGACCGATCCGGACAGTCTATATAGGACTTTCGAGTCTTTTCCCCACAAAAAAGCCCCGATGATATTAGGCGCGGAAATATCCACAAGGTCCCAATTGTTTATATGCCTCGTACTTGAGAGGTACAAATTGTAGATCTCTTCTTTTTCGAGCGGCGTCCCTTTCGAAAACCGATGGATCAAGATCAATAGCGCCACAAGCCGTTCTTCATGCAAAGAAGACCGAAGTAGACGTCCGATTTCCGTTATCGGCAAGTCGCGATAGCGCTTCGCGACCCTTCGCGCGCTGGGGACTCTCACTCCCATAAAAACATCGCCTTCGCCGTATTCCCCCGGACCTGTCTTAAAAAAATTTTTTAATAGCTCTCCCCTTTTTTTGTTTCCATATTTCCTGAGATCCTTACGCAAGTCGTTTAAAGACATCACGCCTTCCGTTCTTTTACGTGAGCCCGAGAGGTAGGCCATAATAAGAAATGTGAAGCCCCGCATAAACATCCCTTACCTGCTGTTAGACAGGAAATAGTTTCCAGGGATGCCAGTTCAGCCGAACCAAAAATGGAAACGCCTCGAAGAGATTATCTGCGTCTCATCTTGCTTAAAAGACGGAGCATTTCGAGGTACAGCCAGATAAGTGTAACCACAAGCCCGAAAGCCCCATACCATTCCATATATTTGGGAGCGCCAGCTGATTCTCCGCTCTCGATAAAGTCAAAATCAAGAACAAGATTAAACGCGGCTATAGCCACGACAAAAAGGCTGAACGCTATCCCGATCGGCCCGCTTTCATGTATAAAAGGAAGGTTCCCTCCGAAAAGACTGACTACGAACGAAACGAGATATATGATAGCTATCCCGCCCGTGGCTGCCGCAACACCAAGTTTGAAATTCTCAGTAACTTTTATCAATCGTGATTTATAAACCATAAGTAACGCGAAAAGTGTCCCAAAAGTCAATGCGACCGCCTGAAGCACTATCCCTGGATACGTTCTCTCAAAAATAGCTGATATCCCGCCGATAACGATCCCCTCAAGTACCGCGTAGATGGGCGCGGTCACCGCGGCGTGCTGTTTTCTAAAAACAGTATATAACGCGGTTATAAACCCGAAGATCGCGGCCGGGACTATCAATGGGGACGGCGCGACAGGATTGCCCCATATCCACCCCGCTGAAATTACCGCCAAAAGAAGAAGTACCGCAGTTTTATTGACCGTGCCCTGGACCGTCATTGTCAATCCAGAACTTGCCGCGCTAACATCCGAAAAGACATTTCCTCGTAACGCTGGATTACCGGAACGCATCATGATATCCCCCCACTTTGATTTTTTAAAATAGCGGTTATGTTTCGCACTAGACCGTGAATTTATACTCCTCTCCCCTGACCGTCGAGATCATATCACCGGCCTTGCCAAGCTTGCTCTTGAGGTTTTTTACATGCATGTCGATGGTTTCTTCTATCGCGATAGTTTTTTCCCCCCACAGGTAGTTTAACAACGCTTTACGGCTCAAGGCCTGACCTTTTGCTGAATATAGGCATTCCAAAATTTTAAGTTCCGTTTGGGTAAGCGCGACCTCCCGCCCACTCACGTTGACTTTCCCGGTTTTAACGTCAAATGACAATATGTCGCCGATCAACGTTGACCGTTGGTATTGAGAAGCAGCTGTATTACGCCTAAGAACAGCGTTGACCCGGGAGTAGAGCTCTTGCAATGAAAATGGTTTTGAAACATAGTCGTCAGCCCCGAGATCCAGCCCTAACACCTTGTCCTTTTCCTCGGTATTGGCCGACAAAATAATTATCGGTATACCCGAATATTCTTTAGAAGCCTTTAGCTCCTTACATATATCAAATCCGTGTTTGTCCGGCAACATAAGATCAAGGATTATTAGGACGGGCCTCCTATCTTTTAGGAGAGAATACAGGCTTTCGGCGTCAGGGAGCCCCTCCACTACAAAACCTTTGTTCGAAAGATACCCCGATATCGCGTCGAGGATATTCGGTTCATTGTCCACAACCGCTAACAGTTTCTTTTCCATACATTTCTCCATCCTGTCCCATCGCAGCGTAAAGAACGATGTATCAGAAGACCTCCCAGTGGATCACATCGTTCAGCTGCTTTTTTTTACTTTGCTTTACCGGCTCTCCCGGCCAACCTACCGGGATAAGACTGATCAACCGGTATCCCTGCGGGGCTTTGATCGCCTTAAGAACATTATCGGCGTACTCTTTCTTATCCCCGGCTACCCAGCAAGCGCCAAGGCCAAGATCGGCTGCCGCGAGCAGGATATTTTCAGTAGCGGCACAGCCATCCTCCAGATAATACTTTGTATCCGCGCAAACCACAACGATACACGCTGCCGCTTCCCTGATGAACAGCCCATGGTCCGCCAGACCTCCCAATAGACCAAGTGTTTCCCTTTTTAAAATAACGATAAATTCCCAAGGCTCCACTGCCCTCGCCGTTGGAGCTCGCCTCGCGGCATCAATAAGTTTTTCTAACAAAACCTTGTCAATAGGCCGCTTTGAAAACTTACGAACACTCACACGGGCTTTAATGGCATCCAATGTTTCCATGACGTCTCCCAAATTGTAATAATTTTATCACATAGTCCGCTTCATGGAAAATAAATATTTTAATAACATGCCTGCCGCTTCACCCCGCGTACTATCTGATTAAAAGGGTGGATACCGGGATATGCCGAGAATTTAGTGAAGTCTTGCGCATCCTGGCCAGCCATATGGACGGCTGGAGCGACGAGACGGATGCTTTTGAGCATTGAGCGGTCTATGGCCGACAGGATATGAATAATTTAAGCTTTCCCGCTAAGCTTCGCCTGAAGAACAAAAATAACAAATAGACCTCCAGAAGCGTAAAATGCGTCCTTCCCTCGGATAAACTGAACTATGACATAGCGTTGCTTTTTTACGATTCCGTTAATCTAGGGGTTTTTGAAAGTTCTGGACATAAATATTTCAGGTTTTTGGTGAATAACCCTGCGGAGATATTCTGCGCGGTCATACCGAACAAATCGAAAACTAATGGGGTTCTAAGTAACTAAACTTTTGCCTTTGGGTTCCGCCTGAACTCTTCCCATTTCGCTAAGTGGACTGGATAACGGGTATGCGCGGGGATACCGAAGCCCCAAAAATTTTGGGACTTCTGATAATTAATCTCGTTGTTTAAAAGTTTACCCGTTCTAAGGAATCTTATTTTTTCAGATTGATAATCCTGCCTCCCAAGTTTCTCGTCGCGCAGGTCCGAATTTTTTATTACTACCTGCGCGATATACGAATGATTTTTTATTGGAACTTCGGGCGATCCGATAAGACATCGCACTATCATTCCGCAGATCGTCAATATCGAGAATATCTTCATACTGTCCTCCGTTCATTCTTTCTTTCTATTCGCTTAAAGTATGCCGCTGAAGAGTTAATTTTTAGTTAATAGAAAGTTAAATAATGATTAATTTACGACAGAGGACACGTATTGAGGATATTTTAATGTAACTTATTATATTAACAGATGATATGGATGGTGAGTCGAAAGGTTAGGACGACAAACTATCGAATTTATAACCTATTCCACGAACATTTTTGATCGCGTCACCTGCTTTGCCCAGCTTCTCCCTCAGGTGTCTTATATGCACATCGATGGTCCTGGCAACTACGATCTTTTCTTCCCCCCAGAGATAATCCAAAATGTTGTCCCGCGAAAACACTTGCCCCTCTTTAGATGATAGTTTTTCAAGTATTTTAAACTCGGTGGGGGTCAGTTCAACTTTTTCCCCGTCAACAAAAACTTCATATTTCTGCAGGTCGATCTTCAGAAGTTCCCCCGCCTGGATCTGGTGGGACGCTTCAGTGGGTTCTTTTTTCCTCAACGCCACTTTTATCCGCGCGTTCAGCTCATTTAACGAAAAAGGTTTAACGATATAATCATCGGCACCAAAATCCAGCCCTGACACTTTATCCTTTTCTTCGGCATCCCCGGAAACAATGATTATAGGGATATCCGAGAACCTTTCTTTAGCCTTGAGCCGTTTGCACACTTCAAAACCATGAGTTCCCGGAAGCATCAGGTCTAGAATTATGAGGTCAGGTCTTTCCTTTTCGACAAATTTAAGCAGGGCTTCCGCGTTAGAAAAACCTTTTACGCTAAAACCCTTATTTATCAAAAATTCCGATACGGTCGACAAAATAGCGGGTTCATCATCAACTATAACAATAAGCGTACTTTTTATCCTATCCATATTTTAATTTTATGTTTTGTTTATGTTTTGAATAAAATAAAAACCCTCAACTCCGGACGGTTATCGTCCGCCCGCAGAAGTCTCGGTCATTCCGTCTACAACGCTTTTCACTATGGTCTTTATCATCGCGGCTGCCTTATCGATATTATCAAAAAAATGCTGAAGCTCTCCGACCATCCCCCGAAGTTCCCTCAGAGACAAGATACAACCTGCCGCTATAAAAACAAGAAGAGAAATCTTCAGGATCCTCCAAAACATCCACCCCTTCACTCTTCTATTACAGTATCGGCAGAAAAGAGCCTTGTCCTGTATCTCCTCCGCGCAAAACGGACATTGTTTCATCGATAGCCTGACCGTTAATCAAGTTGCGATACAGCCTGATTGATAAAAGGAAGCAGTGCCTCGACCTCTTCACGCGTAAGTCGGCCAAGTTTCGCGAAACGGAACTCCCCCTGAGCGTTTCTGTTCTCTCTGGATATCTGGAGCTTTTTGGGACCGTTGTTGTAGGAATACACATTCACAGAAAGACGGTCAGCGCCGTTTTCCCACGTCTTTGAAAATACTTTCTTGTCCAAACTATTGTCATATGGCATTAGTACCCCCTTCAGTTAGTATGTTCTCAACGTTCTCGTTTTTTCTTACAAAAAACACAATATTGAGCAAACGGCACGGCTTTAAGCCTTGCGATCGGCATCTCCTTGCCGCAATCCTGGCAATATCCGTACTTATTTTTAGCTATCCGATCCAATGCTTCCTCGATCAAAAAAATCTCATCTTCTTCGAGGCTATCCTCTTTATCCCGCAAACCTCGCTCTTCCGTATCACGGACGCCCTCAACTTCGTCTCGCGATAACGGCTCTCTTAGTTCTTTGCCGTGGGCCGCGATGTTCCCCGAAAGTTTGGACAAAATTTTTTTAAGCGCAGCGCGTATTTCATTCAATGTTTTTTCATCAATACGTTCCTTGCGGTTCCTCATTCTGCCCCCCCCTCCGGGATACTAGCCTCAAGACCAACTTACGCCCATCTCGCCTCTATAAATATATATATAAATAGACTAATATGCAAATTTTTTTTATTTCTCTTGCCAATTTCCCAATTATTGAATATACTTTTCTTAATTAAAGATAAGGGCTTGGGCTCAAAGAACTTCTAGGCTCAATTGGGATATATCGGAACTGGTATTTCCGTAACCCTTATCGCGATCAGGATATTGCAATATTTGAAAGGAGGAACAAGCACCATGCCAAAAGGAACTGTAAAATGGTTTAACAATGCCAAGGGGTACGGCTTTATTACGCCTGAATCCGGTAAAGATGTCTTTGTACATTTTAGCGCAATTCAGGGCGACGGCTACAAAAGCCTGAACGAAGGCCAGCAGGTCGAGTTTGAGATAAAGCAAGGGCCAAAAGGCGAAGAAGCGGCAAACGTCGTTGTTCTGTAGTTCCGCTGAAAACCGTAAAATAAAAAAACCCGTCTGATATTCGGCGGGTTTTTTTATTTGGAGATCCCGGTCATTCCGCCCGATAAACACTGTTCTTTTTTTTAACTCCAAATATCTTCATGACGCCGTTATCCAACTTGTTTTGTTTAAAACATTTTGGGGGTTCCTGCACATCCACACGAACCGCCTTTTCTTGGTACGATCCCAGCCTAGCAACATCGGCTGGTCTTTTTTCAGCCGCGTCCGCCCTAAAAGCTAAAGAAGAAAAAAAGAATAGCGTTAAAAATAGCATCTTCATAAACCGGCCGTTCATCCCGATTAAGTTTAAACCGGATCGGGTTCATGACTTAACGGATCCACATTTATCGCGCGTAAAGGACGTGCCGGGCATTTGTTTTGGCAGATCCCGCACCCTATACAAAGAACTTCATCGACTAACGGTTTTCCCAACTTACGTCCTTCTATCTCGCTTTCCACGACTTTTATGGCTTTTTGAGGCACCGGACAATGCCCTTCACATACCAGGCACTCCAGTCCATGCTCCCATGCCAGACACCGCCGCCGATAAACACGCGCAGTCCCGAGCTTCGTTATTTTCTTTTCGTCTATTTTTAACTCAGGGATAGCTCCTGTCGGGCACACCTTGCCACATGATACACAGTTATATTCACAGTATCCTATCTCATTAATAAGATGCGGGGTCCATATCCCGCCAGGGCCGGATTGCAACACCGCGGGCTGTATAACGTTAGTAGGACAAACTTTCATACAGTTCCCGCACCTTACACACCGTATCTTTAGCTTTTCCTCATCTTTTACCCCCGGAGGACGTATAAGCGCGTTTTTCCTTGATAACCGCATACCATCCGCTGTCACCGCTCGAAATAACATGAACGAACAAGCAATAAAAAATAGGAAATCCTTTCTCGACATCCCTTTGCCGTTATCTGGCACTTCTCTATCAGGATTTTTTTGTTCCACGTCCGGAAAGGAAAACCTCGTAATTCCCTCAGGACAGTCATAGATACAATCCATGCATAAGACACACTCTTCCTTTCGATAGGAAAGGTCACTATTTATGGCCCCCATTCGGCAGTTCTCATAACACGTGCCGCATCTGGAACAATCTCCGGTCTTTCTCCTCAAAAGAGCTAACCGGGATACACAGGCGTAGATACCTCCTAATGGACAAAGCGTCCGGCACCAAAACCGCGGCTCGGCCAGCGAAAGTAAAACCGTGAATAGAAAAATAAAAAATATTGCCGGCGAAGTGTAAAAAAAATAGATTTTTAGACCGGATATCCCGGGTTTCATGGAATTGTATACGTCGTAAAGCACAGCGTGGAGCTTCATGTCTTTCATGGCAAAAATAAACGTGTTTTTAACCGCCGCTACGATAAGCGGTAACAAGTTCAGAGAAATAAACCTTGCCACTATAACGATAGGATCCATTACCCATGCGACCTGTGTCCCGACAGCCGCAGAAACGGCAATAATTAAAAGAATGAAGTATTTGATGTGTCTGGCCTTGCCTGTCGCAGTTTTTAGCCAACGAGATCTTTTCGCGAGATGCCCCGAAATATCGATACAGGACCCCAATGGACATATCCAGCCGCAAAAAAACCTTCCCAAACAGACTGTTAGTCCCAACATTGACAGCGACAAGAGAATGCCCGGCATGATCTCCCTTCCGCTCAGGGAGGTGAAAAAAACAAGATTCGGGTTGGTAACAAAAAATAGTTTTGGATGGAAAAGCCCCGCGATGGGGCGCGCCGTCGTCCAGATAATATACAGAAGAACAAAAAGAAAAAACGCCTGCGAAGCTCTTCGTAATAAAACAAGTCTCTTCATTGTCCCAAGGCCATTTATTTAATCTAAATGCTAAAATCCCAATCTGCTTAAACCTGGGATGAACGCGCGGCGGTTAGCGCGGAAAGATTCATGCCCGGGATAGTGGTTACGCGTCAGTCTGACATATCCCGTCGCCATGTGTTACGCGCGAAAATTGCGGCGGTTCCGGTAATCTGGAACCTCATCAAGAGCTGCTACTCCTTCTTTGATAGCCGCTTTCGCTACCGCTATAGATTCCCATTCACAGATCCGGGGATCGAATGGTGTGGGAATAATATATGCCGGCCCAAACTCAAAATCCCGGTTATACGCCTTCTTCACCTCGTTGGGGATCTTCCCCTCCCGGCAAAGTTCCGCGAGAGCGTTCGCGGCCGCTATCTTCATTCCCATAGTTATTTTGCTGGCCCGCACGTCAAGAGCCCCCCTGAATATAAACGGAAAGCCCAGGACATTATTAACTTGGTTGGGATAATCCGATCGTCCCGTAGCCATTATGTATTTCCGGCCGCGCATGGCTTTTGCGACCTTTTCGGGCAGGATTTCCGGTTCGGGGTTGGCCATCGCGAATATCCCTGGATAATTAGCCATAGACGAGACCATCTCTCCCGTAACGCATCCAGCGACGGAAACCCCTATAAACATATCCGCTCCCCTCATGGCGTCGGCGAGAGTACGCGCTTTAGTCCTGACCGCGTGTACCTTTTTATAGGCATTAAGATCTTCTCTCTTGTCGTGAATAACCCCTTTTGAATCGCATATAACACAGTTCTCAACGCCTTCAATCTTAATCATCTCGGCGATCCTGAGACCGGCAGCCCCTGCCCCGTTAATAACTACAGAGATGCTATTGATCTTTTTTTTGGCGATAAGACAATAGTTCTTTAACGCCGCAAGCGATATTATCGCGGTCCCCCACTGATCATCGTGGAACACGGGGATATCGAGCATTTTATCAAGCTTTGTTTCGATCTCGAAACATTCGGGCGCGGCTATATCTTCAAGATTTATCCCCCCGTACATACACGCCATCTTGCTAACGATGTCCACGACCTTATCAACATCTGTCCGGCCGTTGTCCCCGGCAACGCCTTCTATCGGGATCGGCCATGCGTCAACACCGGCGAACGACTTAAAAAGAACGGCCTTCCCTTCCATTACCGGGATGGAAGGGACGGCCCCGATATTGCCGAGTCCTAACACCGCGGTACCGTCGGTCACAACAGACACAAGATTACCTCTCGCCGTCAAGGCAAACGAACGCTCGGGATGCTTGTGTAAAACTTCGCAATCCTTTG
>CAZOMD010000018.1:11637-30703 GCA_964580895.1 uncultured Planctomycetia bacterium | reverse complement strand
CTTCCGCCTGCTCAAAAGAAGGTCTCTTTTCCTCATCAGCGGCCTTGGCCATGGCGCCTTTAGCCTCGCGTTCATGTACGGCTGTCTTTTCGGGGCTCAAAGCGGCCGCGGCCTTTTCCTTCATGCCGCTGATCTTTTTGATATATTCTTTAGCTTTCGCGTTCTCGGCATCAAGCCCAAGCGCCAGATTCGCGAGTTCCCCGGCGGCGTCATATTCTTCCGCATCGATCAGTTTTCCGGCCTCTTCGAGATACCTTTCCACATTATTGCGCCGCATGCCGCTCTCTTCTTCGCTTATAGTCTTTTCCTTCTTTTCAAGTTCGGCGCTTTCTCTCTCGATGACCTCCCGTTCAAGATCAAGGGCCTTACGGTTATCTTTTTCACGGTCTAATACTTTATAAATAAGCGCTTTCGCGATATCGTATTCACCCTCCTCCATATACTCTTCGGCCCGTTTCAAAAGGCTTAACGAAACGACCTTTTTCCGCGAAACAGGTTTAGTTCTGGGAACACCACGTTCATCCTCATAGGCCTTTTCCCACCCGTCTATCTGCTCGAGCATCTCCTCCGCCTCGGGACTTTCGGGATCGGCCTTAAGGGCCATTTCGGCGTATTGCCTGGCAACCTCAAAATTATAACTCTCAAGCTGCTTCATGGCTTGGGAAAGATATTTTCCGGCTTTTCGAGCGTCCTGGCTTTTAGCGGACGGAGCTTTTGCCGGCGAAACGGCGGCGGGCCGTTCGCCGCTCAAGGCTTTAGCCTTCTCGTTAAGTTCAACCGCTTTTTTAACATAACTCCGGGCTTTATCAAATTCCTCTTTTTCAAGATATTCTCTCGCGAGCGCGAGATACTCGGCTACCTTCTCGGCCTCCCGCCTCATTTCTTCTTCGCGCCTTCTTCTTTCTTCGGCTTCTTTATCTTTTACTTTTCTTTCTCCATATTCTTTCTCGGCCAGGTCCACGGCCTCAAGAAGTTTTTCGGCTTCCCCGCCGAGATCTTCACCGCTGAGCTTTTTCTTAAGATAATCCGCCTTCCATTGATATTTCTCGTCTTTAGCCAGGGCGGCGGCTTCATAATAATCCGGGACCTTCCCGTATTTTCGTTCGTCGGAAACCCTTTCGGCGATCCTTCTCTGGGCTTCCTCCTCGGCGAGTCTGCGGGCGGCCTCCTTTATTGCGCTCATCCCCATTTCTTTTTCCCTGAGAGCTTTGTCGACATAACCCCGGGCGCTGTCAAATCTGTCCGCCTTAAGCTCTTCTTCGGCTTTCTTGAAATAACCTTCTACTTCCGCGTCAAGTTTGGCCTTGGCATCGCGCAGGAAATTAACGATAACTTCCGCCCTGACCCGAAGAGCTTCTTCTTTCTCGTCTTCCGTCGGCCCCTTATCTTTCGGGACATAAGTCCGCAGGACCTTTCCTCTATCATATTCACTATCCGCCCGGCAAAAGGGCGACATAAAAAAGATCACCGAGGATATAGATACAAGTGCGGCAAAGACCGCTGCGCTAGAAATGGTTTTCCGGGTTGATCCCGGAAACCCTAATATTTTCTCGCATATCTTAAGCATAATAGACCCGGCCCCACGGCCCGCATTTTAAATGTTTATTCCGCGGTTTTCCCAGAACTGTCGGCGCTTTTCTCACACCTGTTCTTCAGTGTTGGCGAAATTTCCGTTCTCCCCGCTTTTTTTCGGGATACCTTTTCTCTTCTGGCGATACTTCCTCATGTAATCCCGCATGTATTCGCGGTGCCGTTCCTTGTTGGCCTCGCGGTACAGCTGAAGATATTCCTTGTGCTTTCTCCGCCAGTCAAGGGACCTCTCGCGGCAAGCCTGTTTCCAGGACTTATCCTGCGACTCCTTGTACTTGAAATAGTTGGGATTATCTTCGCGCCATTCCTTCATGTTCGATAACTGCCGCTGATACTGGCATTCCAAACTCGAACAGACCTGTTGGTTCGGCCTGTACTTGTTCGGGATGAAGGTTTTACCGCAGATCTCGCATCGTCTCTCAACACGTTCTTTTTTCTCCATATTAGACCTCCATAAATAGCTCTCTACGGCAAAGTGCTGCCGCGCCTATTGAGGATGATTCTTTCCCCAGCACTCCTGGGACAAGTTTAAGCCCCCCTTCCATATTTTTTGACACAAATTTATCAGCGCTCTCCTTCGCGTAATCCATAAACCCGGCAACCTGTCGCTCGACGCCGCCGCCCATGATCACCGACGGCGTGTTGAACATGTTCACCAGATACGCTATTCTTACGCCAAGCGCGAGGGCCGACCGCCGGACCATATCGACGGCGACCGCGTCTTTCTTTTCGGCGGCGTCAAGCACGACATCAAGCGTTATGCCCTCGACATCACCGTTAACGATCTCGACTATCCGGGTCCCCACGCCTTTATTGACTAGATATTTTGCCGTGGAAACCAGACTAAACTGGTCCCACGGTCGGAGATAAGATCTACCTTCGTTGTCGTTTATTTCAGCCTCGAAGATCATCTCTCCTTTTATAACAACACCTTCGCCCACGTCAGAATGGACATAAATTATATCCCGC
This sequence comes from uncultured Planctomycetia bacterium, assembly GCA_964580895.1. Taxonomy (GTDB): domain Bacteria; phylum Omnitrophota; class Gorgyraeia; order Tantalellales; family Tantalellaceae; genus CAZOMD01. Next base: position 28,144 of record CAZOMD010000018.1, on the reverse strand, counting down.
TTCCCCGGAACCGTCCCGAAATCCTTTTCCCCATATCCTGCCGCCGTGGCTTCCGCGCACATAAAAACATCGCTCTTAAAAACCTCGCCGATCCCGGAAGCGAGGATATCAGCGCTTTTAACATTTCTCTTTTCGAGGATCTCCGGGAGAGCTAATCCGACACATAAAAATTTCGACCCTCTAAGTTTTGTCCCGTTCTGTATCCTCTCCCTGATCTCCTTTATCTCCCTGACCTTTCCCTTAATATCGTGAAGCGGCTTTATGCCAACGTGTTCCTTCGCGATAATATTCCCGCAGATATCCATAACCGTTAAAAAGCACGTCTCGTCTTTTATCCCGATGCCAAGCACTTTCCCGCCCGAGTCATTGAACCCGAAGTCTATCCCCAAAGACCCGGCTGAACTTTTTATAAGTTCCCTTTCTCTGTAGACATTTATGAGGTCATCCCGGTCAATGCTCCCCGACACGCTCTTACCTTTAGTATGATTTACAGAAAAAACTTTTTTATCTTTAATCTCACTAAAAATATTGAGCCCAAATTGGGCAACCTCCCCTTTTGGATAAATATTAAAAAAGTTTATTTTTCTGTTTCTCTTTTTCATCTCTTTACTCCTTCAGCGAGTAAGACCCCACGGGTTTATGGCCCCTACAAACCGAACCTGCCCGCATACAGGCATAAGTCTGAATCCATCTCATCCGCTTGAAGCGGATTGGTACTTGAGTAAGTAAAATATAGACATAGATATCTTCAGGAAAAAGAGCAATCTAACTTTATAGTTTTCCTAAAATATACATAATTTCGCTATAAAAGTCAAATCTGGCTTTTAAAAAAATTTATTTACCTTTACCAACACCTGGTGTTGGTAAACAGTGTTGGGAAAAGCTAACGAATAGTTAGTCCAAAAAACGTTTGCCGAATATGAACTTCGTAATATCTTAATACATGCGTAAAACATACTAACCAGATTTTTCAGTGGAAAAATCTGCCCATCGGACCGCTCTACCTAAACTATTTTGACAATAACCCCCGCTTTTAGACCTTCCTGCATGGTCGTTAAACAAAAAGTGGGACATCGTACCACTTTTTGCGTCATATTACTATAAAAATGGGCAACGAGTGACATAATAGCCATATTTCAATGCAATTAAACCACTTTACCCTATTTCAATTTCACTGTTTCTATTGCTCTAATTTTGTTCCATTGTTGATGTGTTAATCACAAAATTTGTATATAACTGGAGCCGCGGGAAGGATGCTTTTGAGCATTGAGCGGTCTATGGCCGACGGGCTGTGAATGCTTTAATCTTCCCCGCTAAGCTACGCCTGAAAAACAAAAATAACAAATAGACCGCGAGAAGCGCAAAAAGCATCCTTCCCACGGACAACCGAACTATTACTAATATTTGTACACGATTTTAAAACCTCTTACCCAGTCATCCACGGATATTGTAGCCCGCGGGCACCTCCCATCAAAGTGAGCTTGTCTCTTCCTCAGGCGGATGGTACGGAGCAAGAGGTTTAATTGCCGATTTTTAAATTTCGTGCTATTATCTATGAATTAAAACTACCACGACGCAATGCCGGGTATTACCGCAAGCAATACCCGGCATTGCGTCGTGGTTATTGGTTAATTTAAAACGCAATAACTGAATGGAGAATTTATGAAATTAGGGATAATCGGTCTGGAAAAATCCGGAAAGACTACGGTATTTAACGCGCTTACTGGATCTCAAAAAGAAATAGGGACTTTCGGAAAGATCGCCGCTAATATCTCCGTCATCAAAGTCCCCGATAGCCGCGTGGATTGGCTCGTCGATCTATATAAGCCAAAAAAAATAGTCTATGCCGACATTGAGTTCATAGATATCCCCGGAAGCATCAACGATTCGTCAGACCCTAAGATCGTAGGGGCGGTTCGCGAGGTCGACGCGCTTGTGTTTGTGATCCGGGCTTTTGAGAACACGAATATCTCGCACCCTCTCGGAAGCATCGATCCTTTGCGCGACGCGGAGCAGATACAAATAGGGCTTATTTTAGCCGACATGTCCGTCGCCGAAAAACGGATAGAGCGCCTGGCAAAAACCTCCGCGAAGGGCGTCGCTTCGCCGGACGAAAAGATCGAACTTTCCGCGCTTCAAAAGATAATGGAAAAACTCGCCGCGGAAAAGCCCGCTTCAGAGGCCATTCTTTCCGACCAGGAGGAAAAGATGATCCGTTCTTTTCAATTCCTTACGCTCAAACCTTTTCTTTCTCTTATAAACGTGTCGGAATCCGCTCTCCAATCCGCCAAGACGACCGAGATAGTGTCTAAATTGCCGGGCTCCATGGCTTTATGCGCCAGCATAGAAATGGAGTTGCGCCAGCTGGATGAAAACGACAGAAAAGCCTTTCTTGACGATCTGGGCATAAAAGAACTATCGCTTAACACTTTTATAACCAACGCGTACGGGACGCTCGGCCTCATTTCGTTTTTCACCGCCGGCCCCACGGAGGTCCACGCCTGGACCATAAAAAAAGATACTAACGCTTTAAACGCGGCCGGTAAAATACACAGCGACCTGGAAAGAGGTTTTATCCGTGCCGAGGTTTTTTCGTTTAACGACCTAAAAAAAGCCGGCAGTGAAAAAGAAGTCAAAAATGCCGGCAAATTCCGGCTTGAGGGTAAAGACTATATCGTCCAGGATGGAGATATTATAGTTATCAAGTTTAGCGTATAGCGGATACCCATTCTTCGACCCTTTTCTTAATCGCGTCCCGGACTATCCGCGTCTTAGCAAGTTTCTCCTCATACGATCCCATAAACCCGGATGGGTCTTCAAAACCCCAGTGGAGCTTTTGTCCCTTGCCCGGGAACACGGGACAGCCGCCGGACCGCGATTCATCGCAGACAGTAATGACATAATCATACTGCTTACCTTGCTTATGAAAAACAAAAACGCTCTTCGTCTTATTACGCGAGATATCAATCCCGGCCTCTCTCATCGCGTCTACAACTATTGGGTTCAACGCCCCCGGCTCAAGGCCTGCGCTTTCAACTTCAAACCTGTCCCCAGCCATTTGTTTCAAAAAAGCCTCCGCAATCTGTGATCTAGCTGAATTATGAACACAAATAAATAAAACTCTTTTTTTATCCAGAATGTGCTCCTTCGTGGGCAAACCATAACCTGGTTTTTAGGCAAATTTTAACCAGCATAAGCATAACCGGAACCTCTATCAACACCCCCACAACCGTTGCCAATGAAGCTCCTGAAGACAGCCCAAAAAGAATAGTCGATGTAGCAATTGCCACCTCGAAATGATTGCTTGCTCCGACCAATGCCGAAGGGGCAGCGTCCCGGTATGATAAATTCAGCCACTTAGCTAATGCATAGGTTATCAGGAAAATAAGGCAGGTTTGAATAAAAAGCGGAATGGCAATCAGAAAAATAATCTGCGGCTGACTAATGATAAGCTCTCCCTTGAATGAAAACAGTAAAACCAGTGTAAGTAATAATGCGCCTATTGAAACCGGCGTCAGGTAATGCAGGAACTTCTCTTCAAACCACTTGAGACCTTTTCTAACAATCAGCCATTTCCGCGAATAATATCCCAAGAATAAGGGCAGGCCGACGTAGATAACCACAGACAATACGATTGTCTGCCAAGGAATAGGCATTTTGTTCACACCCAAGAGCCAGCCACCAAGCGGGGCATAAAGAAAAAGCATAGTCAATGAATTAATGGCGACCATCACCAAAGTATGGCCGTCATTTCCCCTGGCAAGATGTCCCCAGATTAAAACCATAGCGGTACAAGGCGCAATACCGAGCAAAATACACCCTGCGATATAAGAACGGAGTAACTCTACTTGCATACCGCTTTTAACAACTTCTATCCCAGGCAACCAACCTTTAAACAGCACCCCTAAAAATAATGTCGCTATAATGAGCATAGTAAAAGGCTTGATGCACCAATTCACGAATAACGTAAGGATGACCGGCTTCGGAGTCTTTCCCGCTTTGATAACTTCTGCGAAGTCAATCTTGACCATAATCGGATACATCATAAAGAAAAGGCATATCGCAATGGGAATAGAAACCTGATAAATCGAGCATTGATCAAGCCCCACCGCGACTTGAGGAAAGATTTTCCCCAGCAAAATACCAAGCCCGATGCAAAGAATAACCCATCCGGTGAGATATCTTTCAAAGAAGCTTAAACGTCGTTCTTCATGTATAATATGCTCCATTGACTCTCCTTTTCCCGACTTTGCAACAACCGCCCTCGATCTTTATTGCTTTTATATTCACCAAGCAATCGGCAACTTTCAAATGAGCCGACGCAAGTATTCTTGTAAATGTCGGCCGGGAAACCTTCATTAACTTAGCCGCCTGAGCATGCGTTAAGCCTTCAAGATCAGCCAGCCGAATTGACTCAAATTCGTCAAGCGTTACAGAAACATCTTTGAGACACCTCAAAGGTTTGCATTTTGGTTTAAAGCACCTTTCCTCCGGCAAGCACTTAACCCATCTTGTCTTAATCGGCCTCATGGAACCACCTTTACGCGTTATGAACATATGTTCATAATGATTTTATCACGGGGCGATTCGATGTCAATGATTTTGGCGAATGGGTGGGTCCCGCGGGATGAAAGACGGTTTGCCGGTCCAGCCGATAACTTTACTCTCTAGTGGTACCATAACCAGAGGAAGGCCAGGTCGAGCCCACTTTTAATCTCTTCTTCTTTTTTGCCACAGCCTGTAGCTCCGGACATAAAACGCCCCCCTAAAATGTATATACTAAAGTTAATACCGCCGAATCATTCGCGTCGGTATTGGTGCCTGTCATTATCCTCTGATACGCCAATAATACTTGGATCTTGTCATTTGACCACCCTATACCCGGAGCGAGAGTAAAAGAGTTAACGCCGGAATCAGCTGTTCTTTCACCGTTTTCGCTCTTATCTCCCTGCGATAAAAGACTCGACTCAAACATAAGATTAAAACCTTTTGGCAGTAAATACTCCAAGCCAAAGTCGCAATTAAAATAATTCGCGTAACGCGTTTTAACTCCATCGACGCGCGTTTGTTGAGGAAAACCATATATGCCATCGGCGTGAAAAACAAAGGGTTTAATTCTTTTTGTTAAAATTATACCAAACCCCGGGTCCCATGACCCCCCGCCTGTTGTAGCGCCCATTAGGTCGGCGCCTAACTTGTCCTGATCTACGTGTTGATATTTTCCTGTGGGCATCTTTAGCTGGCCCAAAGCGGCCGCCTGAGGCATCCAGCCCTTTTCTTCTAAGGCGCAGTACCGCGTGAAAAGATAACTATCCCCGAACCCGCTGTAACGCGCCGTAACGCCATCCTGCTTGGCATAGTTTTGCTGATAAATAGTTTGCGCGTCGATCTCAAGCAAGTCAGTAAGACCATATTGCGCGAAGAGTTGTTCCTGAAACTGGTATTTATAATCTCCCTTCGGCAAAGAACTATAGTGGTCGTCTGAATTGAAAGTGCCCCTTGTATGGTTATAAAAGAAAAACGGCTGGATCACAAATTTGGCCTTGCCGCAAAGAGGCGCTGTCCAGGTTGTAACCGGCCCGGCTGAAACGGGGTTCCACTCCTCCTCGCGCCCCCCGCCCCCTTCGTCCTGAGCCACTGCCATACTGGCGCACGCCGCCGCGATTAAACTAATTATACAGCTAATTTTCACGAATCGCATCATTCGCCCCTTTCGTTCTCTCCTTTTTAATGAAAACCATTTTCAATTACTATTTAAAAAAATGCGCCTATTCATTTAGGACATTTACTGCATATCCCGAATATCTGTAGTTTATGCCTAAGCGGCGTAAAATGTTTTTCTTTCGCGAGCTTCTCTTGCAGTTCTTCTATTTTTGGTTTTATAACTTCTGTATAATTGCCGCATTTAACACACACAAGATGATCGTGGTGCTTATGGCCATATCGATGCTCGAACCTGGATATCCCGTCACCAAAATCTACTTCATCGCAAAGGCCGGCTTCTTCCAAAAGCTTCATAGTTCTATACACGGTAACATACCCTATGCCGGGGTTTTTTTTCTTTACAATTTTATGTAGTTCCTCCGCGGAAAGATGCTTTTCCACCGATAAAAATGCTCTTAGTATCTTCTCTCTCTGCGGCGTATATCGTAAATCTTTTTCTTTGATGAATTTTTCTAATATCTCAAGCTCTTTTTTCATATAGCCACCAATCTCATTGTTATTGAAAATAAGTTTCAATAGTATCGGGCGCGCCTTGATTTGTCAAGAACTATTTATGGTAATAGCTCAGCTATCCGCGGAGCAAATTATATAGCTGGATAGACCGTTACCGCGTAAGCTGTCTTGGTATTCTTCCAGGGGCGTAAAATTTTTCGCAGGAAAAAATTTTACTCTACACTCGCCTCCGAACTCTCCTCGCCTTGTTACAAATGGCTTTAGTAATGGGTAGCCCAACCATGTTCTTATGACTAAATGTTATGGTTTCGGAGAGGCCAAGCTTGCGAGGCTCATGAAGCCCTGTCAGAATACCCAAGACAGCTTACATTTGAATGCGATTTTGTTAGATGTCCCAGGGTGTCACTCTGAAGCGGACCTGGGATGCTTTGAGCGGGGCGTCATGAGGCCGAAGCGGGCACGGTTCCCGAGCGGTTTAAGCGCGGGAGAGCGCGGCCGAGTGCCGAGCGAAATTTTCCGCGCAGGGGAAAATGAGCGTCCCCGCGAGAAGCATGGCGGGTCCGCTCTTACCAAGCCGAAATGGCGTAAATCTTTACCAATGACTGAACTGTTACTATTTATGTATGTCCCGGTATTCACCCCCTTTAGCTAAAGATGGGTGGCGGCAGCTTGAGAGACGCGCAGTGCGGTTAAGGCGAGTTTTGGGCAGAAATTTTCTCGAATGATTTTGAACAATACTTGCCTGCCGGCAGGGACCGTCCGCCACAGATCGTTGGCGGACTCTGTAAAAAAAAGCCAGCTTGAATATAAGCTGGCTTTGATATTAGAGATTCGAGATTAGACCGCATTCGCCCGTATTTTTCCCCATATAACTGTGCCCTTCGGGCACACCACTTCAAATTTCTAATCTCAAATCTCGAATGCTCAGTAAAATAAAACCCCGCTAAAAGCGGGGTTTTATTTTACTGGTAGCCCCAACGGGATTTGAACCCGTGTCGCCAGAATGAGAATCTGGTGTCCTGGACCGGACTAGACGATGGGGCCATCCGAAATCCATGTTTAGGACAAAATAGTAGCATAGAGACTATGGTTTGTCAATAATCCCTACTTGTCATGTCAAGCCAATTTAGAAATGTCCGCTTTTTAAATAAACCGGCAAAGCCCAGCGCGGGGAGAAACATGCGCGGGAGGATCCACCCCGGACGAAGGGCCTGCGAAGGGTTCTCCCCGCGCTAAGCATTGCATTACCGTGCTGCCAAATATCCTTGCGCTTAGTCATAGTAAATATTATAATGAGGCATCTAAAAGATCCGGTTTGAAAGGAACCCCAAACACGCATGAAACTTAAAAAAATCGTCGAAAAGATCTTCCCTTTCCTCTATAGCAAAAAAACCTACCTGGCTTTTGGCGTCGAAGGATCCCCGACAAAATATCCGCTTGATAAAGCCCGGTATCTCCGCATGGCTTCGTATATACATGAGGAATATTTATCGCAAAAAAGGACTATTAAAATACTTGACATCGGCTGCTCTGAGGGGATGATGCTGCTTTACGCTGCTCACAACGGTTCAAAAACAGAGTTTCACGGTATCGACATTCTTGAAGAAAGAAAACAAAAGGCCTTAGCGCGTGGGTACCGCTCGGTACTGCTCGAAGATATACGTGAATGCCGTTTCGACTTTCCTGACGGCTTTTTCGATGTCGTTATTTGCAGCCACATACTTGAACACCTTGAGGACCCGGGCCGACTTCTTGATAAACTCCGCCCAATAGTAAGAGATACCGGCCTTCTCCTCGTCGGGGTGCCGGTGGGCCTACTCCCCGGCGTGTTGTGGAGGCAATATGTCACGCCTATTTTAAACCCCATTAATACCCGGGAGGAATCCTTAAAACGATTCGGCCATGTCACCTTCTTCACTTTGCCGAGATTAAAGATGTTGCTTAAAAAACACGGTTTCCGGGTCGATGAGGCCCGCGGCGACTTTCTTTTACGCGCCAGAAGATTTTTTTTGGAAAACTACAAATGGTGGTTTGACTTTAACCAACTGTGCGGGAAAATATTCCCCGGGGTCTTGGGGCATGTGACCGTCAGGGCGCATAAAGTTCCTCGGGCCTGAAAGCCCTTATCCTGACAGCGGAAAAATGTTCCAATCGCGTTTTTCCTAACGATGGAATAACTCATTCCTTGAAAATCACATGATTTTTAGCTATCATTGTTGTATATAAACCCCGGGCTAAAGCCCGTTTTCCTTTGGGCGTGACATATAAGCGGCCCCTAAAGAACTTGCCCTTAAAACAGGAGGCTCGATACAAATGCTGGGACAATCGAACGTTTCGCGCGAAACTCGTTCGGCACTCTGCCTCGCCCTCGCTATAACATTTCTCGCTTTACTGTCGGGGTGTGATTTCCTGGAAAAGGCCGAACAAATCGACGCTAACGACATCCTCGAGCCCGCGTTCCAAAACGCCGAGGCGCCAAAACCGGAAGGGACTTTATCTCTGGCCATAGGCAGCATGATAACCCCGAGCGCCAGTTACCTCCATTACAACGATCTTATCAGGTTCGTGGAAAAAAATCTTGGCCGACCGATAATGATAAACGATCAAAAATCTTACAGTGAGGTAAATGAGTCTCTAAAAAATAAAACAACCGACATCGCACTCGTATGCAGCCTGCCGTATGTGGATGGACATGATGATTTTGGTCTTGAATTACTGGTCGTGCCGCAGGTAAAAGGACGGACGGAATATTATTCCTACATCATTGTCCCGGCGACCAGCCCGTATCAGTCCCTGGAAGACCTTAGGAAAAAGACCTTCGCTTTCACTGATCCCCTGTCCAATTCCGGCAAACTCTACCCTGAATATCTGATGATGAAAAAAAACGAAACCTCTGATTCGTTCTTCCTAAGCTATATTTATACCTATGCCCATGACAGGTCCATACGCCTCGTAGCGGAAGGCGCGGTAGACGGCGCCGCGGTGGATAGCCTCATATGGGATTATCTTAATAATACCGACCCGACATATACGTCAAAAACGAGGATCATACACACATCCGCGGCCTTCGGCATCCCGCCGGTCGTCACCAGACCCGATCTTGACCCAAAGACCAAGGAGGACCTGCGAAAGATATTCATGACTATCCATTACGATGAGACAGGAAGACAAATACTGGACACTCTAGGAATAGATAAATTTGTGCCGATAAGCGATGACGCGTACGACAGCATCCGAAAGATACGGAAACAATTACCTGTGGACAAGAAGGCATCATGATAAAATTTCAAAAAATACTGGACTCATCGAGTATCCGCACAAAACTGGCCGTGAGTAACATAATATCTTTTTCTTTGTCCACATTTCTTATAACACTTCTCGTGAAAAGTGTTTTTACCAATACCCTCTATTCCGAACTAAAAAACGACGGAATATCAATTTCACTGAACATCGCGAAATTGAGTTCGGATAGCATCGTTTCCCAGCGCCTAGCGCCGACCGGGGCTCTTTTCCAGGAGATACTGAATTCCTCAGATAAGGTCGCGTACATTTATGTCCTGGATACATCGGGAACACCGGTTATCCACACTTTTAAGAAAGGCTTCCCATCCGGTCTGGCGAACAACAATTTGCCTCCGAAAGACGCGCCCTATAGTGTCAAACTTTTAAAGATCGGGGATGATGTCTCGTATAACGTATCCGTTCCTCTCGTGAAAGGTTATGCCGGCTCGATCCATGTCGGTATCGCGTTAGATCCGGCTCAAAAAAAGATTTCTTTTTTCGTTCATTCCGTTATCGGCATCGGCATTATATCTTCTATCCTCGCCTTTTTCTTTTCACTCGCGATAAGTATAGCTATCTCTCACCCCATATCAGCACTCATTAAGATCACGAATAAAATAGGCCTGGGAGACTTTTCAGGCAAGTTAAATGTCGGTGGTTCCAGCGAGATCCTCGCCCTTTCAACCGCTTTTTTTGACATGGTCGAAAAGATCGAAAAAACGCAAAGTTCGTTATTAAACGAAAAACTTTTTAGCGATAGCATAATATCGAGGATGCCGGACCCTCTTCTAGTATTAGACAGCTTCGGCAACATTAAACTCATAAACCCCAATGCCTTACAACTGTTCGGCTACAAGGAAGAGGAACTTCTTGAAATGCCGGTCGAGAAGATCTTTGGAGGACAGGCCGTGGGCATATGGAAGCTCACTCCGAAAGATTTCCTGCCGGACGGGAAACTGAAGAACGTTACCATCAAGTTTAGGACCCCTGATAACCGTGAAATACATCTTCTCTTAAGCAGGGCGGTTTCGTTCGACCACGCGAATACCGTCAGCAGGATCGTCTGCGTAGGAAAAAATATCTTCGAAACGGAAAAGATGCGGGAAGAGCTTGAGATCAACTCTTATCTCTTGAAAACAATAAACGCACTCGTAGCCTCTTCTCTTAAAGACACGAACTTAGAGCATTTTTTTAACGATATGCTCGAAGCTATAATCTCGGTGCCATATTTCAACCTGGCGAACATGGGCGCCGTTTTTCTCGTGGACAAAGATGACCCCGAGACTCTTATCATGAAAACCGGTTTACGGTTATCCGACGAGATCCGCGAGAGATGCCGCCGGGTGTCTTTCGGGAAATGCGCTTGCGGGATAAGCGCGAAGGAACAAAAGATCAAATACATTTCAAGCGATGACGCCATACCCTTTGGGCATCCAAACCAGCTCCCCCTTCACAACCATTACTGTATCCCTATAGTATCTGAAGGCAAGACCAAAGGGGTAATAACCTTATACACGTCGAAAGATACCCCCTCGAGAATATCGCTTGTGGAAAAATTTTTCGAGAATTTTCTACCGCTCCTTACGTCGCTAATCACCCTGAAAGAATGCGAGAGTTCCCTGACAGGATCAATGTCTTTCTCTGAAACGGTCATAAATTCCATTCCCGGCATGTTCTGTGTCATCAAAAAGGACATGGCGGTCCTAAAATTAAATAGTTACGTCTCAAAACTTGCCGATATTCCGCCAGGCAAAACAGCAAGTATAATATTCACGGACCTTGTCGCGAATTCTCACCGCGAATCAACGGCCAGTACAATCAAAACAGCTTTCACAAAAGGGCCGATAACGGATACCTTTTTTATAAAAGCGCGGGATACCGCTCCTCTTCCATTTTGGGTCACTCTGACTCCGATAAATATCATGTCGGATGTCTATCTAATAGCTACCGGCACCGATATCTCCTCCCGAACCGCGAAGTAATCGATCGATATTTTCAGGATTTTCGTGGAACAGTCCTCCGACCTTATTTTTCTCCTCGATAAGGAAACAGGCCAGATACTTGACGTAAATAAAAAAGCTTGTAACGTGTTGGGCTACGCCCGCGAACAGCTCCTTTCAATGAACATCTTGGACATAATAAGCTCCGTCACCGAAAGCATCTCATGGGAAGAACAGGTCTCGCGCGTAAATAAAGATATGTCAATAGTACTTGAGAGTACTTACCGCCATAGTAACGGCACTTTTTTGCCGGTAGATATAAGCTTAAGCCCCATGACTTTTGATGAAAAAAACTACGTTCTCGCGATGGCCCGCAATATTGCCGACAGAAAAAAAATAGAGGAATCGCAAAGACTGGTCTCTCTCGGCAAACTTGTGTCGAGCATGGCGCATGAGGTCAATAATCCCCTGATGATAATTTCCGGCCGGGCCCAACTCTCCTTGGCGGATAACATACAAAATCCTAAAATAAAACAGAATCTCGAGATAATGGTCGACCAGTGCAAAAGAGCGCGCGACATAATACAACGGCTACTGATGTTTTCCAAGCCATCGAAAGGAAAACTTAAAAACTGCGATATCAATTATGCGGCCGAAGAAGTCGTCACGCTTATCGAACACCAGTTCTCTCTCGCGAATATCACCATAAAGAGAAACTTCACTGCTAATCTGCCGCTTGTCCTTATTGACAAAAGCCAGATACAGGAAACCTTCCTTAATTTTTTATATAACGCCCGTGAAACCATTCAGGACGGAGGCGTTATAACGGTCAACACAAAACACGTTGACGACTTTGTCGAGATAGATTTTAAGGATACGGGCTGCGGAATGGACGCCGAAACGATGCGGAAGGTGATGGATCCTTTCTTTACTACTAAAGAGCACGGTACCGGCCTTGGGCTCGCGGTATCTTATGGCACGATCAAAGCTCACGGGGGCGAAATAAAGTTCGAAAGCGCTCCCGGCAAAGGAACCACTGTAAAAGTGACATTACCCGTAAGAACGGAAGAAGGTTGATGATGGGGAAAAAATTGCTTCTAGTCGACGATGAAGTAGAGATCGTGAAGATAGTTGACGAATTTATGACGATGCAGGGGTTCGATGTCCTCTCCTGCACGAACGCGTACGACGCGATAAAGGTCATAGATTCACGCGATGACATCGACCTTGTGATCCTTGACCGCCGCATGCCCGGGAAAGACGGGCTTTCCGTTCTGGAGCATATAACGTCCGTGGGCAAAATTATGCCCGCGATAGTGATGTCCGGGTCTTTCAACGCCGAAAAAACACGCGCTGTTCTCACAAAAATGGAATTCGAAGATTTCGATATACTCATAAAACCGGTCGACCTCTTCGTTCTTCTTGAGATCGTAAAGAAAATGCTTAAGTAAATATTAGCGTTTAGCGTGTTCCGCCTAAGGCTGAAACTGGCCAACAGGTTAACCGGCAAACCCTGCCTACCGGCAGGCAGGCAACCTCGTCCTTCGTCCTCTTTACTTCTTGCCTCTTGCTTCTCTCCCCCGCCTCTGACTCTTTGAATCTCTGACACTCTAAATCTTCACAACCCAACCGGCAACTGGCAAACTGGTAACCCGTCGAACCGGCCAACCGCCACTACATCCTTGACGTATTAACGATCTTGAAATACAATAATCCCATCAATTTGAAGCTATTTGAGCGCGAGTGGCGGAATGGCAGACGCACCAGCTTGAGGGGCTGGCGGGAGCAATCCTGTGCGAGTTCAAATCTCGCCTCGCGCACCATAAATTCGTTAAAAGCCTCCTTTATCTTTTTTCAAGGAGGCTTTTTTCCAGTTAGCCTGTTATCCGGTTTGCCTGTTTAACGAACCGGCAAACTGGCCAACAACAAACTACAAATCTCAAACTACATCCTCCGTTCCACGTCCCCCAGTCTCTTTACTTCTTGCTTCTCGCCTCTTGTTTCTCTTTCCAGGCTCTGACTCTTCGACTTTCTGACCTTTAGACTTTTCGACTTTTTGACTATTCCTTCGTCCCACATCCCACGTCCTACGTTCTACGGAACTTCCCGATTCTGACTCTTCACAACTAACCGGCAACCGGCAAACCAACTTCGTCCCTTGTTCCAGCGAGCCTGCCTACCTTTGACAGACGATAACTGTCCAACAACCAACTACAAACAACAAACTTCAAACTACATCCTTCATCCCTTATCCCACGGCTACGGACTCTTTGACTCTCTGAATCTTTGAATCTCTGTATCTCTACAACTAACCAGCGAACTAACTTTTCCGTTCTCTTGACTTTAACTTTCTCCCCGTGTATACTCTTGCCAGTAGTTATAGTAACTACTATAATTGTTGAAATTTTTATATTTATAGTAAAAAAGGACGGGAAACGTTGAAGATTGCAGAAAATATCATGAACGAAACCGGAAAACTCATAACTCTTCAGGATCTCTCAAAGACCTTCAGTCTTTCCTACCAAACATTGAACTACTATACCAGCCTTGGGCTTCTGATCTCACAAAGAAGACAGGGAAATAAACGCCTATTCGCCATTAAAGAAGTTAAAGAACGGCTTGAAACGATAGCCCGTTTCAAAAATGAGGGATATCCGTTAAGGGTAATATCAAATATTTTGAACCATAAAACCAGAGGAAGTGAATTATGAATTATTTTGAGATCTTGAAACTGGATAAGGAGCCCTTCTCTACCAGCCCTGACCCCGATTTCTTTTACGATTCAAGGGAGCATAAATCCGCTCTGATCCGGATCCTCATAGAGGTGCGGCTAAAAAGAGGGCTTTCCGTCATTTTGGGCGACGTAGGCACGGGCAAAACTACTCTTTGCCGTAAACTGCTCCAGATGTTCAGGATAAGGGAAAACGTGGAGTTTTACATTATCCTTGACCCGGGGTTCAAGTCCGAAGAGATATTTATGGAAGCTTTGATACGCACTTTCGGGCTTGACCTAGACAGATCCAGATCGAACATCCTCGATTATAAAGAGGTCCTTAAGGATTTCCTTTTCAAAAAAGGTGTCGAAGAGAATAAGACCGTGGTCTTAGTGATAGACGAGGCGCAGAAATTGAATTTCGAGTCCCTGGAAGTCCTCCGGATGCTCCTTAATTATGAAACAAATGATTTTAAATTGTTGCAACTGGTCCTGGTGGGACAGATGGAACTCTTGTCCCAGCTTAAAGAACTTCCTAATTTTGTCGATCGCATCTGTCTCAAATATATACTCAACCCGCTTGATATACATGAAGTGAAAGAGATGATCAATTTCCGCATAGGAAAAGCCGGTTACCATTCAGACTTAAGGCTTTTCGATGACGGCGCGATCGAAGAGATATATAAAGCTACCCTGGGTTACCCGAGACGCGTCGCTATGCTGTGCCATAACGCGCTTAGGGAATTGGTCACGACCGATGCCGGAATAGTCACCAGAGAAACTGTCCAGCATCTTATTTCAAACGAAGTCCTGATATAAAGGCATCCGCCTTAGCCGAAAGATTTATATGTTATTTGGCTACGGCGCCTGCCTACCGGAGGCAGGAATTAATTGCACCTATGGTTTACTCACACTGACGTGTTCGTGAATCATGTGTTCATTAAAGACAGTTATAGTTCGGAAAGGCGAATGATGATGGATCCTTTTAGAAAGATCACGCCGGAGGAAAAACTTCTGCATTTAATAGAAAATTCTCCCGCGCAAAAGAGTGAAACTCCCGCTCCTGTCGCCGCTATCCCCAAAAAGATGAAACCCGCGTCTTTTTCGATAAATTTGAGCGGGATAACGTCGCTATTTGACCTAAAAAAAATATCATTCCGTTCGGTAAATCTGATCCTTATAGGGATATGCGCCGCGCTCACTTTCGGCCTTATTTTCTATACCGTAAAGAACGAAGAAATCATGAAAAAGAGGTTCAGCACCGTCCTTTATAAGGGTCAGGGTAAAACTTCCATGAATCTGGATGAGCCCGAACAGAACAATAAACCGCAACTATCGACATATGTCGAGACGATCTCGTCGAATAACCCGTTCCGCGTACTTGCCGATATGGAAGAAGAAACCGAGGAAGTCCCGGAATATTCCGAAAGCTTCGATTTTTCTCTCGTCGGGATACTCTGGTCCGACACCGCTCAAGCGATTATAGAAGACAAGACTACGGAAAAGACCTTCGTGGTGTATAAAGGCGATAACATAGGAAAATTCACTGTAAGTGAAATAACCCAAAATACTGTGAGGCTGACTTCAGAAGATGGCGATAAGATACTTAAATAGCATCGGGAAGATATTTCGTTTCTTCCCGTATTTTTGCTGTTTCTTTTTGATCTATACAGCGCCTGGTTTAGCCCAGGATATCCAAGAAGAGAACCCAATGCCTTACGGCGATTTTCCTAACAGACCAGTTCAGGAAGATCCTCCGCGGGAAATCCCCCCTGCCCCGCCTACAGGCTCATCTTCGACGGAAACTCATCAGGAAGATCCCGGGACGATAAGTCTAGACCTTCGCGGGGTCGATATCTCCGAACTTTTCAAAGTACTCTCGAAGAAGATGAAAAAGAACGTTATCCCCTCTAAGAACGTGACCGGCAGGGTAAATCTTTTCCTCAACGACATACTTTATAAGGACGCCCTCGACATAGTGATGATAAGCCAGGGGCTCGCTTACGAGGAAAAAGGCGAAAATATCATCATCGTCATGACCGAGGCGGAATATGAATCTCTTTACGGGAAAAAATTCAATGAAAAAAGAAAAATGATCACCATGAAATTGAATAACGCTACCCCGAAAATGGCCTTCAACGCGTTGAGCAATATCAAAAGCTCCGTCGGGAACATAATCGTGGACGAGATCACGGGAACCATTATATTGATAGACATCCCCGAAAAACTGGACGATATGATGAAAGTGCTTGGCGAGCTGGATAGCCCCCAGATAACCGAAGCCTTTGAACTGCAATACGCGAAGGTCGAGGACATAGAGGCGCACCTGAAAACCATGGCGACGGAGGGCTCGGGCAACGTCGTGAGCGACGAAAGGACCAACACGGTGATAATC
>CAZOMD010000018.1:9813-11627 GCA_964580895.1 uncultured Planctomycetia bacterium | reverse complement strand
GACCTGCCCGGCAACACGGAAAAGATACGCCGCGCCGTGCAGGCGTTGGACACACAAACTCGCCAAGTCTTCATAGAAGCGGCTATCGTGCAGATAACCCTGACCGACGATCTGGATTACGGCATTGACTGGGAAAAAATAATGACCGACCCTAAAATATGGGGGACATTCCTCACGGGGACTTTTCCGACGGCGGCTCTCGGGGCCACGTTTCAACGCGTACAGCTTGGGACACTTGACGAACACAATTTTACCATGGCGATGAATTTTCTTAATACGCTCGGCGACACGAGGATCCTTTCCGAACCCCGGATAGCGGTCACCAACAACGAAGAAGCCTCTATTCACGTGGGAAGAAGACAGGCGATCGTCACCGGCACGACAAGCCAGAGCGGTGAATCCACTATTACTTCCGACTCCGTCGAATTCGTGGACGTGGGGGTAAAACTTACGGTCGTACCTACCATAAACCGCGACGGTTTCATCACCATGAAGATAAAACCTGAGGTAAGTTCCGTTACGGATGAGGTAACTACCGGCGCGGAAGACGAACCCAGGAGCATAATCCCGATAATAACCACTTCCGAAGCGGAAACAACGGTAAAAGTAAAGGACGGCGTAATGGTAATGATCGCGGGGCTTAAGGAAAATACCGACGGCGAGAACATCGAAGGTGTGCCCTATCTGGGAGAAATCCCCATAATAGGCCTATTATTCGGCAACAGGGCGTACGATAAGCACCAATCGGAGATCATCATCTTCCTGACCCCGCACATAATAACAGGCGAAAGCATGATGTCTTGGGACAACGATAAGCTTAAGGAACTCCCTTCCCAGTTATACCCGGAGAATAGGGGATTTTCCGATCCGGAATTCCAGGTGTCGTCATTGCGCCAATCGTCAATAAAAAACACGGAGGAAGAAATTGGTAGAAAACTCAGAAGATAAATACGAGGAGTACGTATTTTCGGAAGACGGCGGAACACCAGCGGCCGAAAATCAGGATCAAAAGAACGAGGACGAAAAGCGGAAGGAAAAAGAAAAAAACAGAAAGACCATCGAGCTTTTTGACCTCGATTATCCCACGGAGAACGAGGAAAAACCGCCCAAACAACCGGACGGGACCGACCTCTCCGCTAAGACCGAAAACCTTTTCCCGAAAGAAAGGCAAAAGGCGCCCGAAGTCCCCGGGGTAGAACCGCGTCCAAAAGAAAAAAAATCCGAGGAAAGTTACACTTATGTCCATAAGGACGACCCGAGCGAAAAGGAAATGTTCGCGAAGCCTGAAGCGAAAGATACGCATGAGATAAAAGACAAACATGATCTTCACGACCTTTCGCATCTGGCGGCGCTCGAAGAACCGCTCCCGCGGAAAAAATCGCCCTACCCGCTCATCGCCCTTTCGGTAAGCATGGTCATCCTTACGGTTTCCGCCTACTATAATCTTAAACTCGGCAAGGAACTTTCCGACACGCGGAACAAAGCTTCGGCAAACGCCGAAGTAGCTAAAAAACTTCTTGTCGAAAAAGAAAAGATCCTTGAACAGCTCCGGTCACACGCCCCGATAAAAGAAGAAGCCGACAAATTGAGCAAAGAACTGAAGACCACGCAGGATGAATATTCGAGGATAGAACAGCAAAACCAGACGCTTCGCGACGAACTTACTAACACGAAAAATTCGCTTAATAGCCTCCAAGAGGAAATGAGAGGATATGCGTCCGAGGTCAAAGGGCTGGTCAGTAAACGCATAAAATATTATACCGACTACGAGGAAGAAAAAGACAAGAATACCGAACTCTCCGATAAGATAAAAG
>CAZOMD010000018.1:0-9803 GCA_964580895.1 uncultured Planctomycetia bacterium | reverse complement strand
CACCAGGGAGACACTTAATTCGGAGATAGCCGAGGCCGAAACAAGATACACGCAAAAAGAAGCCGAAGTCGTGTACAATGACGCCTTCCTTTACGCGAAGTCGGGCATGTACGACGAAACCGTTAAAAGCTTCCTAAGATACCTTGAGCTTACGAACGACTCTGACGCCGATATACATTATAATGTCGCTATACTTTACGACCAGATCCTTAAGAACAAATACGAGGCCATACGGCACTATAAGAGGTATCTTGAGCTCAACCCGTCCGCTAAGGACCTTTATGAGATAAATATGCGTATAGAGTCGCTGGAAAGAAGTACCCGGGAAACAAAACCATATACTATGCGGGATTTTAAGGTGAATTTGGACGAACTAAAATACTAATGAAACCGCGCCGGCAACACCGGGAGTGGCCAATGGCCACTCCCGGTGTTGCCGGCGGTTAACAATGTATGAATAAACTTTGCATTTCGATAACCCTAATTCTAAGTCTCTTAATCTCACCAGGATACGCTTCCGCGGAAGAGGGGCCTTTTTCCAAGCTCGGCCGCGGATTGGCCAATACATTCACGGGTTGGACTGATATTTTTCGAACGGTCGGCGAAAAAGCCGATAATGCCAACGCGGATGTCACGGAAGGTTTTGCCGGGGCCTCAGAAGGCTTTGTGCGGGCAGGCATGAGGACCATGGTAGGGATATATGAAGTCGGTACCTTCCCCTTCCCCACTCAGGAAAATTATGAACCGATCATCTCCCCGAAATACCCGGTAAAAAGAAGATTTAAGATCGATAATATCAGACCTGATGGAAAATAACTGCCCGGATTTTGATAACGTAATATCACATGATATACTTTATTAAAATTAAACGTCAGATTAAGGGTTCTTTATGAAAACACGTGCAAATATGCCGGCACATGCTATACTATGTATTTGTGTTCTCTTAACGGTTGGCGCGGCCCTCCCTGCGTTTCCGGAAGACATGATGGACGCGACAACCACTAATATTACAAAAATATACAACGACGCGGAATATTCCAGTATAGAAATTAAGAAAAAGATCAAAGCGAACGCCGAATTGGAGAAACTTAAAACACTTGAGGAAAAAATAAACTACTACTACGATCTAGGCGCCAACCTTGAGGCACAGGGCAGATTCGATAAAGCCGAAATATGTTACAAAAAAGTGACCCGTTTGTGCGAGAATATCAAGGTAAGCCCTTATATAATAAAAAAATCGAAAAAGATCAAAGCTTTGGCGCAAAAAAACAAAAAAAAGGCTCGGGCAATGCTTAAAACCCGGCAAAAGCTGGGTTCTCCTTCCTCCGAAGACGAATACGCGATCATCGACAAGGAAGGTTTTGATATAATACATAGGATCGAGGAAAGACTAGAAAAGCTTGAAAATAGAAAAAATATTTCGCCCGGATCCGATAACGAGGAGGAATAAGATGCGGATATTATCTTTAAAGGTGCTATTGGTGTTACTGGCCGTGAGCCCTTCCTTTTCCTTTACCCAAAACGCGTGTCCCCAAGATATCGCGGGCGACGTTTCGTTCATGGCACAGGACCTCCAGACCCTAGCTAAAAATATCCTCGCTTCCTGTGAACTGGTGGAAGAAGGAAAGCTTCTCTATAAAAAACTTGATTATTTTAAGGCAAGTGAAAAATTCAAAGAAGCCCTTTCAAGAGACCCCGGGAATAAGAACGCCCAGAAATATCTGGACCTTTGCGAAAAAAAGCTACAGACGTCGTCCAAGTCGGGCGAAACGATAGCGGCGACCCGGCGGGAAAAAGGACTTGAAATTCTCAAAGACCTTGACCAGCGCATACAAAAACTTGAAGGGACCGCTCCCGAACGGAACGTAAGCACATACCCCATAAAAAAAACTTCGCCCATAAAACCAGCCGTTAAAAAGGAAAAAGGACCAGTTAGCGGAAAGACCGAAACCCAAATAAGTCAAAAGACGTCTGAAACTGAAAAAGAACTTTCCCCATCCAAGTCCGACGAAAAAGAAAAGATAAAAAAAGCGGAATACCTTATCGAACAAGGGGACAAGTATTACCAGCAGGGAAAATTCATAAGAGCTTATGAGCTTTATAAAGAAGCGCTTGAACTGCTCTAACGGCATGGCGCTTTCTTCCATATCATTGCATTGCAGAATACCCGCTTAAGTTTAAATCCGAATATCTAAACACGAAATTCGAAACAAATTCAAAATCATAATGTTTCAATGTTTCAAACTAACACGGCACGTTTTGGTCATTTGATTTTGAAACATTTGAACATTGTTTCGCCTGCCTGCCGGCAGTTTTGCCTGCCGAAGGTAGGCGGCAGGCAGACGATAACGGTCCAACAACAAACTTCAAACTACATCCTTCCTCCTTTATCCAACGTCCTGCATCCCGCGGAACGGAACCAGCGTCCCCCTCACCTTTCCCGCCATTCCTTGATTACGTAAACATCCGAGTCTTTTTTCTTCCGCCCCATAACGATATTATAGTTTTTGATGAGCTTTCCGCCCCTGGCGTGGATGTCAATGTTTATCCTAAAATAATCAGACCTTACTCCAAGAAGTCCTTTTGAAATAAGCGTGTTTAATTGCATCTCCTCCATGCTTGAAAGAGAGCTTTCGCTTTTAAGCGTGCTCACGATCCATTCGGTGCCGTGGAAGATCCCGTCATCCTCGGTACCTATTTCCTCATCCGCGCCTTTTCTATAAACAAGTATCCTGTATATAAGACTTGAACCCATATCAAGCGCTTCCATTACCTCTTCTGTGCAGGTGTTTATATTGACGCGGCCCTCGCCATAAATGGTTATGAAATCCTTTATACCGTTATATTCCTCTTCCCGGATCTCTTCCACCAAAAAAATCTTCTCGATAGGACGATACGGTTTATATTCGGGACCCGCCACGGCTTGGGCCTTGCCGGCAGTCATTTCGGGCAGATTCTTCAACACTGAACCTGGGGCAATATTGATGTTTATTTTGCTTTCCTCATCGACCACCTTATATACGGCCTTTAATTCTCCCGCGGCATATTCTCCTTCCAGGATATATTCAGAAAGCGCGTCATACTCCACCGTTTCATCACCCTTTCTCTCAAGCTTAACTAGAAGCACGACCGCGTTCGCCAGCTGTAGCGAGGCATATTCGTCTATTAACCGTTTTGAGAAATAATAACTTGTCCACGCCGCCCGTGAAAGACCTATCCCGAAAATGGTCAAAGTAGTAACAAGCCAGATAGCAATCACAAGCACCATGCCGCCTCGCGCCGCGTTCCTGCCCTGGGGTGACTTGCCGATTAAAATGTCATTTTGATCGTTGCTCTTCATGTGTTTTTTAAAGCTCTGAACCAAGAACTCCGGCGTGCTGACCCTTTAAGCCCAACCGGCAAACAGTTTAAAAGTCTAAAAGTCACAAGTCCAAAAGTCTAAAGCCTCTTTTCAGCCTAAGGCTTCAGCCGCGGGCTGATCCCTGCCTACCGGCAGGCAGGAGCCTCGGGCTGGGACTTTCTGACCTTTAGACTTTTCGACTTTTTGACCGTTCCTTCGCCCCCCGGAACCGGCCCTCGGCTTCGCCGAGAGGCGAGCAAACTGGCCAACAACAAACTACAAATCTCAAACTACTTTCTTCGTCCCACGTCCCACGCTTCCCCCCTCACTTGGGAATAAAGATGTATCTTTCGCTTTCCACTTCACCTTTAGTTATTTTAAGTTTAATGGCTTCCGGCACTCCGTTCTCGCTCAACGTGAAGCTTTCTATCCAACTACCGACCCCTTCTTCCGCGTCATAAAAAAGATATGAGAACTCTACCCTGTCCGCGTCAAAGACCAGCGCGATGTCTTCATCCATTTTATCCTTAAGAGACTCACTGTGTTTAACGCGTTTCCGGACAAGTCCATCTTTGTTCTTATCGAACTCGTAAGTAACGGCAAAAATGCCCGTTCCTGAAACATGCGGGAATACTACCTTTTCCTGGTCACCTTCCATCTCTATCTCTTCAAAATCTCTGATAAATTCCGACATTTCCCGTCTGAATTTTTCCATCCCAAGATAAACCCGCTTATCTTCCAAAAGTTCTACGTTACGAATATTTCGCCAAAGTTTTACCCCTGAAGCGTACGCCGCGAAAATGGTCATAAGGACAAGACCGATCAAGGCTGAAACCAAGAGTAGCTCTACCATGCTGAAGCCGGTTCGCCGGTTCGCCGGTTCGCCGGTTTGCCGGTTCAATAATGATTTTGACGCGTTTTGCATTTGAATGGAAAGTTCGAGTTTAGTGTTTTGCGTTTAGCGTTTGTCATAACATCGCTTCTTGCCGCTTGTTTCTTGCTTCTCTCTCCCGCTCTGACTCTTTGACTCTCTGAATCTCTGACTCAGAACAACCGAACCGGCAAACTGGCTAACCGGCAACTGGTTAACCCCGTCCCACATCCTTCGGAACCGGCTGACCGGCCTCAGCCGAAGGCTGATCAGCCTCTGGCTGAAACTGGTAAACTGGCCAACTAACTAAATTCCTCCCTATACCCCTGCGCCGGAATGAGCGTATTTATTTCAAGTGTCCTTTTCCTCACGCCTTCACCCCAGCTCATATCCGATTTTACGACACATAGCCCGGATTCTTCTTTCTTGCTTTCGTCAGCGTCTCCATTCCCGGTTTCAGGTTCTACATATGGCGTCACTTCGTTATGCATGAGATACCGCCTTGCGCCCACTTTTTCCTCGGTCTCAACCTGCGATTGTCCTATCCCATCATTCATAATAGCATCTTCCATCATGGAATCCATTTTTGCCCGCAGTTTTTCAAGAGCGGCACTTCCGTAATATACGGCGGACACCGCCCCGGTGCTCGCCGAAAAAGCCCTGATCACAAGCGCGAGACATACTGAAACTATGACAACGGTAATCATAAGCTCAACCATGCTGAAACCGGTTTGCCAGTTTGCCGGTTTGCCAGTTTGCCCGTTAACCGATTTCTGCCCGAGACGGGGCATCCTTCGGCTGAGACCGGTTTGCCGGTTCGCTGGTTCGCTGGGTGGCTGGTTAGCCAGTTTGCCGGTTCGCTCGCCTCTTGGCGAAGCCGAGGGCCGGTTGCCCGGTTTGCTCGCCTCTCGGCGAAGCCGAGGGCCGGTTTCAGCCAGAGGCTGATGTCGGTTAAATAATGGTTTTGACGCGTTATGCATTTGAATGGAAAGTTAGGGGTTGAAAGTTCAAAAGATTCATCTCCCAGAGCACCGCACCTGCCTCCCGGCAGGCAGACCATCAGAACTTCGAGATTATACGAGTAGGGGTTCAAAATATTGAACCCCTACTTTTATCTGCCGTATCACCAGGCTCATTTCTTCGTCCAATTACCGATATCATCGCTTGTCCCGAACTCCCCGTCAGGCCCGGCGGAAGATAGATCATATCCCGCGGTACTTTGCTGCCCCGGATAAGTGTAAGCGTACTCCTTGCCCCAAGAGTCTTTCGGTATCTTCTTAAGATATGGCCCTTTCCATCCGTCAACGTTGCTGGCATTGGCGATAAGTTCCTCAAGCGCTTTCGGGAAAGTCCCGGTATCCAGCTCGTAGATATCCAGCGCGAGCGGGATATTGACCTCTACATCCACTTGTGCCACTGATGCCTTGGTCTCCTTCGTCCTCCCGGTAAGGCGCGGGACTACCATCGCGGCAAGAACGGCTATGATAGCCACAACCAGCAGGATCTCGATCAGAGTAAAACCTCTTCTTGTTCTTATCGGCATATTCCCTCCTCTTTGGCCATTACTACTTCAAAAAATGCATACAATGCACTTCAATATCCGCGGACATAAGATGCGTCTCTCTGCTTTTAATTTTAAAATCTACCTTGAATATTTTCAGGGGATACCCGCTGTCTTCAAGTTTATAAAGAAAATTCACTATGTTGCGCTGCGCCCCTTCGACGCTAAGCGTGACCTTCTTAATGGAATATTTTTCTTTGCCGGTCTCTTCCGAGGTCTCGGGCTTCATCTTAACGAGCGCTACCTCGGAGCTTTTCGCCGTCTCCTCGACCGTCCTAATTATAACCGCGAACACCTCCTCTTCGGTCTCCCCCACCTGGATAAAAGATTTCATCTTCTCATAGAATTCGGATATGCCGTCCCTTTGGGAATCCATTATAAGAAATTCTTTAAGGTCTTTTTCCTGCTCCGCCATGGCCCGGTCCAGCTCTTTGATCCTTCCGAGAAAAGGCTCAACTATGAATTTTTGCAGCAAAAGTATCGTTACAACGGCACCAACCCCGCCTGCCAGCATTTTCTCGCGTTTCCCGAATTTCATTATACCAACCCCTCTATATGTTACACATTATGTCGAATTCGTTATACCGGCTGCTCCCCTCGGACGCTTTCCGTGAATATCTTAATTTGACGTTCCCGAATATCTTCGCGTCGTTAAGGCTTTTCACGAACTTAAATATATCGCCCATATCGCTGCCGCTCCCCACAAGGGAGAACTCCTTGCCACCCGTGAATAGTATCCTGTTTATCGTGATGTTATCGGGCATTATCTTGGTAAGCTCGTAGTAATAAAAAAGAAACGAATCCCTATAGTTGCAAAATTTGCGTGATAATTTTATTTTATCAAGCGACTCCAAGGAGCCCTTATTTTTATGTTCAAGTACCTTTATCTCGGTCTCAAGACGGGCGACATAAGCCTGCTGGGCATATATTCTGCTCATAAACCCGAGAAGAAAAAGCACAAGCACGTATAGCACCACGCCGCCAAACGCGAAAAGGTTCCTTGTCAAGTCTGTCAGGTCATTCCGCAGTTTCGCCTCAGGAAGGACAAAAGCGAACTTAGCTGACATCGGGTCCATCGTTATCCCCAGCATAGCGGTAAAGGAAGCCTTGACGAGCACTTGTCGGACGTCCTTTACCTCCGGCAGAGAAGGATTAACAAGCATCGGATCTATCACTTCTACCGGTATGCGGAACATGCCCGCTATGTTCTTTTCCAATAGCTCTCTTCGCACCCTCGCGCCTGAGATATATATGCCTGAGAACGCCCCTTGTTTTCCGGCCTGGAACACTATCATAGCCTGTTTAAGTTCGCCTATAAATTTTTGGAGCTTATCGCCGTCGGTAAGCTTGTCACCTTCTATCGCTATACTTTTAGAAAAAAGTATATTATTGCCTTTGAAGACAAAGAAATCCGTGAACTCACTGTCGATATCAAGACAAAGCCTCATCCTATTATCACCGGTCTTGACCGGGCGGGCTTTTTTATAATAATTTAAAAGACCGTAAGTGCTCAAAAGAACATTATCGGGATACATGTTCATTTTTTCGAACACCGAGAACTGCTTGATCAGCGCCCTGCGGTGCATTATCCCGAGAAGGATATTCGTGAACCCGGATTTATCCCTCCCTAGCACCGCGTAGTTATGCAGGATCTCCTCTCTGGAATAAGGGACTTCCTGGGTAAGATGCAAATTGATTATGTCGTCAAGTTCCTTCCCGTCTTTTGCCGGGAATTTCAGATTACGCAGCGTAGCTTTATTGCGCGGGACGCATAAAATAAGCGGTCTGTACTTCCGCATGGTTTTTTCGTCCATTATGGAAGTAATCGCGTTCGACAGGTCCTCAGGGGTCGCCGACTGAAGCTGCCGGACGACACAGCCATGCACCTGAACATCCTTAAGCACGCTCTTCCCCCAAAGAGCTTTTACTGTTGTGTCTGTACTTTCAAAAATAATCATGCTGTTTATATTTTTATATTTCACATAGGGCGAACACACGGGTTCGCCCCTACACATTCCGCGCCCAACGTCCTACATCCCACGTCCCACGGTCCTTCTGACTTCTAACCTCTAACTTCTGACTTCTTTATTTAACATGCAAACTCATCTCGAAGATCGGCAGAAGCACGGCTATTACTATCAGGCTAAGCACCCCTCCCACAACAAGTATAGCCAACGGCTCGATAAGCGATGTCATCATCTTGGTGCTTGTTTCCACTTCCTCCGCGTAACTCGCGCTTAATTCGGCCATTATGCCGTCCAGGCTCCCGCTGGCTTCCCCAACGGCTATCATTTTAACGAACATCTCGGGCAAATACCTGCAATGTTTGTTCAGGCTTTCCTCGAGGCTTGTCCCGGCCACTATCTCCTGGCACGCCTTCGCCAGCTCCTTCTGCGCGCCTTGGTCCTCTATCAGTGGTATAGATATCCTCAATGAATCCAAGAGCGATACCCCGCTTGAAAGCAATATTGACATCCCTCCGGAAAACCGCGCGAGAGATTGGTTATACATTATTTTTTTAACGACCGGGGTATGCGTTTTCACGGCGGAAAAGACCTTCTTCTGCCAAGCCGCTCCCCTGAAATGAAAAAGCAAAAAAACCGTACCGATAAAACAAACAACCAGTATCGGCCACGTCTTCGAACAGAAAGACGAGAAATTAAGGAGTATTTTCGTAAGTAGCGGAAGGTCATCCGCCATATCAAGGAAAAGGTCCTTCAATTTTGGGATAACGAAAGTTATTATAAAAACTATGGTCAGTATCCCGACGCTGATCATCATCGCCGGATACGCCAAACTCGATATGACTTTCTGCGAAAGCTGCCGTTCGTTATCCATGTATTTCGTTATCTCGGCGAGAGAACGGTCAAGCTTGCCGCTAGCCTCCCCCGCCTTTATGATGCTTATATACAGCGGCGGAAAACAGTCCGGATACGCCGCGAGGCTTTCCGAAAAATTTTGCCCGTCCTTAACGCTTGACGCTATCTTATGCACAACCTCTTTGAATTTCGCGTTCGTTATCTGCGCTTCCAGAAAATATAGACTATTCAGGATCGGTTCGTGTGATTTTAAAAGCACCTTGAGCTTTTTCGTGAATTCGAACACGTGTTTCTTCGAGATATTCCCGCCCCCGGAAAGAAATGACGAAACCCCTTCCCGCATACTTTTCCGTTTCAGGGATTTTTCGGTATATTTTTCGACAAGGACCGGGATAAGACCTTTTTGTCTAAGCTCGGACACCGCCGCGTCCTGGCTCGTGGCTTCGATAATCCCTTCCTTTATTTCTTCCGGCCCTTTCTTGGCCCTGTAGAAAAACTGCATATGTTTTATCCCCGTTTAATCCTCGTTAACTCAAAAGTAAAAACGCAAAAGTAAAAACCACAAGTAAAAAGTTAAAACTCTTTCTCCCTTTTCAGTTTTAACTTTTGGTTTTCCCCTTTTACTTTTTCCTTTTCACCACTTGTCCTTCATCCCCGCCTTGTCACACACGCCAAGTAGGGGTTCAAAATATTGAACCCCTACTCTCCCTCTCGTCCCACGTCCCACATCCAACGTTCCACGGAACTTCCCGACTCTGACTCTTTGAATCTTTGACTCTACACAACCGAACCGGCAACCGGCAAACTGGCAAGCCCCTACTCGTTCTCCTCTTCCGTGACCCTGAGGACCTCTTCCAGCGACGTGATCCCCTCGTTTACTTTTTCTATCCCGCATTCTCTAAGCGTCCTCATGCCGAATTCTCTGGCCTTTGCCGTGAGTTCACGGCCGGAAACGCCCTTTAAGATCATTTCCTGTATTACCTTATCTAAAATAAATACCTCATGAATCGCCGACCGTCCTTGATAACCTGTATAGCGGCATTCTTCACATCCTTCTCCCTTGAAATGTCTGTCTATCCCGAGGTCCCCGATACCCGGCATATCTCCTACCTTATATTCCGTCCGGCACTTTGGGCATATTTTCCGTATAAGTCTCTGAGCGATAAAGGCCTTTACCGCCGATACCAAGAGGAACGGCTCTATCCCCATATC
>CAZOMD010000017.1:6325-31568 GCA_964580895.1 uncultured Planctomycetia bacterium | reverse complement strand
CCCCGCCCGAGGTATATTCCTTGATGAACCGCGCCTGGTTGGTCCCCGCGTAATATCCCTCATAGACAATGTATGAACCATTAGAACGTGTCTCTTTTACAAGCCTTCCATAACCCTGGCCATTCCAATTCTCGTCTGAATATTCATACTCCGTCCCATGCGGCAGGAGCATACTCTTCATCCGTCCGGACGCGTAGTACGTTATCTTATAAAGAAGCGATCCCGCCGGGCTATACACATATTCCTCAAGTATGCTTACGCCATCCTGACCATAAACGGTTTTCTGCCTTAGTGTCCAACCATTGATCGAACTGTTAAGGTCCACCTTCTCCCCGTGATGGTCATACACATATGACACCGTCCGTTCAGATTGAACAACATCTTTGTAGATAGGGTCTCCTGATACAACCGCGTAGATCCCGTTATATTCCTCTACCGTCACTTGGGAAGAACTCGAATCCCAATCAAATGTTTTATAAACACCGGTAATAATGTCATAGTACAGGATGACCCTGCCATAGCCCTGGGGCCCTGTTCCGGGATCATAATTCTCATCTTTATATTCAGTGAGATTCCCGTCGGCGCTAAAAGACCTCTTTAAAAGACCGCTAGGATAGTTTTCGGTCCAGGCAGAGGTTTGAGTGTTTATTGTGGTCTGGGTTGTGCCAGAAAACCCAAGAAATGAAAAATCCTGCGTGAAAGGCCCATTCGCCGCGCCTTTGGTTAAAGTGCTCCACTCGGCGCCTTTGATCGTGCCGGTATTCCCGCCTATATCGTCATAAACAGTAGTCCCGGCGCCTTCTTCAAATTTGAACCGCGCGTTGAGGCCGTCGGCAGGCTCGATACCGTTATAGAAATCCTTTATTTCGTCGGCGGTAAGCGATCTGTCATATATCCAGAGCGACGCTATCTCGCCGTTAAAAGCCGCAAGGTCCTTTCTCTTTCCTATCGTCAAAGGCTCGTTATTGGTGAGCAGTGATTCAGTGGTGACCTCTGTCGAATCAAGCCTGCCGTTTATGTAAAAAGCAACTTGGTCCGCGAAATCATCGTACGTAACGGCTACGAACGCGTACACGCCTTCCGGAATAGCCCCTTCCGAACGGATATCGTGCAGGCTCGTATTATAAAATTGCAAACCCACTTTCCCGTCTGGCGAAATAGTTGTCCCGTAATTAACGTTTTCACTGTCCCCGCCCTTTGACATCCAGTTGAGGAACCCCGAAAATTCTTTTACCGACATCCACGCGACGATCGTGAATTCCGACGAAAGATCAAGACTCGGAGCCTCGGGTATCTCTATCTCGTCGGTTATAGTATTAAACACGATGGATTGCTTGTCATATTTCGCGTCGCCATCGAACACATCGACACGATACGTACGCCCGTATCCCCGATTGTCATAATCCTCGTCCAAATAGTAGTATTTGACCTTCTTTTGATAAAATTCGCTGGTGATCTCGGTTTCAGGATCTATCTCTTTGGTATGTATCCTTCCGCTCTGATAGTACGTATAATCCGGGTTGGCCGAACAAACGGAAGAATAAAAGAAAATCGCTACCGCGAAAGCGGCAATCAACGTTTTGATATGTTTGACTTTCAGCTTCATTTTAACCCTCAAAAACTACTTGTTTGGTTATAATATTAAAAAGCTAAATATAACCTCTTATAGTGTATCATATATAGCGCAAAAGCGACAGAAGTATTTCAAGCTATTTTATATCTTAACTAAAATAAAAAGACCTTTCTATAACTAATTTACACAAAATAAGTTACGAATAAATTATTTATACGGGTTGGATACAACGACTTTTTATCGCTTGACTAAATCTTATTATTTTGACTGAAAAAATGGACATTTTGGGGATACGGTTGAAGCTTCCTTGACTCTAAAGAGATTAACATATAAACGATGACTTTTTCCCGATTTCGCCTCTAAAACATGATGTTACGACCTATTCAACTACTTATCGTAAAATGGACGGAGGGGTATAAGAAGGAACTATTTCCTTTATTTTTTCGATTATCTTTGTATTATCCATAAGATCCGCGAGTTTTTCGAGTTCTTTCACCTGTTTAATGATCTTATGGATGTCGACTTCACCGGGTTGGGTGACAAAAATTTTATCGCATCTTGTGGCTTTATCTTTTTCAAGATCCAATATCATTTCTTCGCTTAGCTTCTCCCCTTGCCTTAGCCCTATGTAATCGATCTTGACATCTTTTCCCGGCCTTAATCCGGAAAGTATGATGAGGTTCTCCGCGAGTTCTTTTATCCTTATCTGGTCTCCCATATCAAGTATAAATATCTCCCCGCCTTTCCCTATGGCGCTGGCTTGTAATACCAGTTGGACGGATTCATATACGCTCATAAAATACCGCTTCGCGTCCGGATGAGTGATGGTAACCCTGCCATTTTCCTCTATTTGTTTCCTGAACAATGGAACAACGCTCCCTTTCGACCCTAAAACGTTACCAAAACGCACCGCGATGAACTTTGTTTTACTTGTTCCGGACTTCGCCTGTAATATCATTTCTGAAATGCGTTTAGTAGCGCCCATGACGCTTGTTGGGTTAACCGCTTTGTCGGAAGATATCAAGACAAAACTCTCTACTCCATAATGTTCCGCGGCATATATGATGTTCCGGCTCCCTATTACATTGTTTTTCACCGCGGATGACGGATTTGTTTCCATTAAAGGCACATGTTTAAAAGCGGCGGCATGAAATATGATTTGCGGATTAAATCTTGAAAATACATGTTTTAACACGCCGATATCCTTAAAATCAGCGGCTATCGCGTGAATGTCCGTCTGAACTTTTTCATTTTCCATCTCCCTCTGCAAAAAATACAGGTCGCTTTCGTTATAATCTATCAAAATGAGCTGTTTGGGCGAAAAATGTAACGCCTGTTTCGCTATCTCCGAACCGATAGAACCACCCGCCCCTGTTATTAAGATAACTTTGTCGCGTACATACCGGGATATCTCTCCCTTGTCTATTTTTATGGTCTCGCGGCCCAATAGATCCTCCGGCCGCACTTCTCGCAATTTTATCTCCACTTCTCCGCTTATTATCTTTGACAGACCCGGAACGATCTTGACTTTCACCCCGGGAAACTGGCAATTTGAGATAATATCCCTGATAACACTACCCCTTGCCGACGGAATAGCGATGATTATTTCGTTGATATTGTGCTTAGTGACTATCTCCGGCATTTGTGTTCTGTTCCCGAATATTTTTTTGCCGTGTATATGCATCCCTTTCTTCGACGCGTCATCGTCGATAAATCCGATTATGTCCACTTTTTTATTATGCCGCAGCTCTTTCAAAACAAGTATTCCGGATTCTCCCGCGCCGACGATAAGGGTTTTGATCGCGCCGTCGCTCGGGATAGGGTAATACCCTTCACGTAACAATCTTGTTAAAAGACGCACTCCGCTTAAAAAACCTATACACAGGACCAAGTCCAACACAAAGATAGACCTTGGGAACCCCACGAACCCATGCAGGAACACTACAAACACTATAAAACAGCTTGTGGAGACAATGTTCGCCTTAATTATCCTCAAAAGATCATCCATGCTTACATAACGCCACAATCCGGAATATAGCCCAAAGTAATAGAAAACCACCAATTTGATCACAAGTAGTCCCGGTAATGTGCTTATGATAAGATCACGATATTCTACAGGTAATTTAAAGTCGAACCGGATATAAAAAGCACCAATATAGGCACCGACGATCAACACGGTGTTTATTGCCAAAATGACCGCTTTTCTGAATTTAATAAGATAATTTTTCATTTGCATAAATATTCGGATATCTCCCGTATAAACCTTGCGCGCGCTGCGCAACAAAATCTAACGTTATTCCTTAAACCTTTCTATCCTTCTACAGGCTTCATCTAATACCCCGTTTTTTTTCGCGAAGCAGAAACGCGCCAGAGTTTCACCGGAATCATCGTGGTAAAAAGCCCCACCCGGTACTGCCGCGACTCCGGTTTTTTTTAAAAAGTTCATAACACGTTCCTTACTATTCCTGCCCGTGATCCCGGAAATATCCGCCAGGACATAATAAGCCCCCTGCGGGATCTGCGGCCTGCATTTTGCGATACTAAGAGCGCCGCATATCTTATCCCTTTTACGGTGATACTCCTTCTCCAGCAGAGTATAGTACTCCTCCTTCAAGTTTAGAAGACCCGCCGCTGCCCCCATCTGTAGCGGCGCCGGAGCACAAACATAAATAAGATCGTTAAAATATCCTATAGCCTTTGCCCAACTCTTATTGCATAGGGCGTAACCGATTCGCCACCCCGTAATGCTAAAGATCTTGGAAAACCCCGAAATTACAACCGTTCTCTCCCTGAGATCAGATACCCCCGCGGGAGAGAGGTGTTCGCTTCCGTCATAAACGAAATGTTCGTATATCTCATCGGTAATGATCAAAAGATCATGCTTACGGGCGATCCCGGCTATCGTCTCCAGTTCGCTTCTACTAAATACCTTGCCTGAGGGATTCGCGGGAGTGTTGATGATCATCCCCCGAGTCTTCTTCGTTATGGCCTTTTCGATGTCTTCTTCCCTTAGTGCCCACATAGGCGGATCTAATCTTACAAATACCGGGACCACTCCCGAAAGTAACAATGTAGATACATGATATCCATAATACGGTTCAAAAACAATAACCTCGTCGCCCGGCTCCAGTAACGCCAAACAAGTACAACATAGCGCCCCCGTCGCCCCGCTGGAAACCACGATCTCGTTCTCCGGGTCATATTCAAGTCCGGTAAATTTCTTCTGTTTGCGGGCGATAGCTTCTTTTAGCTCCCTCAGACCATCGTACCGGGTATAAGTGTTTACGCCGCTGTTGATGGCATCGCAGGCCCCCCGCTTTACCTCGAAAGGCACCTCTGTATCAACTACGCCCTGGGATAAATTGATGCCCCCCATCTTTTCACATTCTATCGACATAGCGCGTATTTCCGATTGGGTTACCAGCTGCGTTCTTTGACTTAACTTTATTTTTTCCATGATATTACTTTGCCTCATAAAATGAAAGTATGGTATCGACCACATAATTGATCTCGTCGTCCGTTATCTCGGTATTCATAGGCAACGAACACACTTCCCGGCTTAAAGCCTCAGTTTCGGGAAAACCTCCGTCCTTAAGGTTTAAAGCTCTGTGCTTATAGTATGGTTTGCGAAATTGCGTCAAAACTTCTATCCCGTTTTTTTTAAGGTAATTTGAAAATTCATCGCCTTTCAAAGCCCGCACAACGTAATTCTGGTACACATGATCAAAACCTGATTTATTGTAATGCGGCAACTTAAGCTCTTGTACGCCCGAAAGACTTTTTTTGTATTGTTCGGCTATTTCTTTTCTTCTTTTTATCCCGTTTGGTAAATGCTTAAGTTTTATGCTCAGGAAAGCTGCCTGTAGGTTATCCAATAGACAAGTAAATCCATGACCATGGTATTCCCCGGTCTGGCGATCTTCTCCGTTATATCTCATACGTCTCGCGAATAAAGCGACATTCGGATCATCCGTTGTAATAGCTCCGCCATCGCCATATCCACCAAGGATCTTAAACGGATAAAAGCTCCAGCACCCCGTTAACCCCCAGGCGCCCGCCCTTTTCCCGTTAATGCTCGATCCTAAGCTTTGACACGCATCCTCAACTATCAAAAGATCATGTTTTTTGGCGATTTTCATGATACTCGGCATGTCCGCCATATATCCGTTCAAATGTACCGGAATGATCGCTTTTGTTCTTTTACTGATCACTTTCTCTATTTTCTCGACATCGATATTGAAATCTTCCGCCACGTCTACCAGGATCGGAGTAGCCCCAACATTTACCACCGCGGAACACGTAGCCACAAAAGTATGCGCGGGGACTATGACCTCATCTCCGCGGGCAATACCCGCGGCCCTTAGCGACATATGCAGAGCGTCGTATCCGCTGTTAAGACCTACCGCATACTTTGTCCCGACAAATTTGGCAAGATCTTCCTCAAAGACCTTCAATTGGCTTCTATCTATCAAGTCGCCCTTTGACATTATCTTGAAATAGGCGGCGTCTATCTCATTTTTTATCAGCTTGTAGCCCCTCGCGGGATCAACAAATTTTATATTACGTTTCATACTTTCCTTTTCTCTATATGTTATCCCTAAACGTGAATCTACCTCATCGTCTCTTTGACCGCATTGAATACCCTCCGCTCTATCGCGTAATACTCTTTTTCCAGCGATGAACTGGAAGGAGCCGGACAGTCGGGTAAAGCTATTCTTTTCACCGGTGCTTTTAAAATATCAAATGCCTTTTCAGAGATCAAAGATGCGATCTCAGCTGAAATTCCGAAAGACTTCCAACCGCCATCGACAATCACAGCCTTCCCGGTCTTTTTAACCGACTTAAGGAGCATCTCTTCATCTATCGGCTTGATCGTCCTTAGATCTATCACTTCCGCTTCGATTCCTTCTTTATGGAGTTCATCCGCTGCTTTTAAAGATTCTTCTACGGTATATGAGACAGAAATAACCGTAACATCATCACCTTTTCTTCGTATGAAAGCCTTGCCTATCGGCACCTCATAAGAACCCTCGGGAACAGGCCCTTTAATGTTGTAAAGCCACCTGTCGTCTATGTACACTACGGGATTATCGTCTTTTATGGCGGATATCATCAACCCTTTTGCGTCAAAAGGGGTGGAGGGCATTACAACCTTCAACCCCGGCACATGCGCGAATAGTGCGTGAAGCGCTTGGGAATGCTGGGCCGCCTGCTCCCCTCCCCGATTCACAATGCCCCAGATCACGACCGGAACCGAGGATTTCCCTCCACACATATAACTCCAGTTAGCCGCCTGATTTATAATGGGATCCAGGGCGTACAACATGAAATCCATCCTAGGATGAACGACTACCGCGCGCATCCCGGCTATCGAAGCGCCAACAGCGGCACCAGTAATGGCACTCTCGGAGACAGGCGTGTCTATCACCCTTTTCGAACCGAATTTCTCCAAAAGCCCGCTGGCAGTATTCCCAACATACCAGGGGCTCTTAACTCCCTGACCCATAAGGAACACCTTGTCATCGGCTTCCATCATGAGATGAAGAGCTTCATTTATCGCAAGACCATAACTTAACTTTCTATCGTTTGAAGACATATTTTAACAGATCTTCCTTCCCGGGGTAAGCGCTTTCCCTGCCATATTTGTGCGCCCCCTTCACTTCCTTCTCCACCCGATGTCTTATAAGAGTCACGGTCTTTTGGTCCAAGATACCGCTATTCAATAGGCGCCTTTCGAACCTTCTGATGGGGTCTTTTTTCTTCCAGCTCTCGACCTCCTTCTTCGGACGGATGTCGGTATGCCCCCCCTGTATGTTGTCATCGGCGCCGACATGACCGCGAAGACGGTAAGTTAAAAATTCCAAAAAGACCGGGCCCTTGCCACTTCTGCAAAGTTTGGCTGACCTTTTCGCCGCTTCGTAGACTTTCAGAACATCGTTACCATCACCCCTAAGGCTCTTTATACCAAAAGGATCAGCTATTTTGTAAATTTCAACAGACGGCCGAGTTTCTTTTATCGGCAGATGGGTCGAATAAAAATTATTTTCGCAGACGAATATCATAGGAAGCTTCTTGAGCGCCGCGAAATTCAAAGATTCAAAGAGGATTCCTTCCCCTGTCGCCCCATCCCCAAAAAAACTCACCGTTACCCGGCCATCCCTCCTTATCGAAGAAGCAAGCGCGGCCCCAAGAGCAAGCGCTATCGTCCCGGCGACTATCGGAGCGGCGCCCTTCATCCCGTGCTCGGGAGAAACCAAGTGCATCGAACCGCCTCTCCCTCTGGAACAGCCGTTTTCCTTGCCGTATATCTCCGCTATCATCTCCCGCATCCCGCCTCCCTTGGCGAGGTAATGCCCATGAGAGCGATGCGTACCGAAGACATAATCCTTTGTGTTAAGCGCGCCGCATACACCCGCGGCAACGGCCTCCTCCCCCGAATAAAGGTGTACTGGGCAGCGGACCTCGCCGCCAAGAAGTGGCCCCACGAGGCTTTCCTCACAAAGCCTTATCCGCAACATTGTTGTATACAGGTTCTTCAGAAAACCGACGTTGTATTTCATCCTTAAAATACGTTTCTCTTTAGTCATGACTTTGTTCCGCCCCATACGCCTCGCAACCTGTCATTTAACAACTATAGCTTTAAAAGTAAGTAATATTATCGCGATATCGTTCCTGAAAGACCTTTCCTTTACGTATTTGAGCTGAAGCCTTATTTTTTCCGGCCGTATCTTTTCCAAGTAAGTCTTTTCCGGATCAGGGCTCCCCGCCAGAATGGCCCCTTCATCGGAATTCCAGATCGACGCCCAATCCGTAATACCGGGTCTGACATTCAGGATAGACTTTTCTTTTTCGGTAAACATCTCCACATAGTGTTTAACTTCCGGCCTTGGACCGACGATGCTCATAGTCCCGCGCAAAACATCGATAAGCTGCGGCAATTCGTCTATCTTATACTTCCTTATGAACATGCCTATCCTGGTTATCCTTGGATCGTCGCCGGCAGTCGATGGCCCTCCAAGCGTTTCCGCGTTGACAACCATGGTCCTGAACTTAAAGATCCTGAATTCCTTACCGTTAAGACCGACTCGCTGCCCTCTGTAAAAAACCGGCCCGCCGTCCTCAAGTTTGATAAGTATCGCGATGATCATAAGCGCCGGACTAAGAAGTATAAGTCCGGTCAGTGACACAATTATATCAAAAATCCTCTTCCAGAGCGCGTATCCCATTTCTCCCCTCAGACCGCTTTCAGATATCAGCATCCGACAGCTAAAAGCTGATTCCTAAAACAAATAGCCATCTGCTACTTCGTTGCTACAGCGTAGATTATCTTATAGTTTTTACACGCTTTATCGCAAGGTATTTCTACGGGCTGTTCATAAGATGTCATTCCATCGTATACTTCAGCCGGCACGGGCGAAAGCTTGCCCATGAATATCCTCTTCAAATGTGCTCTTGCGGTCAGGCTGCCGGGGATAAGCCCCGCATCCATGGCTATATGTTTTATAATGGATATCACCTTATCTTTGAACCCTTTTTTTGTCGTCAAAAAGCCCCCAAAAAATTGTATATTAACGAACTCCTCTTTCAAAAGATCGTATGTCTCCGAAACTGAAAAATACTTATGGACAAATGGCGATGGATGGAAATCTTCCCAGTCCCTATTAACGGTACACATGATAAGTGTTCCCTTATCTCTCAAAACCCTTTTTGCCTCGCTTACAAACTTTTTAGGCTTATCAAGATAGTATATCGCCTCAAAAAGAAGCACAAGGTCAAATCTATCGGATGGAAGAGCAAGCTCACGCGCATCCATCTTATCAACCCATACCTTTTTTTTATCTTCGTAATGTTTTTTCGCAAATCCCACATTTTTTTCGTCTACATCTCCGCCTCTAACACTTTTCGCGACGGCACCAAGATATTTCATGCCGATCCCGCTTCCGCAAGCGACTTCGAGCACATCCTTGCCTCGCGCATACTTTTTGGCGAACCGGTATCGCTGATACAACCTCGCCAGTTGTTCCATCGATGCCTTCTGCCCGGGAAATTCCGTTATCGCGGTGTAATCAAACTTATTTTCCATAATCAACTCTCTAAAGATATTGCTTTAGGCAACATGGCCTTGAAAATGCCATATAACGAACCAGCACCATAACCTATATGTAATAGCAGAAACACTGCCGGCATCAAAAAAAACAAACGCATATCTTTCTCCCTTATGGCTATTCTAACTGAAAAAAACAAGCTGACAGTAAAATACAGAATAACAACCGCGGTAAAAACCAGGTTATAATACGATTTTGACGGATCGCCGACTCCTCGCATCATCACCGATATCAAAGGAAAAGCCATTAAGCTTAGGACGAAAAAAAATGGGACAAAATGCCTATAAGAAAGAAACGTTTTATCGCCAACTGGATATGTAATTTTTAGTCCGTTATTGAAGTTATGCGCGATATATGACTTAAGATCCGGCTTCGCGTAATATCTAATAACTATATCCGGCACCAGCAATATCCGTCCTCCCGCTTTTCGTAATCGCGCGTTAAACTCGATGTCCTCATTTCGATTAAGCGCTTCATTAAAAAAACCTATTTTTTCAAAAATACTCTTCCTAAAACACCCAAACGGCACAGTATCCACCCACTTCGTCTTATCTATAAATCCCGTCCTATAATGCGCATTCCCGGCTCCGAAACAACTGGATAATGATAAAGCGATAGATTTAGCCAATAACCCATCTCTCCCCGGAACCGTGATCCAGATCCCGCCGACATTATCGGCTTTATATTCCCCGAGGTATTTTATACACTTATATATATAATCTTCTTTGTAAGTGCTGTGCGCGTCCATTCTTACGATAATTTCGCCTTTCGCGCTTTTTATGCCTATGTTCAAGGCGGCAGGAGTTATCTTTTTAGGGTTATCAAATATCTTAATAAAAGAATACCGCTTCGCGTAATTTTGCAGGATAACCCGTGTCCCGTCTTCGCTCATCCCGTCGACTATCCGTATTTCCAACCTGTCCTTCGGGTAATCATTAGCAACCACCGAATCGAGACACACGCCGAT
This sequence comes from uncultured Planctomycetia bacterium, assembly GCA_964580895.1. Taxonomy (GTDB): domain Bacteria; phylum Omnitrophota; class Gorgyraeia; order Tantalellales; family Tantalellaceae; genus CAZOMD01. The sequence goes on along the minus strand of CAZOMD010000017.1, from coordinate 20,923 downwards.
ATGTTCCCTTTCGTTAAGACAGGGGATTACGACTGTAACAAATGGCAATTCCGTCATCGACTTGCCCTTCTTTTCATATACATACGAAATCTAATCGAATCCGCTATACGTCGGATCTTGTTCTGGAACAGATATTTCATAAAAATATCCGATGATATCACGTGACCGATGAAGTGCCGTAATCCCCAAGGTATGTTTTTAGACGCGAGTTTTCGTGTAACACCTTTTTTAAAAATCTTTTTTCCGACCTTCTTCATCATGGTTAAAACTTTTCTTCGCACCGCATACGATAACTCCGGTGTTTCAAAAACCGGTATCCTGGAAACCGTGGAATTATCATTCAGGTACTCCTCCGCCTGTTTCAATAAATAACTTTTCTTCTCCAGCCAATCATATAATTCGGTACCGGGATATGGGATGATATTAGACCATTCAGCGTAAAAAACAGGATATTTCCGGGCAAAATTTACCGAATCATCTATATCCGAAAGGGTTTCATGTGGAACTCCCGCCAAAAAATTTAGATAGACATCAAATCCTAGATCACAGGCATTCTTGACAGCCCTGTCAATGTCTTCAAATTTCTCACCCTTTTTTATCACCTCCAGCATCCTGTCATTCCCGACCTCGACACCGATAGCTATCGTCTTAAACCCCACGTCTTTCATTCTTTTAAGCACTTGATGATCAAGCCTGTCAGCACGCGCCCCGGCACATCTCAAAAAAAGACCTTTAATTTGTTCTTTTTCGATCTCCTCGCAGATCTCCAGGACTCTCTCTTTTGACACGGTAAAATTGTCGTCCTGAAAACTGAACTGCCGGCAACCTTTTCCATGCCAGTAAGACATTTCTTCAACCACATTTTTGGGGCTTCGCAGTCTTATTTTCATCCCGCTCGTCATTTTAACAGCGCAATAAATACAAGAATAAGCGCATCCCCTCGAAGAGATTATGGATCTTTCCGCTATATATTTCCCCATCTCAAAACCAGCATATTTCGGGAATGGGACCGCGTCGAGGTCACTTATAAATTCCCTTGTTCCGCTTGCGATCACTTTTCTGCCATCTCTGTACATCAGGTTCTTTATCTTATCGACCTTCTCTCCCCTACAAAGTTCCAGCAAAGCGTATTCACCTTCGAGGATGATTCCATAATCAATGCTCAAACAGTCCTCTAAGACTTTTTCTCTCAAGCAAGACACATGCGGTCCGCCCACCACTACTTTCAGCGACGGAAATTCATTCTTGATACATTCTATCGTCCTGTAAGCTGTTTTATACTTATTACTAAATAAACTAACTCCGAGCAGATCCGGGTTAAACCTCGCTATGCGCTTACGCAAATCATCCAATGTATACCCCAAAAGCATATCCATGACATCATATTCTATGCCGTTTTCGAATAATACCTGGGCTAAATAACCCAGCCCCAGACTCGGCCTTACCGGACCAAGCTCTGTCTTAACAGGAGGGGTTATCAGCAACACTCTTTGAAAAGACATAAAATATGTTTCCTTTTAGCTTATAACATCTTTATATACTTTTATGTATTGATCGGCGATATTATCCCAGTTATAATTTTCGGTGACCCATTTTCTGCTGCGTTCGGAAAATTCTTTGTCCTGATAGCTACTATCTCCAACGATATCAGATATCGCCTTCTCCCATAAATTCACATCCCATGTAAGCCACCTGCCAAACCCTTTTTCCTCAAGAACGCTCCAAGGCGTCCCCCTGCTTGCTATTACAGGGGTCCCGCTTGCCAGCGCTTCAAGAACCACATTACCAAAACTTTCAAAATATGAAGGCAAAAACAAACATTTACTCTTCTGAAGTAACGCTTTTTTCAACTCACCACTAACCACTCCCGGCATCAACACGCTCTCGGTCTTATCCAGTTTTTGGACCATCTTTATTATCCTTGCGTGAGAGCCACGATCACTTTCCCCACAAATGGCCAGCACGGCATCAGGCATTTTTTGAATAACGCGCCTCCAAACATTCAATAGAAATGGAATAGCTTTTTCTTCCGCCAGCCGCCCAAGAAAAAGAAATATTGGAGTCCCCTCCTTTATCCCAAGCTTTTCTTCAATAATATTGCTATCCAAAGCCCCTGAATAGTCCGAAGCGTCTATCCCATTCCTAACGCAAACCAGATTATCGGTTTTTATCCGGCTACGCACTGATTCCATTTCAGGCTCACTGTTGCAAACAACTTTATTGGCATTTATCAAAACGCGACGTGAAAATAGGTTAAAAAATATCATTTTTTTGCCGGCGCTTCTTATCCCCTCCTGCCCCTTGAGTGAAGGAATAAAGTTGCCTTGCGGTGATACTACATATGGCGTATTACTTTTTCTTGATGCATACGCACCCAAAACGGTCGAGACCGAGTATATGCTATTAAAGTGTATAAGGTCATACTCCTTACAAATTCCGTACAAGCGTTTGATCATTCCTATTGAAAAATCAAAATTATTATTAAATACCGCCTTGAAAATATGTAATTTATCAGATCCAAATTTCGCAATGTCATCAGCTTTCCACCCCCAGTCGGTAGTAAAAATTATAACATCCACACCTTTCTTTCCCAACGCGCTGACAAGTTGCCTGGTTGAATTTGACACGCCATCTCCACCTGACGGCGAATATATTGAGCACAATAAAACTTTCATTTAATTTTTCCATACCCCTGGTTCACGAGCATATCTGGGATGCCCTTTGTATACTTATAAATCAAACCGCATTTTAAACATTTTATTTCACCTTCGGAAAACGTTAACTCCCCCCTGCAGGACGAGCACACTAAATATTCCTCAAGATTGATATTGAGCTGTCTTTTTCTGTTCCCCAGCAACATTTCCCCAAAGACCATTCTTGGCCTATTTAAAGCAAACAGCGCCGCAAGCGAACAAAAATTACCAGCAACACCTAAGATCTGCCTACTAATGGATTTCTTGTCACAAAATTTTCGGTAATTATTCTTCGTCCATGGTTTTAAAAAAAAATCGGAAAGGTAGTTGTCCTTCGGGTTTACGACGCAATTTATACGGTCCGCCCATTCATATTTAATTTCAAACAGTCTTTGATACGATCTGAAAAATAAATGATACTCTAAAGAATTAGAATACATGATCTCAAAAATCTCCCCAAAAATTGAATTCTTTTCGCATCTATCCTTACTGTAAAAAACTAAATTGTCATCGATTAAAAGCAGGAACCATTTGTGGTATTCTCTTGTAGGGTGGAGTTTTTCCCAAAAAATAGACGGGCTTTCAAGATATCCCTTCTTACCTACCCGCGTTAATTCCCCGCAGCACTTTGATGGATCGTCAACATGCTCAAGAACCTGTGAACAAATTATATAATCAAAGCTTTTATTTTCAAAAGGTAAAGCATCGCAATCCGCTATTACAAACGGCCGGTCTATCTTGATAGGACCTCCTCTTTGCTCATCCTCCAAATACTTATCACATAGCACATCCGCGCGGTAACTCGGCCGATGACCGCTGCCGATCTCCAGAACTAAATCATTTTTTCCGATGCTCAACCGGTTAAACGGTAAGATCATATTTATCTCCTGGGGCATAATACATATTCAATAGCGCTTAAAAATGTTTTTTTGGAATTTTCTATCGTATACTTTTTTATAATCTCCTTCGAACGCAACCCCATCCTTAGCCGCAACAGGTCATCATCCAATAGTTTTTCCATAACTTTCTTAAACTTTGCCTTATTCTCCGGTTTTATAAGAAAACCGTTCCCATCGATAAGCTCTTTTGAACAACCTGCTTCTTTTGTTGTAATAACGGGCAGACCGAACGCCATGGCCTCATTAACAACAAGGCCCCATGCATCACAAAGAGTTGGAAACACAAATATATTGGAAATGGAATAATAATAAGTTTTTTTCTCAAATTCTACATGACCCGGGAAATATATGTTCTCACTGCCGGCTGCGAGAGATTTTATTTTTTTTTCGTCACCACCCGCTCCCGCTATCACAAGCACTACGTCTTCGCGATTGAGCTCCTTAAAAGATTCGATTAAATAGCCCAAGCCTTTTCGGCGTTCAAAATAACTGATGCAAAGCACAACTTTTTTGTTGTCGAATGATAAAACGTTTTCCGGTTTTTTGGGGTTGACATTATCATCAATAAGCTGTTTTTGACAGATTGCTTGGGTCCCCGAAAATATCTGTTGACCCGAGATGCCTTCTTTTAACAAAAAATCTTTAGTGTGTTCACCATACGCTATAAAGGCCTCGACAAAACGATGCAAACATTTGCCTATCCCCCTCAGCAGATACTCGTCTACGAGGCGTTTATGTATTTCAAAATAATTTATTTCCGTCATCCCGGACCAAAATATAACAGGTTTGCGCAATAATTTTGCTATTGAGAAAGCAACCATGGTTGAAAAAAACACCCTTTGATCATCAGATATGATATAGACATCGTATCGATGCCGAAATAAGATAAAAAGAAGCGTGGGATTAATAACAAAAGGCCCCAAATTAAAACTTTTCAAGATATTATTTTTAACCAAACGGTCATTTCGCGGGATAGACCACTTTCTGCGTCTACTCTTTCCCATACAATGGTAAACCGTCAGATCAACATCCTTTGATATCGACTCGAACAAAGGTATTCTATATGGCGATTCTTCACCATGAAGCAAAAAAACTTTCAAAGTTTTGTTTATGGCCATTTGATTCCAGCTCTTTTTTATAATTTTCAGCCAAAGCATTCAGTACAAGTTCGGTGGATATATTTTCAAGACACAAAGGTGGTGTTGTATAACAATTTTCACGTTCGCAATTCCTACATTTGATATCCTTCTGAAGAATAACGTGGTTGTCCCCCCAAGGATACCAAAGTTTAGCGGATGCCCGCGACGAAAACACGGCCACACAAGGGACACCCAATAGGGCCGCGAGATGCATGGCCCCGGTATCATTTCCGCAGTAACATTTAACCCGCGATAAAACCGATGCTGTCGTTTCTATATCGCTTGTGCATGCCGAAAAACCATATCCCGGCCAATGACTAATGATCTCCTCTGCCATATCAGATTCTTCAACACCACCAACTATAACAAGCGACATTTTTGTGCGCCGGTACCATTCTCGACCAACTTCGATATAGCGCTCCGCCGGCCACCGCTTACTTTGCATCCTGCTTCCCGGACACATTGCCACAACTTCTTTGCCATTAAGCCCCCATTTATCCCATAGTCGCCGTGCTATATCCATATCATATTTCAACAAACATCTCTGTGGCAATTTTAGGTTTATATCGGATGTGGCGATCAGCTCCGATATCCTTTGCGTCTCTTTTGGCAGTTCAATGTTTTTTTTCTCATACAGATATGTCCAATCCCAGGTTTGCTTAAAACATATCATATGTTTAAATCCTACAGCTTTAAAAAACACAAAGTCCCTTATTACCTGGCGGCGCTCCACCCTGCTATACGGCAGGTATATTAAGAGATCATTCTTACCAGCGCGTAATTTCCTTTTTAACTCCAAGAACTTCCGAAAGACTGAATCTTCAAAATTATAGGTTACCGTTTCATCGATGTATGGGCTTAGCTTTGTAATATCATACCCTTGTAAATAACTGCTCTTTTTGCGGAAAAATTGCGTACAATAGACAATACGAGCCTGCGGATATAGTTCATGCAGCGCTTCTATGACCGGGAATACCACTAACGTGTCGCCTATCCTACCCTGCCTGAATACTATTATTCTACTCCATTGGAAAGTTTTCTTTTTCATAAGCGATGCTGCCTTCATTAACTTCTGCGTTATTACTATCTTTAAAAATCCCATACACAGGTTTCTTTCTGGTTGAACTTTTAATAACTTTTAATGCCATAACGATCAACATCAGGACCAGCAACCCTCTCAAATATTCGCAAATGCGTTGACTGGCATTATTGCTTGCATATATAAACTGTTCGGCAATGATAGGATATACAGCAAGTTTCATAGGGTGGACACCAGCGCCTTTACGTGAAAACATATAGTCGGTCCACAGACAAATCAACAGCGCAAATATGCCTCCCCAAAAGACCGCAAAAGAACCATAATTTAAATAAAGTTCTGCAAGCGTTCCTAGAGGGTTTCCCCTCTCTGGCCACATCGCCAAACTAGTAATTCTATGGATGCTGTCCAAGTTCGGCTTTTCAACCCAAAAATATCGTGGCATGAAAGCATATAAAACTTGTTGCAACGTTTCACCGCAGTAATAGGGGATTATGTCCGGCACCTTTTCCATTACAGCTGAAGCGGATCTCGCATCATACATACGATACATGGTATCATCCAAGCTTTTCATCAAAACATTGCTTTCCGGACTTATGTGCATTCCCACTATTTCGTTTGACATATATCTTGAAGTTCCGGTTTTCAACACATTGAAAATTTTCGCAGGTGCCACAAATTTACTGTTTGCCGGGATATAATCGCCAATGAGCATTTGGCTTGCTCCGACAAAAGACAAGGTAAATATTATCCCTATCCCGGCGACGATCCATTGGCGAAGTTTAAATTTATATCCAATAATCACGCTAAACAAAAACGACAGCAGCATATAACGCATGATGCCAAAGCGTGAAAAAATAACCAACCGCAAAACGCCTTCCGCTATCCATAAAAATTTTCCTGCCTTACATTGTAACCTATCCCCATAAAGTATTAATATCAGACAAGGAACCGGCACGTAGTATGAAATATTACTCGCCAAGTACCCGAGACCTTCTGACCCGAACAGCATCACCGCCGATTGACCTCCTCGCGCCTGCCAGCCCAAGGTTATCAAATAAGCGCGCCAACCTATCCCAATAATGGCCAAAATAGCGAACAACCATAATAAACTTTTCCCTTTTTCAACAGGAAATTGAATTTTTTGGAACTTTATACCTTTCTTTATTGTTCGAAATAATGCGTATACAAAAAACGGAATCCCAAGAATCATAACGTTTTTAAGAACAAGGGGCAGACCTTCAAAGTATGATGGAAGCACATAGGGCCATTCCCGCATCTGCCAATATAGCGGTGGTATGATATAGTAGAAAAATAATCCGGCTGAAAATAGGCTCCCCGGCGAAGCCCACCCAAGCGGGCTCTCTCGGCACATGTGCCGCCAAATAAAACCCCACATTATAGACGCTGATAATCCTAGAAAAACTATCTCGATTTTCATATACTAAATTTGACCTTTTCAACGTTAAAATGTTTAGAAAATATATCGGCAAGAACATTTTTCAAACGGTCTTCATTGCTATATCCGCTATTAATGCAACGTTCATACCCGGCACGTGCGACTGTTTCTCGTTTTTTATTATTCTCACGATAATATAGGATCTTGTTCAATAGTTCCTCATCACATCCAAAGAATTCGGCCTCGGCCCCTTCTCTAAATAAGGCCATATGGTCCTCGCTCCTCTCGGCAAGCATAAAACCGCCACAAGCCGGGATAGCAACGCTCCGCGTCGTCTGTGAATCTCTATTTGCTTTACGTAAAAAATTCAAGTTTATATCGAAAGAACAAATCCCTTTTTTTAGCACATTACCCCACAAACAGCTACCCATGATTTGGACACTATCGAATCTATTTTTTTTTGCCCAATTTTTCGGCCAATTACCCCAGATCTTAACTGGGATATCATTTTCAGCGAGAAAAGCGATAGATCTGGCTCTTTCTTCCTCAAACCCGCCTATAAATCCTACCTGTCCCCCAATGTATTTTTTCTCTTCTTTCGAAACTTTAACAGGCCTATGCGTCTTACGACAAAAACCTCTGGGCATAAAATATACGTTCTTCGCGCCTAATTCCTTCAGTTCTTTTACGTTAAATCTATTAGGTGTGATATGAACATCGTAGTCTCTTATACATCCCATATATTGCCTGGACGAGTTGTCCGGGTTCATCATATCATCAGGCGAATAACTAACAATTATACTACTCGGCGAAATTTCTTTAATTGATCTTAGAGTTTCGGGTTCAACTGTCAACCCCTTATCTACCCACGATATATCATATTCATTTTTCTTTATCAAATTTACGATATCCTGATTGATACCAGCCAGATCAGCGGGACCGAAGATCTTTCGTCTTATCTTAAAAAAAAACTGTTTTTCTTTTTTTTGAACATCAAGAGGCTGCGTATCTACAAGGGTAATCTCATGCCCTATGTCTTTAAGCCCCTGCATTCTTTGCAGACAAGTACCACCCGAAAAGGATGTCCCGACATAAATGATGCGCATGACCTATCTAAACTCCTTTTACTCCGGAAATAATAAAAACCCTTGTATATGTCCCGCTTCCGATATCTCCCTTTTCCGCGAGATTCCACAGCGCTAAAGTACACCATATAAATTTCCACATTATGAATCTTATTGCGGAAATGAAACCATGGACTACGGGTCCGGCCGCCCTGAATTTCACGTCCCTGAACCCGGCAAACTCAAGAAGTCTCTTCAACCAAAGTGGAGTAAAAAATACTTCGTGCGTAAGATCGCCGTACATGCAGGCTGTTCCCCAAGGGCTCTCCGCATTAGGGGTCTGCAAGATAAGACGTCCGTTCGGTTTTAGGGACTCGTAACAAGCCTCTAAAAAGTCAAGAACTTCCTCCTTTCTCAGATGCTCGACTATATCCATACCAAGGATAAGGTCAAAAGAATCGGCATGTTGTTTCAAATATACCACGGCGTCCTCTTCCACGACATCGTTTACCACTTGCTTGGCCAGCCTCACTTGTTCCTTACTGATATCAACTCCGCGGATATTGCCATATCCCTTTTTTTTAAATATGTAAAGCAAAACTCCCTTTCCACAACCAACGTCCAATATTGAAATATCCCGCTCCCTCGAGATCCACCTTTTTAAATACCGATCGTACATTTTTTCAATTCGATGAGCATATTTTTCGCTAAAACCGGAGCCCTCGCCAGCCATAAGAGAGCTATAGTTATCTTGGACCTTCTTGCGGAAAGTACTTGCCTCTCCCATTTTGCCTTCCTCCCCCTGTGCTAGAAAGAATAGTATTTCTTCAGATACAATATGGACATGAAAATGCCGTATAGCCCCCAAGAATATCTCTTATCGCCGCTTTCCATAACACGTGTCAAAAAGATGTCAAAATCGTCATCAAATAAATTTGTTTTTCTCAGTAACTCAAAATTTTCCTTGATAAACTCGAAATCAAATATTTCATACAGATCAAAACCGAAGCCCCTTTTGGGATCATAAACAAAATTTTTATCAAATCCCTCTCTTATCAATATTTCCTTTAATGGCTGCTTGATGCTGGGTGAATTTTTTATTTTATTGTTAAAGGTGAACGCGTAATGCATTAAATCTTTGGAAATATATGGATAGACGACTTCCTGGCCCATAGTTTTGACCGGCGAGTAACTCTTGTGGCACATCTGTTTTATCGTAAAATCATACAGGTCAGACAACATGTTTTTAGTATAATATCCATGGTGCTCCTCATAAATAGGTTGATAGACCTGTTCCGGGAACCTGCGGATCTGATTTTTTAGCTCTTTTTTTATGATTTTAGAAAATAAATAGTTCTCGCATGGCAAGAACCGATAACTATCCGCCAGCAAAGATGTCAGCGCATTGAGTATATAATTCTTAAATTTCATTTGATTTGTAAATTTGTTAGAAAAAAGATGAATTAATCTTTCCTTTAAACACTCCCTTTGCGTGTTTCCGTAGAAACCGAGAAAAACATCGGGTCCGTTCCCATCGAAGAAGACAAGCTCATCACTTTTCGAGAAACTTCTCGAAGCCTCGGTACAAAGATCGCATGTGATCAGCGCCGAACCGTCCAATGTCGGGGAATTATAATATGAAAAATAGTCCTTTAATATCCCTCTTACCCTTTCCCTGTCAAAAACAATAATTTTGCTTTTGACATTCATTTTTTGTTCAACATATTTCATTTTCCTGCACGTAACATCATTCTTGGAAGTCACATATGTAAAACCGTGAAATTTTATATTGTTCTTTTTAAGGATCAATGCCAGTAGCGTGCTGTCAACCCCTCCGCTCATGAGAAGGACGGGTTGTCTATTTTTTATTTCCTTTAACACCTGAGTCTCTACCAACTTATAGATCTTATCGGCATCGAAACTATCACTCGTTCCATATGGCCCCTCATAGCTTTGTATAATATCCAGTTTCTCCGCAACAAACGCAGCAAAGGCATCATCTTTTTTGATTAACGCACCGGTTACATTAAGCGTCAATAGCTCGGGAACGTACTTTTCAAACCGTTCGTACGCGTTTTGTAGGTCGAGTGGCTTTTCCCCGTAATACTTTTTTAAATACAATATAGACATGAAAATCCCGTATATTCCCCAGGAATATCGCTTATCGCCGCTTTTTATAACATTGTCCAAAAAAACATTGAATTTTTCGTCCATAAGATTTGTACCTCCTAGTAATTTGAGATTTTCTTTAATAAAATCGAAATCAAATATTTCGAATAGATCAAAACCAAAACCTCTTTTGTTCGCATTTACAAATTTTTTGTCGAACCCTTCCTGCATCAATATGGTTTTGACCGGTTGTTTTAATTTTGGTTGGATTTTTACTTCATTTGATAAACTGAACGCATAATACATCACTTCTTTGGAAAGAAATGGATATATGACCTCGTGTCCAGCTTTTGTTATCCGAGCATGCGTCTTGTAACACACTTGTTTTATTACAAATTCATATAGTTCAGATAGCATATTTTTTGTGTAATAACCGTGCCCTGGTCTGTATATGGGTTGAGATATGGCTTCCGGGTTATTGCGAATATATGTTTTTGCCTCCTTTTTCAGGATTTTAGTGAAAATGTGGTTTTTACAGGGAAGAAACCTCTGTTGCCGGCATATTAATGACGTCAACGCGTTCAATAAATACCCTTTGAATCGCAATCCATTTGTAAATCCATTCGAAAATAAACAAGTAAGTTTTTCCTTCAATGATTCTCGCCATGTGTTCTTGATAAAACCAAATATAGCGTCAGCTCCATTCCCGTCTAAAAATATCAAATTATCTTTTCCTGACAAATCTTTCAAGACCTCGTTGCAGAGATCACAAGTGATCAGGGCAGATCCGTCCAAAATGGGAGAATCGTAATATTTAAAATACTCCTTTGAGAGTAAAGCCACTCTTTCTCTGTTAAAGAAAACAACATTGCTCTTGATATTTAATTTATTCTCAATATACTTTATCCTCTCATACGCCTCGTCCTTATCTGATAAAACATACGAATAACTTAGAAATTTTATGTTATTATTCTTTAGAATCAACGCGAGTAAGGCGCTGTCAAGTCCTCCGCTCAAAAATAGAATGGGCAGCTTGCCTTTTATCTTTTCCAAAATATCCTTTTCCAAATACGCGTAGATTTTGCTGGCATCGAACCCGTACTGAGATTCATATGCGCCATCATAAGCTTCTATGACATTTTTATTTTCCTCAATAAAAGAGTTAAAAATGTCGTCCTTTGTGATAAACGAGCCCGTTATGTTAAGGGCCATTAACTCTGCCGCAACTCCTTGAAACGGATCTTCCTGTTTATGTCTACAACTAATCATATCCATTTTTTAGTAGCCTCCATATTTTAATCTTACGAACTTATGAAAAATAATCTGCATATACGCTAAGGTTTTCGCAACACAGCGATCGTAGTCCCTCTTATGTGCACTAGGCCAGGTAACCCGGGTTTTATCTCTCTCAAATGTCGTGTCACCCCGGACCACGGCGCCGAATGACGGTAATCATGCCATAGGATGTACCCTCCGGATCTTGCTATCTTGATCGCATTTTTTGTGTCTTCGACTACGTGATCATAGTTGTGACACGCGTCGATCCATACAAGATCGAATTGATTCTGCCATTTTGAAAAATCATAGGATTTTGTATCACCGGAAATTAAGTAAATTTTATTTTCTTCGGGAAATCCCCTAAAATCCTTGCCAACATCATGTTCCGTTCGACCGTTTGGAAGATCCAGGGTTATGATTTTAGCGTCAGGGCGTGAATTTAAAGCAAAGATGCGCGTTGTTGAACCCGTAAAAGTACCGAACTCAAAAATCATTTTTGGATCGATCACTTTACATATCGAAGCAAGGATAGCGATCTCGCGCATATTGTGCGTTCCGCCTTTCTTCAGGCTGCAATGTTCGATCCCTATTTTAATTTCTCCGATATATCCGGGACGGCATATTTCTGACATATCACTGGACCCAAGCCGATCACAATCTTTCCGCATATCTTCCATGTCCAGGACATCGTGCACAAACTTCTGTACGGTTTTTAAACTAAAAATATTGAACATGCCTTTTAAAACTTTAGGCGTTACCGCAACGTAAGTAGTTAAAAAGTGCTTAAATGCTTTAATCTTTGTCATTGTATCCCTTTTTCGTAGAGTTATTTAGCGTTAAGCTCTGCCCCGATTTCTTCTGTTCTCGCGTATCTCTTAAAAGATCTATTCGTCCAATCCTTTGCCATAAAAAGCACCTCTTTATCCAGGGATATAAAAACAATACAAACCAAAACGAAATAAAGGCACGCGAACAAAATAAATCCTATTATTCCTGACGGATCCCAAAACCCGCGCAAAATAACCCCGATTATCACTGAACTAAAAACCTGAGATATTGTTCCCCCTACCCCTCTTAAGATGTCCCCGGCGGAAAGATTAAATATCTTTACGACCATTTTCGCCTGGGCCCAAAAAGCAGTAGGGAATATAGCTAAAATGGCGGCTACCACAACTCCCTTAATCCCTAGAAATTTTACCAGTACAAGACTAAGAGGTACGCGTAAAAGGGCCTCGGCGAGGTTAGCGCGAGCCGAGAATATTATCTCGCCTTTCGAAAAAATAATATTGTAAAAAAGCGTCGCTGCGATCAGAAATAAGCCATAGACGTAAAAGAGCCCTGTAAGTATAAAACCGCCAAAAAACATCGGCCCCACCCATAAGGCCATAAACTTATCATTAAGAAATAAATAGGAGCCCATAAGAACCGTCCCGAAAAAAGAAGTCGCCTTAAATAACAACAAGGCAAGCCTCTTGAATTTATTTAAGTCATTTTCCCCATGGAGATGAGAAAAGCTGGGGGAAAAAGACCCCACAAAAAACATTGCGAACCTTGACAATGTTTCAGACGCTCTATTTGTTAAACTCAAAATAACACAAAAACGGGGATCCATAAGAATGGCGACTATGAGGTTATCTGACTGCCTGGCGATAGCCGAAGTAGAACTAGAGCAAAATTGCCAGGCAGAATTAACGGACAGATCTTTTAGTTCTTTTTTTCTGAACCGTATCTCCACATTGGATAGCTTGCTTTTCATGAACCATGATAAATACGCTCCATCCCCAACTGCTGAAACCATGGCCCACACAACCGTACCTGCAGGTATAGCCAGGATGCCATATCCTGATAACAATAACGCTATAATGCTTACGATGCCAAGGATATCACCTACAATGAGTATCGTACCGTGAACTAACTGTTGCTGAAGTGCTATAAGAATCCCTGCCATCATATACATCGCTAACATTAACGATGTCCCTAAAACCGCGAGAATAAAAGCGGTCTTTATCTGTGTCGCGTCTACGCCAGAAACATGAACTATTTTTGGTATCCATGGTGACAGCGGGACGCCGAGCATTATCGGCAAACAACTCAAGGCGAGGCCGATCGGCAATCCCGATCCCAAGATAAATCCTAGGCGCACAAAGTTCCTTTCTCCATAAGCTGCGGCTATCCTTTGGACCAAGACCCCGCTCATCCCGAATTGGAGTAGTCCAAAATAAGCCACAATACCGCCCGTAGCCAACCACGCCCCATACAACCGCGCATCTATATATCTAAGATAATGAGGGACCAATAATATGCCTTTTACGATCAATAAGGCGAATGACACATAGCTTGTGGCCATTAAAGCGATCGTCCCTTTTCTGCGGGATGGTGACATGATATTCTTGCTACTATTGTCTATTTTCAAACAACTGGCTCCTATTCCATTATATCCACATGTGTCGACCACTGATCATATATTTAATTTCTAGTGAAAAGCATAATGATTCTTGGGCAGGAACTCTATATCTTCGGTAACCGCCCCTAATCTTATAATCGGTCCCAAAATCCTTTCGGAATCCGGGAAAAAACTATTATTGTCGTGCCAGGCTATTAAAAAATGTTCGGCGTTAAAAAAATTGTCTTTTATCGCGATGTCCTGTGAATATTTTGAGCTTTCGCTTAGCGCCCATGTGGATATAAATAAATCCGAGTTGATCTTGTGCCTATCGATAAAACATGTCGGCAATAAATTTATTTTACCGTTAATAATAGCATCGTTGGGATCTTGTATCAGGTTAATATTTTGTCGACCGAATATTGTCGCCAAATATAGCCATTGTATACAGCTAAAAATGGGGGTATCAATAATGACATATGTCATCGCCCCGGCTTTTAATCGCTTGAAGATCTTTGCCATATTGCCATATCCTCCGCCCCACTCAACAATGGTATTCACTTGCTCTAAAGTACAACGTGTTTTATCAAGGAATCTG
>CAZOMD010000017.1:0-6315 GCA_964580895.1 uncultured Planctomycetia bacterium | reverse complement strand
AACGGATCCCCTACGTAATCTTCTTCCAATAAAACTTTCAACTTATCTTTTAAAATCCTATCTCGGATAAAAACTATCTCTTTCTTAAGCCACTCACCACCCGCTGAAACAAACATCGTCTTCATGATTATTGGTTCTTTAAGGAACGAAAATGGAGGGTTTGGCAAAAAAATATTTTCAAGTTCTCTATTATAATTTTCCCAAAGTGGGGTCGTATGCTGACATCCGTTTTCGTTTTTTTTGACCTTGCTGTAAATATTTGAAAAATCGCGCCCCAGCTCCTCAAAAATATCTTTTTGATAATATTTCTCTCTCGCCAAGCGTCTTTGTGCCCCGCTTGATTTCAATAAAATAAAAAGTTTATCAACACGACTAGTTGTTCTAGATATTCCCGAGTTTTTCACGACAAGATCACATCCCCCCAGATCGGTATAATGCGCTATTTTTAGCAAGCTGACTAATTGCTGTTCTCTGCGCTGTTTTTTTATACTTAAAAACAAATTTTTTATAAATCCAAAATGTTCTGCAGATACTCCTACGCGAAGACCTCCTTATTCTTTTTATTCCACTCTATCGTATATTCCTTAAGCACATTCCTTTCTTCTCGCATCTTCTCTCGTGTCCTGTCATGATATTCAACAACCGGCAGCCAGGACAGCTCTTCCGTTATCCCCCCGACAGAATGCTGATACGAAGTGAATTCTTTTTCTATTTTCTTAATGTTATACTTTTGGGGATTATCCCAAATATCTGTTCCGGGATAAGGCACCAATGTAAAAAGACTTACATGATAGGGTTGGGTCTTTTCAATAAAATCTATAGTTTCTTCGACAATGTTCCCAGGCTCAAACGGTAATCCATATATTATGTAAAATTTTACTTTCATCTTACGGGATTTTATTTTAGCGATAGCGGCTTTCATTTGCGCGGAGCACTGTTGTTTGTTATTCTTTTTTAATACTATATCGCTAACTGATTCTATGCCGAGATCAACACAATCACATCCGCCCCTGACCATCTGGTCAAGTATTTCATCGTCGATCGAATCAACGCGCGCTTCACAGATCCATTTAACATCAAGCTCTGAAAGTTTTTTGGAAAACTCCCGGAAACGCAGCTTATCAAGCGTAAAAATATCATCAACAAATTTAAAGTGTCTAATACCGAATTCTTTTCTGAGATACTTAATTTCCGCGATAACTCTCTCCGCGGAGTGAACCTGAACTTTCCGACCCCATATGACATTTGAGGCGCAAAACGAACATCCGTATGGACACCCCCTTGATGTAATTAAAGACGCGGACGCCCTGCCCCCCGGAAAAGTCTTATATTTTATATCTCTTAATATCGTACGAGGCGCTATCGGAATGGAATCTATATCCTCGACCGGCTCCCGGAATATGCCTCCACCCCCGCCATTTACAAAATCCTCTAATACCTTAACAATAGCTTTTTCGCCAGGCCCGACCACTACGGCATTGAAATACTTCTTCGCCTCATAGGGGAGAGCGCTGGCGTGTGGACCACCAATAATGGTATAAGCCCCTTTTACTCGTTTTGAATATTTTACACATTCTAAAAAATGAATAGTGGAAGCCGAGAATCCGTAAATATCGGCTTCGGGAAGTTTGGTCGTAAAGGTCAGATCGATCATCTCTACGTCAACACCCAACTCCTTTAAGATCCCCTCAATATACATAAGCCCTAATGGTTCCGCCATTAACGGATCTGACAAAAACCCACTTGAAGGGGCTATTAGCGCTACTTTGATTTTTTTGAACTCATTTTTCATGTGCAATGCGCTCATCTTTGGCATTTCATATGTTTTGATGACATTTCTCATCCCTAAAACCTATGACTTCTAATAACACTTGGAGGCGGTGTTCCCAAGTATGCTCCCTTATAGCTCTATCTCTGGCTTTTTTTCTGGCATTTTCACACAACACAGGATCGTTAAGAAGGCGACGGACCTGCCTTAAGCATTCCGCTTTGTTCCTAAAGGTGAAGATCTCAGCGCCAATTTTAAAGTAGTCGCTTAAATGCTTGTTGTGAGTAGTAAGCATAAGCCCACCGGACATTGGTATTTCAAAATCGCGACTCTTGCCGCATTGGTAATTAGTGTAAGATATGTCACCGAAATTCAGGTTTATCCTTGATGAGGAAAATATTTCAGGAACTTTTTCATTAGAGATAAAACTATTCGGCCATCCAACTCCGAATGTTTCGACACTTATCCCATTTTTCTTAAGATAACTTACGAAAGACTTCCTATCCCCATGGGCTGAACCTACGAATGACACATCATATCTCGCGGGAGTTCCCCTCGGGTAAAATAAGTCCTGGTTAGCCGCTAAAGGCAAAACCATAGCTATCCCACCCTCAACGGCATATTTCACAAGCGATTCTGGCGCCTGGGTCAGGTTCAAGGCATATGCCTTGCACACATCCGCAGGACCGGTCCAGCGTCCACCCTCAATCTTCCCCCTAAAGCTCAAACGGTCATCAAAATGGAACGTAGATGTTACTATCCCCAATTTATTGATAGCCTCTATAGCATCGACACTTATCACCCTCCCGGAAAAATAAGTCAAGATTAAATCGATGGGCTTTTTATCATTTAGTTCTTTCACATAATTAACGAAGTGAGAATTCATTTTTTCGCGCGCGGATATCCAATCTTGTCCGTAATAATTAAACCCATGCTCTGTATAAAAATACGTTGTTACCTCGGCAAATTTCCCCAAAGCCGGCACAACATTCTGAGCATCCCAAGGCTCCGGACGAGAAGCATAAACTATATGCATTTCCTGTTTTTGTTTAGGTTTTACATAAATATTTCTTCTTGAAAGTCTTTTCCTTAGCTCCCGCCGGACTTCTTCAAACGAATAAGTTTTCGAAATACCAAGCTTTTTGGCTTTTCTTTCATAATGCGATTGTTCCCCAATGATCTTATTTTCTTCCTGCCAAGCGCGGTAACGCCTTCCGGCCTTGTCAGCGATGGGAATATCCTTCAGCATAATCTTTACTTGATCAAAAATGCCCATATACTCCTACCGACGACCGCCATCTCATGACGCTACAAAGATCTTCAAAATCCGACGCGTCAGTTTTGTCCGGAAAATTAAAGTTCAACCACATAAGACTTTTATTTATGGAATCTGGAAAGTTTTCGACAGTTAAAAGGGAACCAGGCCAGCTATTGATAGCCTTTTTATAACTTCCCATATCGCCTTTCCCCGCCCCTAAAGCAAAATGGCCGTCACGCTCGAGATCGTTATCAGATAAGTGTATTACCCTGGGCACTATCCGGCTCTTTACATACACGGAAATAAACTCATAAAGTAGTTTTTTCTGCCAGTGAGCCGATAGCGCCGCATGACCAAGATCTAAAACTATCCCCATATCGAGTTTTCTCGCGAGTTCGATGTGGTATTCGGGGTCAGACGGTATCTCAGAAAACTGTTTATTCCTTTCGCCAAAAAAACATCCGTTTTCCAGAAAACAGTTAATTCCTTGTTCTTTCGCGTGTTCTTTAATGCTTATAAGGGTCCGTAATGTCATATCGACATATCTATCCTTATCAACCGCGAGTTCGTTTCCCCTAACGGCTAACCCATGAAGAACAAAATTAGTACACCCTCTCTCTCGGCATACATCAAGATAATGATTCGTCTCGCTGACCAGCATTTCCCTCATCTTGGGGGTATACATTACTAGACCGTGAATATAAAAATTAAACCCTTTGCCTACAAGTTCATTTATCAGTTTCTTTTCATTAAGGAGTGCCGCCGGTAGTTCAAAGTTCTTAATATCTCCGCCATAAGTTAATAAAGATACGAGTTCTTCGGGTCTCCCTAGTTTAATAGCTATATTCATCGTTATGCCTTACTTATTTACGGGAAATTCTTGCACATCCCGTCTTCGATAAACACCTGTTCCACCACTTCGTTATAAGGACCAAAGGTACACCTCGGACAGTTGCGGGGATCGATCTTCGCGATCATACCTCTATGGAACTCCGATCCCCATACCTTTAATACCTCCCGGGGATCCGGGTAATGGTCACAAAGGATAAGATCTTTTCTCCCGCGCATATCAAAACATAGGTGACATTTTCCGTCGGCTCCAAAAGTCGCGAGAAGCGGTGTAGCCCAACATTTTGAGAAATTCACTTTCCGGGCAAGATACGGATCGAATTTATGCCTTACGCCAAAAACTCGGAAATGTCCGTTCTCGATGCTCATAGCGGCGGATATCTGTTTATCTATATCGTCCAAAAACGGATAAAACGATACAGGTTCTTTACCTTTGCTTATTTCGAGGTTGTCCCATCCGACGGGCCTAAGATGAAAATCCTTGACCCCTATTGATTTCGCGAGCTCCGCCGCCTGGAATATTTCTCCCGCGTTCAAAGGATGTAATAAGTATTTATAGGCGATATCACATTTAGTTCCTAATTTCTCGATTTTTTTGGTAAGTTTTTTTATGTTCTCGATAACTCTGTTAAAAAAAGTTTTGTCGTGTACACCCTTGACCTTTGCGTATGTCTCCGGTATTCCCGCGTCTATGGAAAACCCGCACCATCGGCAGGTCCTCGCGATCACGTCAAGATGTTCATCGGTCATAACGGAACCGTTAGTTATGACTCCTGCTTCCACGCCATTCTCGTACAACCTTTCCAAGAACGCGTTGAGCCCGGGGTTTAGAAGAGGTTCTCCCCCGCCGGCCACACACGTGGATTTTACACCCCATTCTTTATAAAAATCCGCGAGTTTTAAAAGATGCTTTTCTGGGAGGGTGTGCTTTGGACCTTTCATATAGTCGAAAGCATTACACCAGATACAATTATAATTACATTTGTTAGTGGGGTCAGTATCAACCGTCACCGGAGGCAAAAATTCACCCTTAGCGATACCTTCCAGCTGATCTCTCCAGACAAGGACCTTCATGGAATTGAACGGGTTATACGGGGTCGTCCATTCCTTCATCCATATCACCTCTTATCGTTAATATGCTTAAAATATTCCAAAATGTATTCTTTGGAACTCTTGATCTCAAAAGATCTTTTAAGTTTATCTATTTTGAGTTCGTAAACTTGTTTTTCGGCATCATCTCTGATCTGTACATCGCGCCGCAAAAGTTTACCTATTTTATCGATCGCGACGGTCCCTTTACCGCCCACATTAAATATTTCATTGCAGACATTCTTCATTAAAAGCCCTTTTATGATCGTAGCTACCTCAGACACACTTATGAATTGAAGTTTGGAATCCGAGGTTACAAAAAGAGGGACCCCGCCGGAGATATCCTTAATAGGTCCTTTCCTAAGGTTGTCACCCACCATGGCCGAACATCTTAAAATAAGATATTTTTCAGAAAACTTCTTTACGATCGACTCAGAGAGATATTTATGGAAACCGTACGGACACAGTTTTCGAGGATCTATCCTTGCCCCCTCCCCGGTACCGGCTAACTTGGCGTGATCGGGGTAAACATCAGCGGAGGAAAGATATATGTATAGATCGAATTTAAAATCAAAGAAAGTTCTATAAACTGAAACCGTGGAAGCTGAAAAATCATCCAATATGTTATTGTTCGCCCAGTATCTTCTGCTGTTCCCATTCGCGTTTATAAACACATCAAATTTCTCTTTTTGTTCATCAGGGTAGTTGGTTCTCGATATCCCGCATACTTCATAATGCTTGGAAAGATATCGAGCTAGCCCCTTCCCGACAAACCCATCGCTCCCTAAAATAGCCACCTTCATTTTGCATCCTCGTTATTTCGCCTGGTTTCTATTTTTAAGAATGATTTTAAACTTTCGATCTCCTCTTTCACCTTATTATATTCTTCAATCTTGGTTTCCAAGAAGTTCTTGGTTAATATCGTCTTTTCTTTTATCCCGCTTGGAGTTATTACATACAAATAAGCCATTTTATTTTTTGAATTTTTGAAACTTTGGAATTTTATGATGCCTTTTTCGGTGAGGGCTTTTAGAAGAAAGTTGACTTTCCCGAGACTGACGCCTAACCGGTCTACAAGCTCCCTTTGGGTAGCCTCGGGTTTTTCTTGAATATGGTTGAGAAGTTTTACTGTTTCCCCAAGATTTTTCATGAAAAAATCAATGATATTGAGTTTTTGTAACTTATTGCCTTACAACATGTTTCATTTGTTCAACCATTGAACATTATACTCTTTTATTTAAAAAAAAGTCAAGACTTTTTCTTTTTTTTACAGGTAATTCCGTCTCCGCGCACCGGGAGCGCGGTAGTACTCCCGGTGTGCAAAAATGGTATGAACCTCCACCGCCTTACA
>CAZOMD010000016.1:9366-31956 GCA_964580895.1 uncultured Planctomycetia bacterium | reverse complement strand
CTTCGACCGCCAACTGATCCGCATGCGGGCCTTCATGGAACGCGAACGCGCCTTACACGTGGAACCCGGTAGATGACAATATGAGCACGCAGGTCAGGTTCAAGGTGACCGATACGAGAATAGGGTTTAGCAGTGTGAGCGCCATATCGCCAAAGGTAACGATCGCCGGCAGCATTACCATAACAGATCTTGATAACTATAACGATCCTATTACCGTGGGCGACTGGTTCCAGATTAAGTTCGATAAAACCGGCGGGTTGCTCGAAGACGCCGATATAACATATTCACGAGACGGTGGGAACGACGGTTTCCCGTATCCCGTGACTTTGAGCCCAATGGCGATAACGGGAGATACAGGTAATACCTACAGCTGGCAGATAACTACCACGACCCCGCTTTCGCCCAATGTCAAGCTTAAGGTAGCGGACCATGACGACCCGACGGGAGCGTTTGATGTTTCGCCGGCCTTTAGATTGCAGGCCAAATGGAACTGGGATAATTCTTCCGGTGACGGCAACCCCGGCGGCAAGGTGGGTATAGTAGGTGAAGATCTTGTTTTCAAATGGAAGACCGATGGTCTTGTCGATGACGTGCGCATAGATTATGACGTTCATGGCGACGACAGCTGGGAAGCGGTCCCCATCGAAGCACAGTTCTCGAATGTTTCCAACGGGACGACCACTTACACGTGGACGATACCGGATCTTGCGAATATTTTGTCGGACACGGTCAAGATACAGATATCGGATTATGATGATCCAAATTCGATCTTGACATCCGGCATATTTAAAATACGCGGCAACATAGAGATAACTTCGCCGGTAGCGAATGATAACTGGAACGTCGCGGACACCACTAAATCCATCAAATGGACCTATACGGGCCCGATACAGAACGTGAACGTATATTACTCGTATGACGGGTCGGATTATTTGGTCAACAAGATAAACACGAATCCCGTTCCCGCGAGCCAAGGCCCGACAGGTATTCCATGGACTATCCCCGACCATATATCCAATAACGTAAGGGTAAAGGTCGTAAGCACCATTGACCTTACCGAATACGGCGAATCCGGCCAGTTCTCGATACGAGGCGTGATCGCGATAAAAGATCACCCCGTCTCAACCGATGAATGGGTGGTAGGCGATACCGAGGAAATCACATGGACGGAGATCGGGACTATTTCCGGCGTAAGGATACAGCATTCGCCCACGGGCCTTGTGCAGGACTATTACGACGTACTGGGCGCGGAAGATCTTCAGGATACATCAGGAGAGGGGAGCTTCACATGGACGGTGCCTAGCAACATACGGAAGACCCACAAAATACGCATTATCAGCAACGACGATTCCGTTACGCGGCCGTCGATATCAGCCGTATCCAGTTCGTTCCGTATTAAAGGAAGGCTTACCATCCAAGAACCCGTTGGAAATCAAATCCTGCCGGTTAATCTGCCGACGGACGGAGATAGCCTGAAGTCACTTATACAGTGGCAGGTCGAAGGCGCTATCAGTAAAATCGATCTGCAATATTCATATGACGGAGGCGTGTTTAACACAATACCGGGGGCGGATTATATAAACGCGGAAACATCGTCCGGTTCCGGCGTGGGCCAGTTCCTGTGGCTTGTCCCCAACACTATCAGTGATAACGTTATCGTAAAGGTGAAAAATAGAGATTCCGGGGAAACGGACGTGATGGATGATTCGGATAATTGCGTGATAGCGGGACGGCTTGACCTTACGACGCCGGACGGAGGCGGCTTGATATATAACGTTGACACAAGTATACCCATACTTTGGGTCACGCGCGGTTCGGTAGCCAACGTCAAGTTCATGTATTCGATGGACGGCGGTGTGAACTACGATTATGACGTGCTTAATGATCAAGGCAACCCGGCCGTGATAAACGCCTCGAACCAGTCATTTAGCTGGAAGATACCAGATAGCGTGTCGGGGAACGTCAGGGTGCAGATAATGGACGCGGATCCCTCCGCCAACACGGTTATAGACGCTTCGCAATCCGACTTCGAGATACGCGGATGGATAGAGATCGACGAGCCGGACGCGGGCGACGTATGGTTCATAAGCAAGGAAAGTTTCGTTCAATGGACTACGCACGGCACTATTCCGGCGGTCAAGATAGAATTCTCCGTGAATGGCGCGATTGACCCGGATCCGATAGTCGCGAGTATTTCCGGGGACACTAACGATTATACGGGGACGGGAGAGCCGGATTACAAAGGCCAGGCTTCATGGGTACTTCCCATGGACGCGGTAGGCAAAAATAACGTTAAGGTCAAGATAACGAGCCTTGGTGACTCGGATGTTACCGCGGAAAGCGGGGCTTTTACCGCGCGAGGCGGGTTCGAATTCGTCGATCGGGGCGGCACGGGCGACGATAGGCCGCTTGAGGGCGCGCGATGGGCGGCGAACTCGACCAAGGTAATCAAATGGACAACATTGGGGAATATCAGCACGGTTAGAGTGTTCTACGCGCCGGACGCGAGCGATCCGAACGATCTTGAGAGCGCCACCTGGTGGGAACTCACGAACGCCCAGACCGGGACCAACAACGTCGGTCAATTCCAATGGGTCGTAATGAACACGCTTGATCCTGACCTTGATTCTGACACGGTGCGCGTGAAAATACAGGATTTCAACGATGAAGACGCCGTTGGTTATTCCGAAGAATTCACGATCCATGACATCGTGTATCTCGACAGGCCGAATGGTACCGATGACGCCCAGGACGCGAAGATACTTCTCGTTGGAAACTCCGAAGCGGTGAAGTGGCACACGGAGATAAAAGGCGCCGGCGGCTTGAGCGGCATAGTGAACCTCAAGATGGAATATTCGGTTGACGGCGGAAATAGTTGGGTAGACCCGTCGATTTACGCCTCCACCGGTAATGACGGCCAGGAAAACTGGACGGTGCCCGACGCGATCGGAAATCTGATAAGAGTGCGCGTTTCGGATGTTGACGACAGCTTGGTGAACGACGTTTCGGCGAATAATTGTTTTATCAAACCTAAATTCACCGTTACGAAACCCGATGGGACGGTGCCGTGGCTCTCTAACAACCAAATGGATATCAAGTGGACCACTGTTGGGAATGTTCCAACGGTTAATATCTATTATTCTACCGATAACGGCGGTTCATGGGCGCCAGTAGTTCATGCCACGGAGACCATGCCGTACGCGAACGACGGGACTCTCGAATGGATAATACCGAATAACGTGGCGCGGACCGCTCAGGCGCTGGTCAAGGTGGAAAGCTCGACGGATTCGTTGGCTTATGACGAATCGTCGGCGTTCAGCATAAAAGGCCAGTTCATAGTGGATTATCCGACCGCGGCGAACGTCCTCTTTAGATGCGGCACCAGAGAGACCATAAGATGGACGACTTACGGTATAGTCCAGAACGTGGGTCTTAAATACTTTACCGACGGGACATGGTATGACATCTTGAACGCCGGCGGAGGTACGATTCATACCAACTCAGGTTCGTTCGAATGGACGGTCCCCGATATACGCGCCGATGACGTGAAGATTATGGTGTATGATGTCGGTGATTCGTTGGTAAAAGGAGAATCGTTGAACGCTTTCAGCGTTAAACCTCGTCTCGTATTCGCAACAACCGATGAACCTAAAGGCGGGGAGATATACCTATACGGTACCCAGCAGGAGATACGCTGGACGACTTACGGGCCTTCGGGTCAAACTATAGACATAGAATATTCGAAGGATAATCTGCAGACATGGGAGACGCCGATGCTCGCCACCGAAATCGACAACGAAGGTTCCTTCAGCTGGGTTATACCTGACAGCGTTTCGGGGAATTGTTACGTGAGGGTAAAGGACCATTCGGAACCCGGTGTCATATACGTTATATCCGGCAAGTTCCGCATAAGGTCCATAATTAACCTTATGACGCCTAATGGCGGCGTACAGGTCCGTGTCGGCGACCAGCTCGATATCAAGTGGACGCAATCGGGCGCCACGAGCAACATCTATTTGTATTACTTTGACGATCTCGTGGATGTGCCTATCGGGATAGACGGGGGGACGGGTATTATAACCAATCCCGCTCCGTCAGGCGGAATACGTACTTATGTGTGGACGGTCCCCGACGCTATCAACGATAACATTAAAGTAGGCGTAGCCGATCCTAACGATGTTAACGCCACAAAGGATGAATCCGCCGCGGTGTTTCCGATAACCGCGAGATTTACCATCACTAACCCATTCCGCGATACAAAAGGCACGCCAAGCGAGGCGGATGACGATTTCAGCAAATGGGATATAGGAAGCACTAAGACCATCGAGTGGAGCTGGACCGGTACGGTGGATACGATGAATCTTTATTATTCGCTGAACGGCGTGGATTATAATTCCATAATCCAGCTGACCGGGTTTGCGGATGACCCGGATCATTTGGCTTCGTTCGACTGGTATATCGATCCCACCATAGTGACGACTCCTTCGCCAAATTTCTATATCAAGATAGCGGATTCTCTGGACGTGGCGAAAGCGTATGGTGTGTCTGGGAAAGCAAAGGTACGCGCGGACTTCACTCTTGACGGGCCGCCCAAAACCGAATTTATCGTGGGCGAAGTTTACTCGATAGGATGGGACACGGTGGGTTATGTCGAGAACGTCGATCTACATTACTCGACGGATAGCGGAGCGAGCTTCCCGTCATCGAAAGAGATCGTTCCGGAAACGCCTAACGACGGAGAGTTCAGCTGGACGATCCCCGATGATATAACTCACACGATGAAAGTTCGTGTGAAAAGTTCGATCGACGTGGACGCCTATGATATCACGTCCCAGGACCTCAGGATAAAGGGCGAGGTCTGGATAAATTCACCGGTCTTTGACGTTTCATGGGATATAGGCGATACTTATGATATAAAATGGGGATGGAAAGGCACTATAGACAACTTTAAGATAACGTATTCCATAGACGGCATAAGCGGGACTTTTAACCCGATAATTGAAAATAGCGGTACGCCGGATGACGGCATAGTCGCGTTCGTCGGCGCAGGTTCGGGCGGAGTCGGTTCGGAGCACATTTATCCCTGGACCATCCCCGATGAGGCGACCAATGACGCGATAATCAAAGTAGAGGACGCGAGGGGTACGGAGTCTGATATTTCCGCCTATAGCGGGATCTTCCATCTTGTGTGTAATATTACGGTGATAGCTCCCGTGATCGGGGACAGATGGGATGTCGCGAGCACGCATGATATCCAGTGGAGATGGGGCGGTACGATGCCGGAAGTGAAGATAACTTATTCGGTGGACGGCGCGAACGGGACGTTTAACCCGGTCGTCGAGAATAGCGGCACGCTGAATGACGGTATCGTGTCTTACGGAGCCGGTGACGGCAACGATGGACAGGATGTCAGGTCGTTCGCGTGGGTTGTGCCGGATGACATATCGCCTAACTGTGTCGTGCGCGTGACCGATCCGCGTGACTCCACGGTGTTTGATAACTCGGATGTCTTCAAGATACAGGGCGCGTTCACGTTATTGACGCCGGCTGTCACTCTCAATGATCACGAGACCCCGGCTGATCCGGCGGATGACTTCTACGAATGCCGATGGATTACAAATGAGGTGAGAAAAGTCACGTGGACCACTTTTGGCACGATACCCAACGTGGATCTTGTGTATTCGAAGAACGATTTCCAGACGGAGATATCCATGTTGAACGGTACG
This sequence comes from uncultured Planctomycetia bacterium, assembly GCA_964580895.1. Taxonomy (GTDB): domain Bacteria; phylum Omnitrophota; class Gorgyraeia; order Tantalellales; family Tantalellaceae; genus CAZOMD01. Next base: position 26,230 of record CAZOMD010000016.1, on the reverse strand, counting down.
AACGTGGCAAATACTGGTACTTTTAACTGGACCATTCCTGATGACAGGTCCGATACGGTTAAGGTGAGGATATACGACCACAACGATCATGATGTGTATGTGGAAGGGCCTGTGGGCTCCGGCGGAGTTGATACCATGAAGATCGATTATTATAAGATAACATGGGATCTCAGGGACCTTTTGACTAACGCGCCAATCGAGGGCTTGACCATAAGTTGTACTTCCGGGTGGGAAGCGACGGGGCTCGCTTCGCCTATCATACACGAAACTCCGGCGGGTTTCTGGGAGGCGACATGGAGCCATAAGGAATACGGGACCATTACCGAACCGTATCTCTTAGGATGGGACGAGGACGCGCAGGAATGGAAAGGCGACAGGACCATATACAGGACGATGGAAACTTTGGTCGTCCACATATGGCGCGCGTACACCGAGTTCGCGTATGACGTCGAGAACGATGTTCTTGATACCACATCGTGGTTGGAAAGGGACGGTTCGCTCGTTTCCGGTACGCTGATAACCGATCTTACTGTATTTGACGGACAGGAAAAGATAAAAAGACTCAGCATCGTTGTGGATGAGACAGCGGGAGCGAACGGAAAACATTACTTCTATGAGAATATACCCGACGGCACCAAGATGTGGATAGGGGACAGGTTCGGTGAAGTGCGGACCATGCAGGACGTTATCAGCGACTGCGCCGCGTATAAAGTCAGGGAAAGCGATATCTCGGCCGATTTCGGAGGGTTCTTCACCAACAGATGGACCCCGACGTCGCATACATCCGGCGGGGTGAGCCATGATTCTCTTGAGCCGGGCAAGGTGTACGCCGTTGTAAGCTACATGTGTATCGCGACTGGCGCGTCGTTCCGCACGCCGGTATCGTTCTCGATCACGGCGCCTAAACAGATGTACGACATGAAAGAGACCATAGACGCCAAGCTGGATAAACCGCTCTCGGAGGTCGACGAGGCGATACAGCTTAAACTTGACGCTCAGACCGATCTTATACAGACAACCCTTGATGAACAGACCCAGACGATAAGTGAAACATTGACCACGCAGACCGAAACATTGGACACAAAACTGACCGAGCAGACCACCATGATACGTGATACATTGACCAGTTTTGAGAATTCCGTGCAGGGGGCCATAGAGGACCTCGCGGAGGGAGCGGCGGATATACGCGTGGCCGGTTCCGAGATGAGACTTGCCGGCGAAGAATTCGAGGAAACCGCGCGCAGGTATTCCGGCAGGTTAATACTTCCGGATAGTTTACTGGTAGGCGATACACTTAACGTGCGGTATCGTGTTATCGGCGCGGGAGCGGTGCCCATAATGGATCTCTATGACCATGATAATAACCTTATTGTGGGTAGTCAGATACTTACGGCCGTACCGGGAGTAGAAGAACTTTACGGATATGATGTCCTGATAGACGATAGTTTTACGGGTGGAAAGGCGATCACTATCATGGTTACCGAGGCTAATAGCGGCAACCTGGAGGTCGGTTCCGTCATGATAGAGAGCATGTCGCTTACGGCGGTCGCGGGTCTTGCTTCTTCCGCGCCGAGGGCCGCGAGCCTGATACAGGAAGCGCTTGACGCTATAGCGCAGGTCAAGACAACGCTTTCCGTCGATGTCGCGGGGACAAACGCCGCGCTAATGCATTTACAGGAAACAGTCGATGTCCTGCCGCAGGTTATCGCGGCGGAAGTCGAAAAGGGTAAGACGGGCGCCATCTCCAGACGCGTCGAGGAAATTTCGGAACAGCTTAGCGCGTTGGCCGGCGAGGAAGGGTATGACCTGAGCACTATACTTGAGAAAAAGCTCACGGAATCGCCGACTATAAAAGATATACGGGATAAAGCCGACAGTATTAAGGGAGCCGTAGGCGTCATGCGCGACATAGTCGAGCAGAAACTTGGAGGGTCGGACGAACCGGTCGTGTCGACGTCGCTGGTGTCGGAATAACGGTTCCGTTTACATTTCCAACACTTGGTGTTGGCAATGTAGGGGCGTATTGCAATACGCCCCTACATGTGAGGATTAATTCGCCCCCGCGTTAGCTTGCGGAGCAAACTGCGGGGACGAATTAAGTGAAAGGGGTGATCCTCCTTCGCTTTTACTTTGTGTTAAATAGCTACGGAGGATTAATTCGCACCTATCACTTACGCTTCCTTCGGTCGCGTAAGTGATGTGCTCATTAAGGGGGTATAATGCGGGTACCTAAGATAATGGTGTTTTCTGTTATTTTTCTAATTATTTTTGCCGGATGGTGTTTTGCCGGGAACCTTAAAATGAGAGTGGTTGCGGTTAATCCTTCCGAAACGGAATACAAGACTGCCAAAGTTAAGACCTATCTTCCGAAAGAAGTCACTCCCGGAGACATACTTGATGACGCGGGGCTCGCTGTGGAATACGATGCCGAAAAGAGCATCTATTACCTCAGCGAGAACGAGCTTGAATTATCACCCAGGGAAACACGGGTCTTCGAGGTGGTTATACGAGACGTATGGATCATTCCTGAAATGGAACTTGATATGACAAAACGCCGGGCAAGCCGCATATTGGAAAAGCTTGAAAAATCCAGCTATTATACCGAAGCGGCCGCCGTCGCCGAAACTATCTTCGAAAGGCTTGAGGTGATACGGGAAGAACAGATGGACGAGACCGTAAGCAGAGAAAAGCACATAGGGCTGTATCGTACGAATCTTGACGTTATGAACGAGGTGCTGAAGGACATAGAGAGGCTTGAAAAGCTTCTTACATATGTGGGTGGGCCGCCTGTCCCGGAGATGCTGGAAGAGTCGTCCATTAAATCGGACGCGCCTACGACGGCGACCACATGGTTCGTTATTTTTCTTATAATGGGTTTCATCGGGTTGTTGGGGGTGGTTTTCTATTTTACATGGCATAAACAGGCCCAGATAACGGAGAAGGTCATGCTTAACGCCAGAAAGACGTCTTTCCCGGGGTATACGAAAGAGGAAGAGCCCAAGGCCAAACCCAAGGTGGACGAAGATGAGATCATCGAAGATAAGGATATTATAAGTTGAAACTTATGAGAAAGTGTTATTTCGCCTTGATAGAGATATTGTCACGTATAGTTGCCCAATGTGGGTCTGTCGCTTGGTATCCTGCGCGCCTCCCAAGCTTCGCTTGGTGTGGTGCTCGGATACACTCGCGCCAAACCCGCATGATATTAAGTACTTTTGATATTCTCAAATTAAAATACGATATGTACGCGAGGATAATGATATGAAAGACCTGGACGTATTGATAATAGATCCCCAAGAAGTGATATTCGAAGGCAAAGCGAAAAACGTTATTTTGCCGGGGGAAATGGGGGTTTTTGAGATACTTCCGCGCCACAAGAAGATAATCTCGAGGCTATTGACCGGGACGATCAGCATTGACGACAAAAGTTTTGACATAAAGCGTGGACTTGTGACGTTCGCGGACGGTAAAGTAACTATTCTAGTAGAAGAAATGGTGTAACAATGACACGTAATGTTTCGCTGATATTGCTTTTCGCGTTATGCATTCTGGGGCCGTCGTTCGTTCTGGGGGCCAGTGTGTTCGCGAGCATAAGCGCGTTAGGGAGGAACCCTTCGGCGGCGCCGAAAGTATTCACGGCTATGGCGATCGCGCTGATATTCGCGGAGGCTATCGCGATCATAGGTCTTTTGGTCATATTTCAGCTCTTTACGCAGAGGTGATAGATAAGGGAATATCGCCCCGTGTGTTATGATATAATACGTTTATTCATGCGCCGAAGTTCGCCATGAGCGTAAATCCAGGGAGCTTAACGCGCCGGTTAATAATATGAAAGGATCCGATAAATGTTCATAATCCAGCTTGTGCTTTTCCAGATATTTATCTTTTCCGCCCTTGTGGTAGTCCTTAGATATGTTATAGCGAAACGGGTCAAGCTGGACAAGGATGTTCTGCAGAGCCTGAGCGAGAAGTATATGGAAAAAGAAAGGCAACTTATGCAGGAACAGGAAGAGATCCGTAAGAATTATACCGAGGCCGTCGAAAAAGCCCGTCGGGAAGCTCTCGAGATACGGGCCAACGCCCAGGACGAGGCAAAAAAAGAAGCGGCAAGTATTGTCGAGCGGGCCAGACAGCAAGGCGAGCAGATAGTCGTAAGGGCCGGGAATTCGGCGCAGGCCATGAAAACAGAGCTCGACGATCTTATCGCCGAGAGATCCACCCTGAAGGCCTGTGAGCTTATAGGCCGGATCCTTACCGACGATATCAAGAAGGATGTACACGAGAAATGGACAAAGGAGCTTATAGAAGAAGGGTTCAGCACCTTACGGCAGATGAAGATTCCCGCGGATATCGCCGAGGCTGTCGTAATTTCGGCTTTTCATCTATCAAAGCCGGAACTTGAATCCATAGAAAGAGCTGTTTCCGATGTCCTAGGCCGTAAGATACGCGTTAAAGAGGAAACTGACGAAAAGATAATATCCGGGATAATATTCAAGATAGGCAGTGTGGTGCTTGATGGGAGTTTTTTGAATAAAGCCAGGAAAGCAGTTGATGAGCGGGAAAAATAGCAAGGCTAACAGGAATGGGGCTACTTTTGATCTAAAGGAAGTCGGTCATGTCCGATCTGTCCGCGAGTTTATAATAAGAGCGGTTGACATGCCTTCGTGTATCTCCGGTCAAATGGTGACCTTTGATAAAGGTACACAGGGTATTGTCATGGGGTTCAACGAAAAAGAAGTCCAGATACTTGTTTTAGGCGCAAAGATGAATATCCGCGCCGGAGACGAGGTATATTCGAGCGGGGAACCGCTTTTCTTGCCCGCGGGAGACGGTTTTATAGGCAGGGTCGTGAATAGCCTATGTGAACCGGTTGACGGGCTTTCCCCGATCAAAGCGGACGGCTATTATTCCGTTTTTCGCGAAGCCCCCGGCGTCATGAAGAGGATACCTGTCGATAAGACGCTTGAGACAGGTATCATTATACTCGACGCGATGATACCTATAGCCAAAGGACAGAGGCAGCTCCTTATAGGCGACCGCCTGACAGGCAAGACCACCGTCGCCATAGACGCGATACTAAATCAGAAAGGCAAGAACGTTGTTTGCGTGTATTGCTGCGTCGGCAAGACATATTCAAGTTTTACCCGTGTTATCGATCTCCTTAAGGAAAAAGACGCTCTGCCGTATACTATCTGTGTAAGCGGGATAGCGTCGATGTCGGCGGGAGAGCAATATCTCGCGCCTTATACCGCGTGCATGTTAGGGGAATATTTCATGAACAAGGGGCGGGATGTGCTTGTCGTTTTTGATGATCTTACTAAACACGCGTGGGTATACCGGCAGATATCGCTTCTTCTTGAAAGGGCCCCCGGCAGAGAAGCGTATCCGGGAGACATATTTTACATCCATTCCCAGCTTATGGAAAGGGCGGGATATCTTAAAAGCGAACTTGGCGGCGGGTCAATGACCTTTCTTCCGATCATTGAGATACTCCAGGGGGACGTTACCGGGTACGTGCCTAGCAATCTTGTTTCCATGACTGACGGGCAGACGTATTTCAACACATCTCTTTTCTACAAAGGGTTTAAGCCAGCTATCGATATAAGGCTTTCCGTTTCGAGGATAGGCAGTAAGGCCCAGTGGCCAGCTATGAAGGCTGTTTCAGCTTCCGTCCGTCTTGATTATCTCCAGTTCCTCGAATTAGAGCAGATGACGCAGCTCCATACGACAACGCTTTCCAAGGAGGCCGAACAGCAGTATCGGCGGAATCAGATCGTGGCGGCGCTTATAGTGCAGGATAAGAACCGGCCGGTCACGATGGAAGAGCAGATCGTGCATTTTTATCTTCTGGGGAAGGGGCTATTGGATGACTTCAATATCCTGGAGGCGCAAAAATTCAAAATCGAATTTTTCGAATTCTTTAAAAAAGAGTTTCCGGGAGGCGCTGAGAACCTGAGAAGTACGTTCAAATTTTCGGATGAAGACAAAAAAAGAACGGAAGATGTGCTCGCAAAATATATTTCCGGAATAAGAAAAAGATGATAATCGGTAGGGGCGTATTGCCATACGCCCCTACGTTCGATCGGGAAAACGCATGGAACCTATAGCGAAACTTAAAAAAGAGCTTGAATTCAATAAAAATCTCGGCTCACTCTTGGGGGTTATTAAAACCATAGCGGCAATGGAGTATCACGCGTTCCGCAAGAAGATGCGCACATTCGAGCGGTTTTTAAAGACGATAGAAGAGGCGTTCGTGATGGTAAGCGGCAGGGATTTTGATCATCCATTTGTAAGGCCTGCCACGCCTGCCGCCGGAATCGTCGCGATAACTTCGGACGCCGGGCTTTTGGGCGGGCTTAATATGCAGATAATCAGGGCCGCGATTGACGAATACAGCAAGAACCCCGGCAAACTTATCATTGTGGGGAAAAAAGGGGAGCTGTACATGCGCTCTTTTAACGTTCCCTGCGCGATCTTCCCCGGTGTAACTGAGGCGACAAGGCTGGAACGGGCTTTTCAGCTCAGGGATTATTTGACCGGACAGGTGCTTTCCGGAGCGTTCGGGCATTTGAAGATAATCCATCCTTACGCGGTGAGTTTTGTGTCGCAAAGGGTAAGGTCGGAGGAGATATTCCCGTTCTCACGTTTACCTAAAAGCTCAGATGTAAAAGGTAAAAAGAGTAAGGATGACATTGTAATAGAATCACCCGTTGACGGGCTGATAGAATACCTTATATATCTCTGGCTGGGACAGCGTATCTTTGAGATCTTTGGGTGGAGCCGGCTCGCAGAACTCGCGGCCAGATATAACCATCTTGAGGGCAGTGTAACCAGGGTTAACGCGATCAATACGAAACTGAAGATGCGATACCATAAGGTCCGGCATCAACTGATCGACAGGACCATGTGCGAAGTTTTCGCGGCGAGGGCTATCAATGAATAAGAACATCTTGGGGAAAGACCAAAAGTCTAACGGCATTGTTGCCGCGGTGCAAGGGCCGGTCGTTGACGTTAAGTTCGAGCGTATGGAGGATGTGCCGGACATACGCAGCACCATAAGAGTGAACACCGTCAGCGACGAGGCGGTCATACTCGAAGTCGCCGAGCATTTACCGGGGAATATAGCCAGATGTATCGCCCTGAAATCAACGCTTAACATACAGAAAAGCAGTATAGCGTATCCTTCTTACGGCGTCATAAATGTGCCGGTAGGCGACGGCATGTATTCACGCATCATAAATGTTTTGGGTGAGCCTATCGATGAAAAAGGCGCTATTACAGGCTGTCCGGACACAAAGCCCGTAAGGAGGCCGTTACCTGGTACCAGGGTAGTGATCGATAAGGCGAAGTCCACGAAAGGTTTTGAGCTTTTCGTGACAGGCATAAAGATAATAGATCTTTTATATCCTATGGTCAAAGGGTCCAAGACCGGTATTCTCGGCGGCGCGGCGCTAGGGAAAAGTATATTAACGCTTGAACTTATACGGCACGTCGTCAAAGAACATAAAGGGGCCTGTGTGTTCATAGGCGCGGGAGAACGTATCCGTGAAGGGAATGAGCTTTATTATGAGCTCGAGAAGAACGACGTATTGTCGAAAGTAATGATGGTGTTCGGACAAATGAACGAATCGCCCGGATGCCGTTTCGAAGTGGTCATGACGGGGATGACCCTGGCGGAATCCATCCAGAGACAGAATAAAGATGTGCTTCTCTTTGTGGACAATATTTTTCGTTTTGTGCAAGCGGGGGCGGAGATCTCGACCCTTTTGGGAAGGGTTCCTTCCGAAACGGGCTATCAGCCGACGCTTATCGCCGAGGCGAGCGAGTTCCATGAAAGGATAAGGACCACACAGGAAGCGGGCGGGGCGATAACCGCCGTCGAAGCCGTTTATGTGCCGGCGGATGACCTCACAGACCCGGCGGTTGTGGCCCTTTTCAGTTTTTTTGATTCGGTGCTCGTTCTTTCGCGCGAAAGGGTCCAGATGGGCTTGTACCCGGCCATAGATCCATTGCTTTCATCGAGCGCCAATCTTGACCCGGACATAGTCGGACGAAGGCATTTCGACGTTTCTCAGGACGTCTTGCGTACGCTTCAGCGTTACGAAGAATTAAGAAAAATAGTGCTTGTCATAGGGATAGACGAACTTTCCAGCTCGGACCGGATAATATATGAAAGGGCGAGAAAACTGCAGAATTACCTGACACAGCCTTTCTTTGTGGCCGAGGCATATACTGGAAGGAAAGGGGAGATCGTATCGCTTGAAGATACGATCGAAGGTTGCGAGAAGATACTCCAGGGCTCTTGCGATAAGATATCGGAGCAAGAGTTCTATCTGATAGGCGGTCTCCCGGCCGGGTTGTAAGCCCGACAGTTGCTGGTTAACCGGTTGGCCGGTTCGGTGGTTCAGAGTCAGAGAGTCAAAGAGTCATAGGCGAGACGAAAGTCTTAAAACACTTTGATGCTGTGACTCTGGCTCATTTCCTGCCAGCAGGCAGGAAATGAGCGGTGACTCTTTGATACTTCGCAGGACGTGGGACGTGTGGGGATAAAACTCTAAACTCGAAACACTAAACTCTAAACAATGTTCAAATGTTTCAAACTCAAATAACCAAAACGCGTGCTATCTAAATTTTGACATTGGAACATTATGATTTTGGATTTATTTAGGATTTAGAGTTTAGGATTTCGGATTTAAAACGAAGACTGAGGTATTATTATGGCTAAAAGATACGAAGTGATATTGCAGGAGGAAATAGTCAAAAGGGGCATGGCCCAGAAAAGTGTCGCTGAGGCGATGATGAACGAGGCGGCTAAGACGGGGGAGAGCTTTATTTCCATTCTGACAAGGCACAGCATTTCCTCGGAAAAAGAATTATTATCGATACTTGCCGATAAACTTAAACTTTCGATCATCGACCTAAAAACGGTCGAGGCAGATCCGCAGGCTGTCGGGAGGGTGCCGATCAAACTGGCCTCATATTACAAAATGCTGCCGCTCAAGATAGAAGGCCGGGTCCTTAAGATAGCCGTGAGCTATCCGTTCGATGTTAAGACGCTGGATGATATCAGGATGCAGATAGGGTATGATGTGAGCATGGCGTTGGCTCCCTCCGTGGATATAGAGGAAGGTATAAGGAACGGTTATGGGGTGGGGGCCGAGACCATAGACCAGATAATATCCAAGGCCCCCCTTTCCGACAAGGCGGCGAGACAGGTTGTTATAGAGGAAGAGAAGATAGAGGATATTGAGAAGGAAGCCGGGGACATATCCGTTATACGCCTCGTGAACCAGCTTATACTCGAGGCTTACCGGAAAAGGGCCACAGATATACATATCGAACCTTACCGCGGGAAAGTAAGTTTCCGGTACAGGATAGACGGAGTCCTCTATGATGTTAACGTCCCTACCGAAGTAAAGAATTTTCTGCAGCCTATACTTTCCCGTATTAAGATAATGTCGAACCTGAATATCGTTGAACGCAGGCTTCCGCAGGACGGTAGGGCCATTGTTAAAGTACATGATAATACCTTGGACCTTAGGATCTCTTCGATACCGACGCCGTTCGGGGAAAGCGTGGTTATCAGGATACTCCCGACAACTATGTTCTTTGATCTTGTCAAGCTTGGGCTTTCCGAGGATCAGCTCGACAAGTTCAACACGTTCATAAAGCGCCCCCACGGGATAATCTTTGTCACGGGCCCTACCGGCAGCGGTAAAACGACGACATTATACGCGTGTCTAAGTAAGATAAACACCCGGGAAAAAAAGATAATCACAATTGAGGATCCGATAGAATATGAAGTAAGCGGCATTACGCAGATACAGGTCGCTAATGAGATAGGTCTTGATTTCGCCAGGGGGCTCCGGAGCATGCTCAGACACGACCCGGACGTAATGATGGTGGGAGAGGTCAGGGACATCGAAACAGCTGAAATAGCTATACGCGTAGCGCTTACGGGGCATCTTGTTTTCTCGACCCTGCACACAAATGACGCCTCGAGCGGGATCACGAGGCTTATTGAGATAGGAGTTGAACCGTATCTGGTTTCATCAAGCGTTATCGCTTTTGTGGCGCAAAGGCTTATAAGGGTCATCTGCCCCGACTGCAAAAAAGAAGATACTGACTGTCCTATCGAGATCAAGGAGATGATATTACGCGAACTTAAACTTAATAAGAGCCCGAACGATATCAAAATATATAAAGGCACGGGATGTCCCGGCTGCAATTCCACCGGGTATTTCGGAAGGACCGCGATATATGAGATCCTTACCGTTAACGATGTTATACGGGAGCTTGTTATGAAAAGCGCTCCCGCGACCGAAATAAGGAAGGCGGCTGTTCGTGACGGGATGAGGCTTCTTAGACAAGATGGGTGGATGAATGTCCTCCGGGGCATAACCACGCCGGATGAGATCCTTAGGGTCACGCAGAAAGATGATACATCCCAGGCTGGAGAGAATAGGGGTGTGGCGCCCGAGGTAGAGGCGCTACCCAAGAGTGGCCCAGAGGATGACTTATCTTCCATCCCGGGTGAAAAAAGGATATATATGCGTTTAGATGAGAGGATAAACGTCAGGTTCACTATCCACCGATCACCGGTCAAAAAAGATATGTTCGGCAAGGAAGAGATCAACCCGGAGCAGTTAAGCACGACTAAGAACATATCGGCGGGAGGGGTGCTCTTTATTTCAAATGAAGCCCCGCCGGTCGACGCTATCCTGGACCTTACCCTCGAGGTCCCCGGCAGGCATGATCCTATTACGTGTCTCGCGAAGGTCATCCGGGTGGAAACCGCGGAGGCCAAGAAGTTATATGATGTTGCCGTGTTCTTTCTCGGCATATCCAGCAAGGACAGGGCCTATTTAGATAAATATGTCCATGAGGAAAAGAAGGCGAGGTAGAGATGCCGATATTTATTTACGAAGCCAAAGACGGTCCCGAAAAAAAGATACAGGGCGAAATAGACGCCCCGAGCCAGAAAGAAGCGATAGAGAAGATACATGAGATGGGCTGGATGCCTGTTATCGTGACTGAAAAACCGCAGGACAAAAACGCGGGGATATCGAAAAGCGGGCTGCCGATCTTTGTCCGCCCTCCGAGGGCGAAGGACGTAACGGTATTCACCCAGCAGCTCGCGAGCCTTATTAAAAGCGGCGTGCCTATAATAAAAGGTATCCTGATAATAGCCCAGCAGAGTGAAAATGTTCTATTCCGCATGGTTTTAAGTACCGTGGCAAAAGAGATAGGACAGGGGGAAACGTTCTCCGGCGCTCTTCAGAAATTCCCCGCTATTTTTCCGGCTTTATACGTATCGATGGTTAAAGCTGGAGAGAATAGCGGACAGCTTTCGCAGGTGCTTTCAAGCATAGCCGGTTATAGGAGGAAGTCAGAGGATTCCATGGCTAAAACCAAGACCGCGATGGTCTATCCGGCGATAATGGGGTTAGTCGGGTTGGGAACTATAATATTCATGCTTGTATTCGTCATGCCGAGGATAATCCGGCTTTTCACGACGTTGAAACAGGCTTTGCCCACGCCCACCAAAATAGTTATAAGCATCAGCACGTTTCTAAGGGAAGAATGGTACTGGCTTCTATTAGGGGTCATGGCGCTGGCGCTTATAACGCAATATTTTTCAAAAACAAAGGCTTACAAGAAGATCGTGAGTGTCATAAGCCTCAAACTGCCGGTCGTGGGTGATTTTGTTAAAATGCTGGAATTCGCGCGATTTTCGCGGACAATGGAACTTTTAGTCAGAAGCGGGATCCCTATCCTGAAGACGCTGGAACTCGCGACGCCGGTCGTGGAAAACGAGATCATAAGGAAAGAACTGGTTATATGTTATAAAAGTCTTAAGGAAGGCGGTTCCCTCGGCAGGAGCCTTAGCGGGTCAAAAGTATTCCCGCCTTTCATGATAAACCTTATAACAGTCGCTGAAGAATCAGGTAAATTCGACGAGGTTTTTAATGAGATAGCCGTCACGTACGAACGAGAGACCGATGAGGCCCTTAAAGCGCTGATGTCCCTCATGGAACCTTTGATGATACTTGTCATGGGGCTTGTGGTGGGTTTTGTGGTGATATCGATGTTGTTGCCCATCTTCGAACTGAACATGGCGGCCCAGTAGAGGCATAATGGTAAAAAAGATATTGATAATACTGCTGTTCTTGGCCGGAATGGATCTGACAGCGTGTTCCGGAGAAATGATTGTTATGAAAGGGTCCGACGAAGGCGGCGCGCCATTAGTTGAAGAGACGGCCGAGGAGGAAACGGAAGGTCCGGTCTCAGGGAATGTGATCGTAATGGGGGAAGACGACGTGTATGAGAATGGCGAGGCCGCGGGAATGATCGTTATGAAAGGCTCTAGCGGGCCAGAAGTGCCCGGCGAAAGCTCATCTTCGGAGGCGGATACGTTTACCTCGGAAGAAACCGGTGGCATTCCAGAGGAAGAGGCGCCGCTGGAGCCCGAATGGATAGGTGTTAGAAGTAAATATTTTGAAGTGTTATATAAAAGCGACGCGATATACGCGAAAAAAGTTCTTGCCGCCGCGGATAAAGCTTTCAGCGGGATAGTGGAAGAAATGGGTGCCGGGAAATATCAGGGGTTCTGGGATTTTAGAGGTTATATCAAGATATATATAGATCCTTCCGGCGAGGCCTATCTTGAAATGGCTAAGGAATGTCCGGTCTCGAAGGGGAAGGCCGAAAAGAACGTCATACATACTTATGTCGGGGAAAAAGATTTTATCGATAAATGGCTCCCGCACATGATAGCCCATTTTATACTCTGGGATTTTATGGGTCGCTCCAAAAACGTACAGCCGTGGCTTGAAGAGGGGTTCCCGCTCTGGGCTGCGCGACCTTCCCGGCAAGAGGCTAACGAGTTTGTGGTCAGACAATATGACAGGAATGAGCTCATACTTCTTAAGCATCTCCTGCTTAAGGTGAATTTACGGGCGATCGAAGATTCAGATAAAGTTTTTTACCAGGTCACTTACCGCAAGGACGGTGGAAAAACCACATTGATGTTGAGCCCGAGAAGGCTTAAGGAAGTATATTATCTCGAATCGGCGGCGTTGATAGATTTTTTGGTCAATAGTTACGGGAAGATGAAGTTCGCTTCACTATGCAGGGAATACACGCAGGACGCGCCGCTCGAGAACGTGTTCGGCAGCATCTATTTCTATGAAGGCGTACAGGATTTTAACGATCTCGAGCGCGAATGGAGGGCTTTCTTAGCCGGCAAGTTACCAAATGAAAATGAATAGACCCATCTTTAAAATATCATTATTGACTGTTTTTATCGCGGTCATGTTCCGGTCTTTATGTATTGCCGAGCCTGAATGGATGGAACTTAAAGGGACGCATTTTGTGGTTTATTTTACTTCGGATAAGAATTTTGCCAAGGAAGTTCTTTCTCGAGCCGAAAAATACTACAATACGGTTGCCGACAATCTCGGTTATGCCAGATATTCCCAGTTCTGGCAATGGGACAACCGGGTGAAGATTTACATATATCCCGACAGAACATCGTATCTGGGTTCGGGCTCATATCCGAAATGGTCCGAAGGAATGGCGCTTTATGCCGAAAAGACGGTTTTAACGTTCGCCGGCAGCAGGGATTTTGTTAACGCCATATTGCCTCATGAGATAACACATCTCATATTCAGAGATTTTGTAGGCACCGGCCAGGAGAATATCCCGCTCTGGTTGGATGAAGGTGTGGCCCAGTGGGAAGAACCCGAGAAACGCGCTATCATTAAACCGGCCATCAAATATATTTATGAACATAGCCAATTGATACCGCTTGAGACGTTTATGCATATGAACGTGAAAGAACAGAAAGATGAGGGATATGTTCGTAATTATTATATACAAGCCATGAGCCTGGTAGATTTTCTTATCAATAAACATGGAACGGATGATTTTATCCATTTTTGCAGGAACCTTCGGGACGGGAAAGATATTGAAGCGGCGCTGCAATTCGCCTATCCCACGTCTATCCGGAGCGTGAAGGACCTGGAGATAGAGTGGATAAAATATATTGAGAAACTATAGAGGAATTAACCGGTTCAAGAGTTCTCTGGTTTGCTGGTTAGTCGGCCGGTTCGCCGGTTATCCGGTTTGCCGGTTTGTTGTGAAGAGTCCGTAGAACGTGGGACGTGCGCTCGTTTTACTCGCTTGGACGTAGGACGTGGCGAAAGTGACTGAACGACGTCCCACGTCCCAACGAACGCCTGCCTGCCGGCAGGCAGGAAGTGAGTGGACGTCCTACGATACAATGATACGACGGAAAACGCTATGCTTTTGAATTATTGTAACTATTGAACTATGAACCAGAGAACTAGTTGACCGATAAAAGGAGGGATAACATGTTAAACAGGCACCCAGGCGAATCAGAAAACCGGCAAACAGGCAAACCGGCAAACCGGCGAACCAGTATGGGGTTTACCTTGATAGAACTAATGCTGGTCGTTATCATAATCGGGGCTTTGAGCGCTATGGTTATCCCGCGTCTGGCGGGGCGTTCGGAACAGGCAAGGATGGCCGCGGCGAGAGCGGATGTTAACGCGAATATCGCGACTGCTTTAAAACTGTACGAGCTTGATAATGGAAATTATCCATCAAGCGGCGAAGGGCTTAACGCTCTGATGCAGCGTCCTTCTTCGGCTGTGAACTGGAACGGCCCGTACCTTGAGAGGGAACCGCTTGACCCTTGGGGCAAACCTTATAAATACAGAGCGCCCGGCACACAGCGTCCGCAAAGTTACGATCTTTATTCCGCCGGTAAAGACGGTCAGGAAGGAACGGCCGACGATGTTACGAATTGGCAAAAGTAACAGGTTCGCTGGTTAGTTGGCGGTTCGCCGGTTATCCAGTTTGCCGGTTCATTGTGAAGAGTCAAAGAGTCAGAGTCGGAAGTTCCGTAGGACGTGGGAGGTTCGCTCCCCCCGTTTTCGCAAGAGTCGCTTGGACGTAGGACGTGGCTGAAGCGATTAAACGACGTCCCACGTCCCAACGAACGCCTGCCAGCAGGCAGGAAGTGAGTGGACGTCCTACGATACAATGATACGACGGAAAACGCTATGTTCTTTAACTGTTGAACTATTGAACCATTATACTATTAAACTTTTGAGTACTATGAATATAATATTTAAAAAAGGTTTCAGTCTTTTTGAGCTCATGATAGCCGTGGGTATCGTTTCAGCCGGGCTTGTCATGGTATACGAGGCGTTTTTCCGGGTCTCGGACGCGTCTATCAGTATGCCGTATTACCTCAAGACGCAGCTTGTCATGGATGAAATGATATGGGAAGAGGAAGAAAGATTGAGGCAGGATGGATATCTTGCCCCGGGTAGAGAGGAAGGCGAGATAGAAATAGATGGGAAAGCATTCAGGTGGAGCAAAGACCCGGCAATGATCGATGGCGGTAAAGGTCTTTATAAAATCGATATTTTTTTCGCGTGGAAAAGCGGTGATAGGTTCATCCAAAATTCAAGGGTAGCGTATCTAAGAAGATAGCGTTTAGCGTACAGCGGGTAGCGTATAGGAGAAGGTAGAAGCAAGAAGTTAGATGTCAGAAGCTGGTGGGCGTGGGGTTTAGGACGAATGTTGGAAAGTCAAAAGGTAAAAGTAAAAAGGTAAAATTACAAGTTAAAACTAAAAAGACAGGAAAAGTTATAACGCACGAGCGCTCTAAAGAAGAAATTTTGAATTTTCACTTATAGTTTTTACTTTTGCGTTAAAACTGCATTATTCTCTAACCATTTTAACTATTGAACTATGAACCAGAGAACTAGTTGACCGATAAAAGGAAGATGACATGTTAAACAGGCACCCAGGCGAATCAGAAAACCGGCGAACCGGCGAACCGGCGAACTGGCTAACCAATACGGGGTTCACCCTTGTGGAAATGCTGTTGGTTGCGGCGATACTTTCGGTGCTTGGGCTCACGCTGGGAGCTGCCGTGAATAACGGCGTGAATATTTGGAATACGATAAATGGCGTCTCTTTTGACGGGGATATAGCAATATTTTTTGATAAGATAGCCTTTGATATCAGGAACACAATGGATTATCAGGGCATTGATTTTTACGGAGAAAAGGAGCTATTGTCGCTCCCCGTTTTTGTCATTGCTTCCGACGGGAAACCGCTTCCAGGCAGACGGACCTATCGCATGGGGAAAAAGGGCTCGACCATAGAAAGAAAGGAAGAAGATTTCTATCAGCTTTATGAAGAGAAAGGTTCCGCCTATAAAACCGTGTTGGATAATATCGAGCATTGCGAATTTATCTATTATGTCTATGATAAGGACATGAAAGAATATCTTTGGGTCGAGGAAATAAAAGAGACGAAGCCGGTGGCGGTTCGCGTTAAGGCCGGCATAAAAGATAACGCAGGGAAAGTGCATGTTTATACTAGGACTATTGATATCCCCGTGGCGAAGATCGAGCCTGAAGCTTTCTGACCGCGGGAATATACTGATGCTGGCTTTATGGTCGATAATGATATTGACGATGTTCGCCGTGTCTTTAAGTAACGGCGCTATCAGCAAAATAACGTTTGTTAACGGACTCGGTGCCAGAAATGATCTGAGATATATTGCCGAAGCTGGCGTGGAATCAGGTATAATTGTCTTGCAAGAGAAAGGTCCCACTCCTCCGTTTGACTTTATGTCCGAAACATGGCGTTTGATGAGATCCGGCCGGGTGGGCGACGGGAAATATGAGATATTTTCAGACCATTATGATCCGGTTAAGGGGGAAAGAGGGAGGGTCTAAGGCGTAGAGGACGCGGTGGGCAAGATAAATCTTAATACAGCCGGCTCTACGGTAAGAAGCGATTTACTCGGGTCGGTTGC
>CAZOMD010000016.1:0-9341 GCA_964580895.1 uncultured Planctomycetia bacterium | reverse complement strand
AGATCTCTTCGTCTTCCTTATGAGAGCAAGAATGGTGAATTCCAGGTATTCGAGGAACTTATGCTTGTAAAAGGCATGACATCTGAAATTTACGCCAAGATCGAGCCGTACATCACGATATACGGAACGGGGAAGGTCAACATAAATACGGCTTCTCCGATCGTTCTTAACGCCATAGGGATGGATGGGTTCCTGGTAAAAAAGGTAGTAGCCTTTAGGGAAGGCGAAGATAGGGTGATAGGGACCTTTGACGACAATGTTTTTGAAACGAGCGGGGGGATAGTCAGATTTCTTTCCGATTCGGTATCGCTCACCCCTTCCGAAGAAGCGTTATTGAATAATCTCATATCGGCAGGTATATTAGAAACTTATTCCAGTACTTTCCGGATACGGAGCGTCGCGAAAAGAGACGCGAGAAAAGCGGCTATGGCCATAGTGTGTGTTTACGATAGGAGCAAAACATCCAGCGAGGAAAAAGCCATTAGATACTGGAAAGAAAGTTATTTTACGGAAGATATTACCGTGGGGGCGCAAGAGTAACCCCTGGATCGCGTTTTTTTTTAAGTGAAGGACAAGGAGAATGGGACTCAGGATCAAATGGGTTCCGTTCGACAGGTTCGGGGGGAATAAGTCCTGGTCTTTAGGCCGTGATATAGGGGAATTCACAGTCCGGAGAATTATTATGAATAAAGCTTTGCCTATGCTTGGGGGAAAAGACGTGCTCGTAATAGATCTCAGCGGGCATTTCCTTAAAATAGCTCATGTTAAGGTGTCGAACATAAAACGCGAGATAATCAACCTTGTTGATCATGATATCCGGGGGCAGTCCGACGGGAATATAAGCGTTATGATCGAGAAATACGTTAAAGGGCAAAACCTAAAAAACGCCGGTGTTTATTGTCCGATACCAAACCGCATAACGATGACGAAGAACATAGAGGTCCCGTCCAGGGATATGCGCGAAGTGTCGGAAATAATAAATCTTCAGGCCGGGAGGCATACTCCTTTCGCTCGGGAAGAGATCGTTGCCGATTATTTAAGTCTCGGGGTGTATAAACATACATACACGAAGATACTCCTCATAATGGTGAACAGGAAGGTGGTGACGAGACAGCTTGATGTCTTGCGCGGCGCCGGGTTAAAGGTCGAAAAAATGATATTTTGTCCCGAAGCGTTCGCCATGGCATATCCTGTCATATTGAAAGTAGGTCTGGAGGAGTTCCCGGTCATACTCGCCCAGATAGACGATGATTACACGGATTTCATGGTTGTTATTAAGAACAAGATACTTTTTGTGCGGAGCATGCCTATAGGCGCGACGCATTTTCTGGCGGATAAAGAAAGGAGCGAAGAGAAATTCGTCGAACAGATAAAGTTGTCGATGGAGGCCTACCAGAACGAGGACATTGACAGCGTGCCGGTAAAACTATATCTAATGGGCGCGACGGAGGGCATAAAAGAGCTCGAGGATAAACTTAATTCCTCGATGCATATACCGGCGAGGATCGTCCCGTACTTCAGTCATATCCCTATAAGCGATAAGGCTGTCGGCACGCTTATCGAAAAGGCCAGGAACATTTCATTCTTGAACGTTGTCGCTACAGCCCTTTCGGCCGAAGGGCTCAAAGTGAATCTTCTGCCGGAAGAGGTAAAGATCCGGCATAAACTCGAGCAGAAAAGCAAACAGCTTTATAAGTCAGGTATTTATGTTCTTATGCTGATGGTCATCGCGTGCAGTTTTATGATCAGCAGGATATATTTCCGGAGCATATATCTAAAACAACTGGATAACGAACTTAAGTCGATCTCGACGGATGTCAATAAGGTGGAGCGCGCGGTCACTAAGGTCAGGGTGATCAAAGAGTACCTTACCAAGCAGGGTCATATGCTGAACGTGCTCGCGGAGATACATGACATCCTGCCCGAGAATACCTATTTCTCGGATATCAAGATCGAACCTAACGGTCAGTTCTCGATAAAAGGGTTTTCCGATTCCATGTCGAGTGTGTTTCGTTTTATAGGTATTATGGAAGAATCACCCTATTTCGAGAAGGTGGCCGCGAAGTATACCTCGAAGAGAAAAGAAGAAGATAAGGATGTCGCTATATTCGAGATAGTCGGCGGCGTGAAGGGAAGGTAGACGTGTCCGGCAATTTTTTGGGGAAACTTTCCGGCAGGGAACGGATAGGCGCGATCGCGGCCGTCATAATCATATCCGTTATGTCAATGGACCGTCTTATATTGGGTCCTATCATCCAAAAGATAAATATTCTTGGTGAAGAAATAAAAAGAAAAGAAAATCTGCTTGGCGGGGATCTGCGTATTATGGGCAACGAAGAACGTGTCATGAGGGAAGTGCAATATTATGAAAGATATTCCCTTACCGCGCTTCCGGAGGAGGATGAACTCGCGGGACTTCTCAGCGAGATCGAAAATCTGGCCAAAAGCAGTAAGGTGTATCTAATAGATTCTTCTCCTTCCGGGACGCGGGAGGAAGGGTTGTTGAAGGCATATCTGATAGACGTTGATTGTGAGGGCTCGATGAAAGAGGTCGTCGGGTTCATGCATTCCGTGGAAAATTCTCGTAAATTAATACAAATAGAGGGGTTACGTATACGGCCCAAGGAGAAGGGTTCCGACATAATAAGTTGTAATATGATCATAGCAAAGACCGTTATGCCGGAATAAGTGCAGAGCGCAGAGGGCGTAGCGCGAAGAGTTGGGATAGTTTCGTGGAAAGAGAGACGGAGGAAAAGTCAAAAAGTCTAAAGGTCTAATCACGCGGGAGTTCCCCACCTGTGAGGGTGGGGGTGAGAGCAGGGTGCCGCAAAGTGGCTCGGGCGGGGCCCGAAAAGAATGATACCACCGCTGTAAGGCGGTGGAGGTTCATAGGTCAGAAAGTTCCAGCCAGAGGCCGGTCTCAGCCCGAGGCTGAAAAGGGGCGTTAGACTTTTGGACTTGTGACTTTTAAACAGTTTGTGGGTGGATAGTTAGAAGGTACGGAAAAAAAAGGTAAAAGGAAAAACGAAAAAGTAAAATAATCAATAACCAAACACCAGGATCCAATAAATAACCAATCATCAATATCCAAAAAGTTTTTAGTCTGTCCCGGGTTTGGTCATTGTATCCTGGTTATTGGTTTTTCCTTTTACGTTGAGTTGCGCTATGCGCTTTGCTCTACGCGCTATGCGTCAAAACCGTCATTCTTCGCCGGATCCTCCATTTATTTGATATGGGCAAAAAACTCCGCAAGGATCTTTTAATCAAAATCGCGTTTATCAGTTTAACGGTTCTTCGGGCCGCAAAAGGTCAGGGCGACGCCGTATCCGAAAGACTTAATCCCGGTGAAGAATATCTGACCGATTGTGAAATAAGGTTCGTACAATATGATAAAAAGCCTTTACGCGAGTCCGACATAATAATGCGCGTTAACAATACCGTGTTTACCGGAAAAACAAATACTTTAGGGATATGTCGGTTGGAACAAATAAACTTGGGGAATCCCCTTGTCGCTATCGGCAATATTAAGGCGAGTTACAAGGGGGCCGTGTTCTGGGGCGGCAATATATTTTTATTCAATAAAGCTCTTAACCGTCGTACGGTCGTTATCAAAGGTGACATAAATAAACCACGGTCGCCTTTATTGGCGTTTATTTATAACCATACAAATAATTCTTTACAAAGGATCAAAGGGGAGAAAGACAAATATAGCGCTATATTCATTAACGGGGAGAAAGCGACGCGTAATACCGCGGAAACGAGTTGGGAAGCGGCATGGGAACTTGAGAGGGGATTGAATACCCTGGTCATTACGGCGCGGAACATCTTTGACGGGGAAAGTAAACCGTCGGTGGTGCATATAACCTATTTTCCGAAGACAGAAGGGCACGTTAAATTTTTTGAAAATCCTATCGAAGTCCGGGCTGAACGGGAAGGTGAAGTGTCCCATATCTCATGGGAGAAAGGCGGTGATAAGAGATCGGAAGGGTTCAATGTTTACAGGTCGGAGGTCTCAGGGGGCCCTTACATTAAGCTGAACGAGGAACCTATCCAGGGAAATGATTTTGTGGATAATAGCGCCGTACTTGAAGATTATTTTTACAGGGTAACCGCCGCCCTCATGGACGGCACTGAAAGTGATTTTTCTCAAGAGATATCCTCCTCCGTGAATTCTGAAAAGGGGACTGATATCCCGGATATCATAACGGGATCAACCACTCTTACCGCGGGAAAAAGCCCCTATCTCGTTAGTTCCGACGTTGTCGTGGCAAAAGGCGCCGAGCTTAGGATAAACCCCGGGGTGACAATACGTTTTAAACGAGGGGAGACATCTCTTTCCGGCGCGATAATCGCAGAAGGAGAGGAGTCAGCGCCCATAGTTTTCACATCTAGTCAGAAAAACCCTCAAAAAGGCGACTGGAAAGGTATAGTAGCGTCGAGAGGTTCAAGCTTAACTAATTGCGAGATACAATATGCCGGTAGAAGGTCAAGCAGCGCGCTCACGCTTAAAAGCGGAACGCGGGTAGTCTCGAGCGAGATCACGAATAACGCCGATGACGGTGTCAGCGTTGAAACTTCCGTGGATGAGGCGAATACTTCGATATCGGATAACTATATCGCGGATAACAGTGGCACGGGCATTGTCGCGGAGCATGAAGGATCCGATCCAGCGATAAGTAAAACTACAGTTGACAAAGAAACCCCGGGAGTACTGCTTGTTAGCGGGAATACCATAAGAGATAATTCACGCGGCGGAATCCGTAAAGACACCGGATATGATAACGCGGGAAAAACGGCCTATGCCGATATCTCCGGCAACACTATAACCAGGAACGGGTCTTTCGGCATAAAAGCCGAAGCCTCGGACAATATAATGGGCAATAAAATGGAAGACAACGCTTTCGGTGACGCGGTGAAAATAGACGGCGGTAATATCACGCGAAGCGTTACCTGGGATGCCGGTGAATATCTTGTTACTTCGTTAAATGTGCGCCCCGGAGAATCTCTTACGGTAAAGGCCGGAGCGGTCGTGGCGGCTACGGGGCCTAACTCGTCGATCGGCGGTAAGATAATCGCCGAAGGGACAAAGGACCGGAAAGTTGTTTTTAAGGCATCCCCCGCCGTAAGCGTAGCCGCGGGAATTGTTCCCGGGCCGGCGGGTTTATTGTCTCCGGCAGCGGCGAAGTGGAAGGGTTTACGTCTCGGGACCGGTTCCAGCCTGGCGAATTGCGAGGTCCAATGCATAAAAGGCGGTTCGGAAGGGATCGAGCTTAGGGGCGAAGACATAGAGCTTGTGGAGGTCAGTTCCTCTTTTTCGGTTGACGAAGCCAATATTTTCAACCTCGATAAACTTTTTTACGACGCGGTAGGCAAGACAAACAAAAAAGACCAAAAAGACAAGTTGAGGAACGTATCCTTTGAGCTATTGCTTCTTTTATCGATAATATTGCCGCTAGTGATATTTTTTATCGTTATATTAGTTTTGCGCAGAGGCAGATAAAGCTATAATGGTGTTACGATGGAGACCGATCTCATGATACTTATAATCGATAATGATAAAGATCGCGCCAGAAGGAACGTGGAAACGCTCAAAGTAAAGGGCGTATCGGATGATATTATGGTCTTCGGAAGCCCCGCCGAGATGGTAGAATATTTCAGCGGGAAAAAGGACCTAAAAAATTCCGGGAAGGGGAGGGCCACTGTGGGAGAATACGCCGGGCTTCTATTGCATATGACGCCCAACGCGATCTTCACGATCGACACGGACTTCCGGGTAACGAGCTGGAATAGGATGGCCGAGGAGCTCACGGGATATTCGCGAGAGGAAATAATAGGTGAAAAATGTTCTATTTTTTGTAAGCATCCGTGCGCGGAATCTTGCGAACTCTTTAACGATAAGATAAAAAAACCGCTTATCGGCATGGAGTGCACAATGAAGAAAAAGGACGGTCAGATAAGGCTTATCTCCAAAAACTCCGACATTTTAAAGACGGCGTCGGGTGAGATAATAGGAGGGATAGAGACTTTCGAGGATATCACCGATAAGAAAAAATCCGAACTTATACTGCGGGTGACGAAAAGAGAGTTATCCGCCGCTTATGCCGAACTTAAGAACACTCAGGAGCAGTTGGTCCAGTCCGAAAAACTTCTTGCGGTGGGGGGGCTCGCGAGCGGGGTGGCCCACGAGGTTAAGAACCCGCTGGGGGTTATACTCCAGGGCATAAATTTTCTTGAGGGAAAAGTTACGGATAGTTCAGGCAAGACCAAAGATGTTTTAGCTATGATGAAAAAGAGCGTCCTGAGGGCCGATCACATAATCCGTTCGCTTGTCGATTTCTCGAGAGAATCAAAACTTGATCTTAAGCCGGATGACCTCAGCTCGATAGTCGAGGCGGCCTTTTCTCTGGCCGGTCCGCAGATAAAAAATGTTCAGAACATAGAAGTAATAAAGGAATACGGCAATGACCTGCCCAAGGCGCTGGTAGATAGGGCCCGCATTGAGCAGGTGTTCATAAATGCCATACTTAATTCCGTTTATGCCATGCCGAAAGGCGGTAAAATAATTTTGCGTACATATCTTGCGGCGGATTCGGGGGATATCAGCCTTACGGGTCGTAATATAGTTAGTGTGGGTAAGCGTATGGGAGATGATCAGGCGGTCGTGGCGGAGATAGAAGACACAGGGGAAGGGATCTCTCAGGAAAACATAAAAAAGGTCTTTGATCCGTTTTTTACCACAAAACCGCCGGGGGAGGGGACCGGGCTGGGGCTTTCGGTCACGCGGAATATCATCGACATGCATGGAGGTCTTATCTGCATAGAAAGCGAAAAAGGTAAAGGGACCAGGGTCATTATTATGCTCAGAATAGCGGGAGGGATGGGAAATGGGTAAAAAAAAGATTTTAGCTATTGACGACGAAGAAGATTTTCTGGCGATGGTAAAGATAAATCTTGAGGATACCGGGGAATATGAAGTGGATACGCTGAACGACCCTAAGCGGGCGCTCGATGAACTACATCGTTTTAACCCGGACGTTATCCTGCTGGACATGATCATGCCGTCTCTCGGAGGTATCGATGTCTGCGAGATGCTGAACAATGACCCCGTGGGGCTTAAAACACCTATAATAGTGCTTTCAGCCCTAAGCAAAGAGAAAGACAAACTTAAGGCTTATAAGGTTGGCGTGGTGGGGTATCTTGAAAAACCGGTCGAAAAGAAAGACCTGATAAACGCGATCGAGAAAGCCCTTAAATACAAATAATGGTTCGCTTCGGAGTCGTCCGCTGTAGGGGCGATTGACACCGATCAAAAGGATGTGCTACAATTACCGAACTATGAAACCGGTTAACGAACAATTGGACATAATCAAACGGGGAACGAGCGAGATCATAAACATCGAGGAGCTTAAAGAAAAGCTTTCCGAGAAACAGCCGCTTGTCATAAAAGCCGGCTTTGACCCATCCGCCCCGGACTTGCATCTCGGGCATACGGTGCTTTTACGCAAGATGCGGCATTTTCAGGAATTGGGGCATGACGTTCATTTCCTCATAGGGGATTTCACTGGACGCATAGGGGACCCTTCCGGCCGTTCGAAGGTAAGGAAGGCTCTTTCGGCGGAGGAAGTTAAGGAAAATGCCAAGACCTATAAGGCGCAGATATTCCGGATACTTGATAAGGACAAGACGAAGATCGTTTTTAATTCCACTTGGTGCTCAAAATTGGGTACCGAAGGTCTTTTTGACCTTTCGGCGCGTTATACCGTGGCCAGGATGCTCGAGCGAGACGATTTCCTCAATAGGTACAGGAACAATACCCCGATAAGCATCCTTGAGTTCCTGTATCCCCTTCTTCAGGGCTACGATTCAGTGGTCATGAAGGCGGACGTGGAACTTGGCGGGACGGATCAGAAGTTCAATCTGCTGGTAGGGAGGGACCTGCAGAAGGGGTTTGGTCAGAGTCAGCAAGTTATTATAACGATGCCTATACTAGAAGGGCTTGACGGAGTGGAAAAGATGTCAAAATCGCTAAACAATTACGTCGGGATAAACGAACCTCCCGAGGATATGTTCGGCAAGATAATGTCGGTCTCGGATGATCTTATGTGGCGCTATTTTGAGCTCCTTACCGACGAGAATTATGAGAACATAAAGAAAGATGTTTTATCTGGCAAAGCTCACCCTAAAAAGGTTAAAGCCGGTCTTGCCGGTAAAATAGTAGCTCAGTACCATGGTCCGGAAAAGGCGAAAGAGGCGGAAGCAAGATTCGATATGATATTCGCGAGGAAAGAAACTCCGGAGGATATTCAGGAATTCAGGTTCGAGGATAAAAGCCTGCCGGTTATCGAGCTTATGATCAAGACAGGTTTTGCCGAGTCTACCAGCGAGGCGAGAAGGCTTATCTCGCAGAATGCCGTATCTATAGATGACGCGAAGGTCTCCGACTTAAAAGCCGAGGTTGAGCTGGGGGCAAACGGTAAAATCATCAGGGTCGGGAAACGTAAGCTGGGCAGGGTGTTTGGGGGGTAAGAGGTCTTGCCGGGAAGATATTTTAGCCGGTTCAAAAAAAAAGAAAAAAATATACTTGACATTTTATCGTTCTTGTGTAAAATAACACTACGCTATGTCATAAAGCATCATTTTGAATGATGCTTTTTTATTTGTAGAGGCCCTGTTATAGCGGCCGATGTTCTTTATGATAAGATTTGAAAGTGGTATAATAAAGTTGTAGAGTACTATTGTTCTTTGAAAATTAAATCGCCGAAAACACATGGGTCTACGTTTTAAACTGGAGAGTTTGATCCTGGCTCAGAACGAACGCTGGCGGCGTGGATTAGGCATGCAAGTCGAACGATCTCTTTCCTTCGGGAGGGGGATAGTGGCAAACGGGTGAGGAACACGTGAGTAATCTCCCTTTGGGACTGGAATAACCTGCCGAAAGGCGGACTAATGCTGGATAAGACCACAATTCCTAAGGAATTGCGGTTAAAGATGGGGATCCTGAAAATGGACCTGTCACCTATAGATGAGCTCGCGTCCTATCAGCTAGTTGGTGGGGTAATGGCCTACCAAGGCTAAGACGGGTAGCTGGTCTGAGAGGATGGTCAGCCACACTGGGACTGAGACACTGCCCAGACTCCTACGGGAGGCTGCAGTCGAGGATATTTTGCAATGCCCGCAAGGGTGACAATGCGACGCCGCGTGAGCGATGAAGGCCTTCGGGTTGTAAAGCTCTGTCGGCCCGGATGAAAGCAAGGGAGATAATATCTTTCTTGTCTGACGGTACGGGCAGAGGAAGCCACGGCTAACTCCGTGCCAGCAGCCGCGGTAATACGGAGGTGGCA
>CAZOMD010000015.1:33094-33372 GCA_964580895.1 uncultured Planctomycetia bacterium | reverse complement strand
ATTTGAAAAAACTTGAAGATGATAAAAAAATAGATGCCGGTATGTGGGAAATACTCAGCTTCTATGAAGAATATGTCGCCGGGAAAGGCAAAGAGTTTGACAAAAGTTCGCTGATATACAATTTGCCGATAGAAAATGTTCTGTCTATAAAGAACGAAATAAAGAAAAAAGTTGATGAGCTGGGGATATTGCCTGTTCTTAAGGATTTCGTGGCGCTAAAAGACGACATACACAACTTATCCGTATTTGACATAGCGGGGTTATACGGCATAAATGAC
>CAZOMD010000015.1:26366-33084 GCA_964580895.1 uncultured Planctomycetia bacterium | reverse complement strand
AGTCCGCGCTTAGTAAAGCTGATAAAACGGAATTATTTTCCTTGCTCGAGGCGTTGACCGAGGCGGTGGAAAGAAAAAGGATGGTTGGAATTGGCAGCCTTGAAGATGTTCCGGGTGTCGTCGCGCCAAGCCCGTATTATTTTCTTGCGGTATCCACCTCAAGCGCTGTTCTTAGCGCGATATTGGCGGTCATAATTCCGGCAGTAAATTATTCAGCCCATTATATGTTTTATGCGGCGATAGGGACTATTTTGGCTTCGGTTTTTACGCTTTTGCGAAGTCCCAGGTTTTCTTTTGGGATGAAGACCGTGGGAACTTTAGGTCTTTTGGGCGCAGGAGTTCTATCCTGGTTCTATCCCGCTGTTGCCGTATGGACTGTTTTTACCGGTTTATTAACGGCCATGGGGTATAACCTGGTCATGTACGCGGGGAGAAAGTATGTCTCTTTCGGAAAGACCATGGAAGAGCGGAGTGTGCGCGCCATAAGGTTCAGGGCTGCCGCGCCGAACTTTTTTATAGATTTCTATCATCTTATTTATATCCCGGGCTGTATGATGGCATGGCAGGAAATACTTAACGGCGGAAGGATAGGATACTGGTGGAGGACACCGAGGGCGACAAAGATAGAGGAAGAGATAACGAAACGGTTGGGAAAAAAATTATTTAGCGCTAAAGTGCCCATACAGGAAGAGATTATCCAGGAAAATACATTTCGAAGGATAATAAAAATAAATGAAAAAGATTTAGGGTACATTGAGATTACGATAAGTAACGTGACGGGTAAAATAATAGAAATAAAAGGAGACAAACTGAGATATGGGCGTATATCACGAGACGGACGGACTGTTTACGCGCGGATAAAAGAAGAGCCTTACAAAACGTTAACTCTCAATGATAATGGGAAGATAGAAGTGGCCGATAATATCAGTTGGAATATTTTTGCCACATTCTATAATACGAAAAAAATATCATCGCCCAAAAAGGAGCACAAGACGTTCGAGGAAGATCTCGAAGGCCTCAGGCTCACGACACAGCTCGCGTTAAATTACGGGTTTATGGTGCTTTTACTTTTCTTCGTAAGTATCGGGCTTGGGCTTGATCTTGTGGATTTCGTAAGGGCCAACATTATAAGCGGAAAAGAATGGAACGCGGTTACCTCTCTCCCGGCAGTAGTGGAGCTTTTAAAAACGAACCCGATATACATTTTCGCGGCTATTTTAGGTATCGCCATGCTTTACGGCTTATACCGCATGGTTTTCACTTCTCCCAAAGAGTGGCAAAAACCTCTTCCCGATATGGTGTGGGATGAATCTGGTCTTCTGGACAAGATGCCTGAAATGGAAGAAGCGTTCCGCCAGAAGTTAAGGAACGTGAGGAAGGGTGTAATGCCCAGGGCCGATCTTGAAAAGGAAATATGGGATTCTCCGCTACTTGCGGACATAAAACTGAAGATACTAGATTCCATCGGAACCGTCTATGGCGATAAAGAAAACCTGGAGGCTGCCGCTAAAGGTTATGTGTATGAGCGGCTTAACGAGACGAATAAGTCCGTGTATAAAGGTATGGCGGACGAATTCTTATATGTGAAAGCCGGGATAGTAGCGGGATATTTCCTGAAAGAGTTGAAGAATTTAAGACTAAGTATCGCGGCGGGTGCTCCAGAGGCGGAAGCGGACAGAAAAGCGCTTGTCGACAACATTTGGGAACATAAATCCGTAAAGGCCTGGCAGGACTACATCTTGGACGTGTATGAAAACGATGTTCTTACGGCTAAAGAGGCCGTGTTTGAGATGGTGGATGCCGGCCTATATGCCGCGACGATTAAGGCCGGTAAAGCGGAAAGAGCTTCGCCAATCCTAAAGAATATTTCAGGAAGCGTGCTTAGCGGCATAGCGCTGGTTTTTGTTCTTTCGTTCAACGTCTTTGCCTCCGGTGGCGCTAATGAAATATCCGATCTGACTTCCAAGATAATTATAGCGGCGCTGTTTGTCGCCGCGATAGCGATACCTTTCGCGGTGAAGTGGATCGTGAATATTGTCCAGAAACAGCCGCCTAAAGAAATAAAAGCGCCGGCGATTGCCGAAAAACCGGACACGCTGGAGTTTGAAAAAGACCTAAAGAAAATAGCCGATGGTCTTGGATTCGGCGGACGTATTAATGAAGATACTAAATTCGTCGTGGTATTCGGAAAAAATCTCAAGATAGGGGAACCGGACGGCTCGTTAACATACGCGTTTTATAACAACGTGCTCTGGGCGCGCGGTGAAAACGTTGTCGCGGTGCCGTATGAGATAGGTGGTGAAGAGCCGGAAAACGCCGTTGTAAAAATAATCGGGCAGTTCATGGCCAACGACAAGATCATCGGTATCCATCCCCTCGCCGCGCCGGGCGTATCAGTCAAGGAGCTATTAGCTAAAAACATCAAAGGGCTTGTACGCGTGACGGATGGCGAAGTCGGCGTGTTCGATTATATCTTTAAAGACGCCGAAGGCAACCTTTTTGGCGGCAAGGAGGACGGCGACGCCTGGACCAACTGGTATGAAAAGGAAGTGGCAAGCTTAACCGGCAAGAAAGTCGTTATTTTGGGTGGCGCCGGCGCTTCGGGTAGTTCAATTGGTTACAGCATAATGGGTAAAGGTATAAGTTCTCTCTATTTTACGGATGAAAACGCGGTAAAAGCCATGCGCGTCACGGAAAATCTGCGGGCTATTTCGGATAATGTGGATGTGAGGTATATCGGCGATAAAGACGCAGAAACGCTTGGAGAGGCCCTCCAAAACGCGGATATTACCATAAATGCCACGGGGATAGGGAAAAGGGATACCTCTTTGGAATCCCCCATAGATAGAGGCGTATACGGGTTTATCCGGCCCGGAACGCATGTCGTTGATCTTAATTACAAACCCGAGACTAACGCTTTTATGTTAAATGCTATGGAACAGGGGGCTATCGTATATAACGGTGCGGGGCTTGTCGCGGCGGTCAACGCCAGGATGACGGCAAGGCTGGTCATGAACATTGAAGGCAAGGGGGAGAAAGATCTGGCGGAGATCGAAACCGAAGCGTTCAATAATATAACCGGGTACTTAAAAGAGCTTGGACATGATTTTGGGCCGCTCGGCGGGGTAAAAGTCCCGGAACGGGTGAAAAAACCGCTTGGAGACGTTCTTTTTGAAATATATTCGATGTATAGGGACGATTGGGTACAGCTTCATGCCGAGAGGGTCGGAAGGCTTGCCGTGCTTTTCGCTGAAAAGATAGGAGCCTCGGAAAGTGTCGTCGAAAAAGTCAAATTAGCGGCCGCGATACATGATATCGTCACCCCGAAGGAACCCGTCGCCCCGGAGAAGGCCAAAGCGCTGCGCCAAAAGATACTGGATAAAGGCCTCGCGGTCCCCGCTAAAGGGCAGTCATCGAGCCTGGAGGGATATGAGAACCTTATTGGTCTTATGAAAAATTTAAAGGACGAGTTCAGCGAGGAAGAAATAGTAGGGGTATTCGACTTTTTCCAGGGGCCGGCTTCCATAGTTGATGCCCGTAATTCAGGTCTCGAGCTGGATCCAGTCGTGGAAGCGGCTATTCTATTTCACCATAACATTGACGGGCTTGAAAAATATCTGGACGAAAAGGGGTGGGCCCCTGTTGATAAGGAAGAAGCTGTTCTTATCGCTTCGCTTCTTGTCGCGGGAGACACGACAGAGAACGGCATGAACCTATTCAAGAAGATATTCTTTAGGAACACTTACGAGGTCGAAAAACCTGAAGAGACGCGTGACCAGTGGCTTAAAAAATCCGGGATACCGGAAAGATACCTTAACCAAATAATTGACGCTTTTAGCGCGGTAAAGGATTCAGCCGAATTCGGAGAGATCGCGATGGAAGCGAAAAACGTTACCGCTGTAGAAGAAGCTTACTTAAAGGCGATAGGGCGGTTATCTGTCCCCGAAAAACTCGCGCAGGAGTTCAGTGTTGTTTTGGGTATACCCGAAGCGACATATAACGCGATCGACAGTATCCAGAATAAGATCAAAGGCATAGAAGGCGGGCTTGGGATCAGGCTAATATCCCTAAAGTCCGGTAGCCGTGAAGGCATGATAGAAGAACTTGAAAAAACAATCAAGAATATGGAAGAATTACAGGGGAAAAAGACGGTCGCGGCGCTGATAGATATAGACAAAGACGGCCTTGGCGCGCTTAACGATGTTCGTGATATTGTCTCCGATCTTAAAGAACAGTTAATGAGGGATGTGATCAATTTGACGCATCCGGAGATAGCGGCGCTAACCGAAAATGACATCGAAAAAATTAAGAGCATTGAGAGTTCAGCCGAACTTAGAAATATACTCGGGATAATCGTTCGCCTTCTGCCGTCGGGAGTTTCGTACCGCTTGAGCGAAAAGAGCGTATACGAGATGAGGATGAATAACCTTTATAAACTGAACCGCGCCGATTATACCGATGATCTTAAGGGGTATCTTGGAAGCGATCTCAAAGAAGATGGCAAACGCCGTTACATTGTTACGGCTGTGAATAACGCGTTCGATCTAAAGATGCTTGCCGAATCCATCAAAGAGAGAAAAGAAGCTATGGAACTTACCGCCGGTAAAGAGGATCCTGTGAATGACCTCGTGGTTATAAAGAGCAACGAGATAACGGATGATAATCTTGATGAGATCCTCGAAGCGACGGGGCTTAACGTGTACATTACGCGTGATAAAGTAGTCCTTTTGAAGAAAGACGAAAAGATCACGCCGGACGAGATCTCCGGCAAAATAGCCGAACTTACAGGTGAAGTAGTGACTAATAAGCAGATCGCCGTGGCCCAGAAGAAGGGCATAATCGAGATAGACGAAGAGAACCCGGGTGAAGCGCTGAGCGCGGATAACCCGGAGAGCCTCGTTCTTGTTCAGCTCGAAGACGGGCTTACAAGTCAGCTCTATCGGATGACTCTCGAGATCATAGCGAGCGGGGATAAGGCTCCGGCATGGGCCGGGGAAGGCGTTCTTCGCCAGGTCACGATCGACGGCAGGAAATATAACATCTACATCTATCTGCCGAAGGTGGAGGCAATAGACCTTGATGCCGACGTGCGGGCATACGAACGTTACATACACGAAGTTCTCGTAAAGGCATAACCATTTGTCCACACCGGGAGTGGCCGGCGGCCACTCCCGGTGTGGACAAAACCAACACCCGGTGTTGGTTTTGTAAAGGTTCTACAAAGAGATGCAATAACACCTTCCTGCGTCTCTTTTTGCCCGCCTGTGGGGCCGCCAATCCCCGCAGGCGGGTTTTTTATTTCCAATGCCGGGTATTGATCAGAGAGCAATACCCGGCATTGGAAATACGGTTTAGCCGTTAAATTGCATCACAACACTTTATAATACAACACGTTACACATCCGTTAGACATAAAATAGCCAACTAACTTTTATTGAAATTAATAATAAAAAATCGTAAAATGTAGTAAAGATAGATTGTGATTTTTGCTATATATGTTGGTAATATTTTTAATATTTATCAAATAGAATTTTAAAAAAATCTTAAAATGAAAGGCAAATGTCATGAGCCTCATCAAAAAACATCTGTTACTAAGAACTATCAGCGTTATGCTTATAGTTTCTTTTCTCACCTTCGATATTTCATGGGCGTATCCGCCCGATAGTTCTCCGGCTACGACACTCGCGGCGCAAAGTATTCTCCAAAATAATATGATGACCGAAATGGGCGAAAGGTTTCGCGCGCTTGAACTTTCGCGCGGAAATCTGCTTGGGTCAGTACTAAGCATAAGCGATTTTCTTTATGATGACGGCCTGCCGTTCGAATATCTCGAAAGGATAATTCTCGCGGAACTTAAAGAAGCGGTAAAGGGCGTGGAACTTTCAAAAATAGTGCCGCTTGAATATCTTGAAGCTATGATGAAAGGCGAGAAAATAACCCTTCCCGAAAAAGCGTCAAAAGACGATGTTCTCGTAGTTCCCTATAAAAAAGATAACCTGACACATCTTATTTTTGTAGCGCGAAAAGACAGTAAAGCGGCCATGGCAAAACTGGATACTCTTCCCGGCGACGAATGGCTTGTGGGAGAGGAAGACATTTCGTCAAAATACGCTCTCAAAGAGCTTATATGGGACGAGGCGCAAGGGAAAGTGGTCGAGAAGGCGAAGGTAAAGGAAAGCGCAAAAAAGATGACTCAACCCGGAAAAACCGGGGATAAAGGAGCTATTCAAGTAACACAAACTGAAGTCGATAAAGCTGAGATTACTCCGGCCGGGTCTACGGTAAAGAAAAAGAAAGTAAATATAGGGATTACACTCCGCTCCTTCGACCCGTTCTCGATAGGGATAGGCGTAGCTGGAATTGTTTCGATTTTTGTATGGTTTAAAAATTTTTGTATGATTCATCCATTTCCTGCGATAGGAATTTCCCTTGGTTTGGCTTTAGTAGCCTGGAGGAGTATTTTTCGTACAAGCTGGTTCTTTGTCTGGTTAAAATTTTACAGCACCGGAAAACTTTTGACATTACTTAAGAAAAAATCTTTAAAAGATTCGCTTCGGATGAAGATTATGAATGAACTTATAATAAATCGGTCGAATATGAGTAGGGAAAGAAAAGATATAGCTGAATTTTTATTGTCGAAAGAGCCGAAGTTTTCACTATTACCGGAGATTATTTGGAAGATGTATATATACCAAGGATATGTGCGAAACTACTCGAAG
>CAZOMD010000015.1:11034-26356 GCA_964580895.1 uncultured Planctomycetia bacterium | reverse complement strand
CTTTCGAAGGGTGTAAAAGAAAAGGAACTTTTGATTAATTGTTTTATTGTTGGATGTATTTTTACGTTTTTAGAAAGAAAGCCACAGGCTGATAGTTTAGTCCAATTGTCTCATATGGAGTATGAAAAATTAGCACAAATTTGTGCGCGGTATGTCGATAAAGGGGCAAGTTATCAGACAATAATTGAGTTGTTTGAAAATGTTATAAAGGTTACGTATCAGGCAGAAAAGTCTCATTGGAAACGTGAACCAAATATTATACCAAATCCTGAATATCACGGGGCTCGAAAAGGTGGGTATAGTTGGGATTGGGATTATCCCGAACCAGAATACATAGATATAGGGAAAGACAGAAAAATAATCGATCAAAAGAGCGAAGTTGTCATCTCCTGCGATTTTCGAAAACTTGAAGAACTGGTCCAAGCTTTTAAAAAAGATCAGAAAAGACAACCGAAAGATGAGGAACGCCCCTCCGGCCCCACCCTCCGCTCCTTCGACCCGTTCTCGATAACAGTTATAGCCGGAGCGGTTCTCGCAGGGCTCAAAGCTTTCGCTTTGGCGAACCCTTGGACAGCCGGGATCGTAGTTCTGGCGATAGGAGTCGGAGCAGTTTTAGCGGCTTGGCGGTTTTTTTATCCTATAAGTTGGTATTATAACGTCTATTATCCGCAGGAAAAACTGTTCGATATATTAGCCGAGAAATACCGTAAAGATCCGGGGCCGCTGATCGATACTAGATTAAATTCAAGGTCTTCTAATATCAGGGACATAGCGCAAGGCGTATTGGAAA
The DNA here is from genome assembly GCA_964580895.1 of uncultured Planctomycetia bacterium. Lineage (GTDB taxonomy): Bacteria > Omnitrophota > Gorgyraeia > Tantalellales > Tantalellaceae > CAZOMD01. The sequence continues at coordinate 25,566 of CAZOMD010000015.1, read as the reverse complement.
GTATATCTAAGATCGGACAAGTCGAGAAGAAGAGGGTGGTAGAAGCTGTTAGGAAGAAAATCGTCAAAGGATTCTACTATTATAGTCCCGAGCGGTGGTACTTCAATGTCCCGAGAAAGGCAAAAGTGCCTTTAAAGATGGCCGAAAAGCTTGCCGGTTTTATAGAAGAGATTGACGATATCGCGTTAGTCGAGGACATTCTCGCGAAATATCCGCCGGAGCTGGCGGAAGAAGATTACTTTGTGACAGCCGAAGGTAAAATCGATATTTATGGATATGATTTTGCTGATCTGGAAAAATTGGTAAATGATAACGAAGAAATAAAAAAAGCATTTCTGGAAAATAAATCTCAGAGAAAGGATCAAACAAATAAAACATCTTGCAGGCTAACCCTTCGCTCCTTCGACCCGTTCTCGATAGGGATAGGCGCGGCGAGTACTGGAGCGTTATTGGCGTGGATCAAGGTTTTTCTTCTTGCCCATCCTTGGTATGCGGCGGCCATTACTGCTGTTATGTTGTATTTTGCTGTTTGGCGGATATTTTTTTAGGTGCGCTGGCATTTATTCAGTCGGCATTACTCAAGCCAAGAAAAAGTGGTAGAGAAGATATCGAAGCTCGGGGCTAAAGCTATAGGTCCTTTGGTTTATAAAAGGGCTTTTACGATCAACAAAAATATTTGGGAAATATCAAGAGAGGCGCTTAAGAAAATTATCAAAGAAAATCCGGAATTGGTACCGTTACTGTGCGAACAAGTGGCTAATACGCTTGTTTACTATGATCCTGTCAATTTGTCTAGTCCTAGTTTGTTATATGAAAATGTTCCTAGTTTGGGAACTGTCCCTCTTGATATAGCAAAAAAATTAAGCGCGCTTATCTCTGATGCAAACGATATCGATATAATTGACCAAATAATAGCAGATTATTCGCCATTGAGTCATGAAGTTCTTCGGGAAGTGGATATAACTACAGGGACTGAATCATTTGGTGGAGTAACAACCGTGTACGAGTATACTTTCGATAAACTGGAAGCGCTGGCAGATGATCAGCTTGAGTTAAATAGAGTGTTTTTGGAAAAAAAGAAGAAACAGTATAGTGTGGAAATGCAAAAAAGACCGCATAGCTATTTTCATGTGGTTATACTACCGGGGCTAATGAGTATACTTCTAGTGCCTGTAGTTTTTAATATCCTAGCATGGGCTTGGCATAACCCAATCAAGGCCATATTGCTAATTTCTGTGATTGGAGCGATAAAATTGATACATAAGGAAGTTAAAGGGGGAAAAACAAATAAACTAGATAGCAGAAAAACATCAGAACATTCAGGTAAAACAGATAACATGCTTAGCAAGGATAGCTATCCTGAAGCATTGTCAGTCGATTCTGGGGATTCGCAAAAATTGTCCAAAGAAAATGATGATAAAAATGACGCACAAAATGTAACTACTATTAATGAACTAGAAAATGTGATAGATAAAGATCTCGATGCCGAGAAAACAGAAAATTTAACTCAACTTTTTGAAGTTGTCGAAAGTGCCATCAATAACCGCCGGACGGCGGTTGTGAACAAGGCGAATGATCTTATTGGTTACTTGGATAAACATACGACCCATTACCGCGGGCTTAAAAAGATAGAAGAGAACACTGCCACGGCGGAAATAGTAGAACAAGTTAAAGAAGTGATCGATGTTTTTATCGAAGTGGAAGATCTTCTCGGGGGAGCGTCGGAAGAAACGCTTAAATTCGACAAAGAACTACTGGACGAATTGGATTATTTGCGGAATAACCTCGACCAACTTGAGGCCGACAGCGTGATAGCCGGGATAATTCTTTTGGCGCGTAAGGCCGAGAGAGAAGGGCAGAACCTTATAATCGGTCTCGAGACCGACTGGATACCCGGTTATGAAAAGGGTAGCCTCCAGTACAACGCGATGAGCCCGCTCATCAAGGAAATCGATTCTCTCGGGAAGACGTTTGAAGAGCTCGGTCTTGAAAACGTAGTTATCGTGCATAGCGCGAAGGACACGCTTGCCAGCGATGTGTTTTGGAAGGCGGATGAGACAGGGACTAAACTTGAGAATGTAGTGGTGCTTGGCGCGAGAGATACGATAAATTCCGCTGGTTTTGAGGTATTGCGGAGCACCGGAAAAGAGAGAAGAGCGTTCCTTGCCGGAATAGATACCGCCGAGATAATGAAGGCGTACGCGGAGAACGGTGAGGCATTTAACAAACAACTCGGGATCGAGATCGTCAAGATGCTTTCGTTGGCGATAGAGCTTGCGGGAGGGAAGCAGATCCCAGACTTACCTATTATATTGGAATATGATGCGGTTCTTCGTATGGTCATCTTTTTGCCGCGGGCGGAGCCTGTCGAATATAACGACTTAATAAAATGTTATAAGAAGAAACGCCTGGCACTGCAATCGGCATAACATGCTATAAAACATGACTTTGCGCAATGAAACCATTTGGCAACACCGGGAGTGGCCGACGGCCACTCCCGGTGTTGCCAAATGGTTTGTTAAGTTTGAAAATAGTTTGGTGGGGGATATTGACTTAGGCATTTTTTCGTTGTATACTATAACTGTATTGTAAATATAAAAAAAAGTAAGATATGCATAAAATTAGAAGCGCATTTTGCGCTGCGTTTATTCCTATAGCCGATATATAATATTAAGTGGTGTAAAGAAAAGGAGAAGTTATGGCAAGAGAAGGAATGAAAAAGAGCCCTGTTTTCAAGCTGTTCAGCGCATTCCTGTCTATTACCTTTTTTTTAAGTAACATTAGTTTCGCGGCTATCGACGCGAATATCGGCGCGCCCGAAATAGAGAAAAGCGGCGAGCCGGTTTCCGTCGAGGATATCGGTATAGCGATCGATACCGGCACGATAAAAAATAAATATGCCGGCACTTCCGGTAAAACCATCATACACATCCAGGACGCGCACTGCAATTTCGAGGCGCAATCCAACATAAACAAAATACTGGAACAAGTCACCAAGGAATGTGGCGTGGATATGATCTCGGTGGAAGGCGCCGAGGGGCTTGTGGATACCGCCTGGTTCAGGGCATTCCCTGACGCCGAGATACGCAGAGAAGTCGCCACCTATTTCATGAAGAAAGGCGAGATAACCGGCGCGGAGTTCTTTTCCATAAATTCCGATGAGTATAAAGGCACTATCTTCGGAGCGGAAACTAAAGATTACTACATAAAGAACCTCAAGGCCTTCACGGATGTTTATCCCTACACCGACACGATCGAGAAATATTTTACGGACCTTAAAGATGTCACCAACCGCATTAAATCGTTGATATACACGCCCAAGCTCAAAGAGCTGGACCTCAAGATACGCGCTTTCCAGACGAAAGAGCTCGAACTGAGCGATTATGGCGAGTACCTCAATAAAGTAATGGCGGCCCAGGGGTCGGAGATGGCGGCGTTCCCCAATTTTGGGAAACTTATACAGACCCTCGAATACGAACACAAGATAGATTTCGATATTGTCGACGCGGAACGAAGCAAATATATCGACCTCCTCGGCAAAAAGATGCCAAAAGAGGGGATGGCTGAACTTGTAACGCAAAGTATCAAGTTCAAGAAGGGGCACATAAAAGCGGTTGATTTTTATACCTACCTCAGAGACCTCGCGCGGGAGTACGAGATCGATATAGTAAAGGAATACCCGAATCTTTTCTACTACAACCTATATACCAAACTTTACGACGGAATAGATAACGAAAAGCTTTTCAAGGAGCTGGACGCTATCGAGACTCTCCTTAAAAAGAAATTTTTCCAGAATGAGGAACAGGAAACGCTCGACAAGTATTCCGATATGGTCTCGATGTACGTGGACCTTATCAAGATAGAGCTTACCAACGAGGACTACGCGAAGTTCAAGACCTACCAGAGCGAGTTTTCGATGGATGATGTTTTAAGTTTCATCGGGAAACTTTCGGAACGTTACAGCCTGAACTATACCATCGACCGGCTACCCGGGGACATCGGCGAAAGACTCCCGAACATGGTCGATTTTTACGAGATAGCCATGAAACGCGACCAGGCGCTCATAGACAACACCATTAAACGTATGGAAGCGGAAGGCAAGGATAGATGCGTCCTTATCGCCGGGGGGTTCCACACAAAAGGGATAGAAAGCCTGCTTGAAGATAAAGGGGTTTCCTACCTAGTAGTGACCCCGAAGATCACCAAGGATGTCGATACGCCTTATATTAAGGTACTTACCAACCAGAGGACGTCGCTTGAGGACATAATAATGGACTCGGCCGCGATGCCGGGCGTCAGCTCTAAAAAATCGCGCGAAGCGCAGACCAGTCAGAATGATGAGTTCCTGTCGCCCTTGCTCAGGTTCGCTTATACCGTGAATTTGCTGTTTGACGCGGAAGGTGAAAAGGCCCTGCACGCATTATCGGAAGAAATAAAGATCCCGGGCGGACCTACTCTTGAAGAGACGACGGTCCAAACTTTCGAAGAAACGATAAGACTACTTACGACGAAATGGCTGGAGAAGGTCCGTGGAAGAATGGCGGAAGAGTTCGGCGTTACCTCGGGCGGGGTCAATGAGGAATGGAACAAATTCGTCGGGGACGATATTCTCTGGAAAACTCTGAAATCCGTTTATGTCGGAAAATATGACGAAACTTTTCAGGTACGGAACACACAAGGAGTTCCTTCTCCCGAAGTCAAAAATCGTATTTCCGCGATCTTTGACGAATTCAGGGAACTTGAACGGGGAAATAGTCCAGGAGAATTCGCTACCGGGATAACCACCGGCATACCGCTTACGGCGGAAGAGTTCAGTTCTTACGATAGTGATATTTTGCGTAAAGGGTTCGATGAGGGACAGGTCGTGACAGAAAAAGCGGCTAAAGCGGACGAGGTTACGGTATATGTGCATAAAGGCTTGGAGGAAAGGATAAGCGACGAGAACGATCTTCGGGTGAACCAGGGGATAAAACTTATACCGCTGGCAAGAGACCATCCGGGAACATACCGGGGCAGAAAGAACCAGTTGCATGTAAGCGATTATATATGGAATCATCGAGATGTCGCACCATATAGAGATATCATCAAGAACCACGAACAGGTACATCTTGATATATACAACGCGGAAGTGATGGCAAAGGAAAAAGGCGCTGCCAGAAAACACCTGGTCTCAAAGCGCGCGGAGCGGCATTGGACATTATGGAACGCCTATGTCGCCTACCAGAAAAAAACTAATAAGCCTATCGACCAGGAAGATTTTGTCGACAGGTTAAAGGTGTTCTGGGCTAAAGAGTTGGGCGCCTCTCCCGCGGATTTCAAAGATGCCGATACACGAGAATACCGCCGAATAGCGGCCAGGCTTCAGGGTGAGAGGGTCTTCGAGAACGCGGAAAAGGCTCTTCTTGAGATGAATCAAACCGGTCTGCGCAAGGCGCTCGTAGAGGCGTATATCCTGGCGGAGACTTATAAATATGACCAGCCTTTTAAGGATATCCTGAACTTCTTTGGAGTGGTCGACCCTAAAAAAAGGAGCTTGGCGAACGGTGTTTTCAATTTCTTGGGCGAGAACTTTAATCTTTGGCTGAATAAAAATCTATTCGAGAACATTTCGGACGCGGCAGAAGGATTCGTGCTCGAGAATTTTGAAAGAACCGTGAATAAAGGAGTACAGCCGCAAGACGTTGTAGCTGTTATAATGGCCGGCGGCGGCGGCGAAAGGTTATCCCCTCTCAGTACAGTCGATGACCCGAAGCAGGTAACGGAATCTTTGCTCGGGACGCCCCTAATAAGAATAGCGGTGGAGAGGGTGATAGGGAATCTGGGCGCGGAAAACATATATGTACAGACTGTTCCGCATCTAAAACCCAAAATATTCTCGGTCCTAAAAGATCTTGGGATCAAGGAAGAGAATATTTTTGCCGAGCCCAAGGCGGCGGATACGGCGGGGGCTATAGGTTATGCCGCCGCGAAGCTTAAGCAGAGGGGGCTTGGCGATAAGGTCATGTTCGTGGGGACGGCGGACCACTACATTGATACGGCCAGCGATGCCTTCCAGACGACTTATATGGATGCGGCTAAAGTAGTTAAGAACACGTCTTCCATAGGTACCATAGGTATCGATCCCGAAAAGATCGGGCCTTCCGAGGAGTACGGATGTATCGCGAAAGGCTATAGCACCTTTTTTGGGAAAGAGGGTGCAGTTGTCGCCGAGACTTTTATAGAAAAACCCAAAGGGCAAAAGGCGATCGATATCTTTAACGATAGGTTAGAGGATAACAGTCATAAATGGCTTTACAATAGCGGGATGTTCCTTGGAAGACCCGATGTTTTTCTCAGGGCGTTCGATGAAGTCGCGCCGTATTACGGGAGAAGGTTAAAGGCTATAGCCGACGCGAGAGAAGAAGAAAGCGAAAACATAGAAAAAGCCGTGTTCGAGGATTTCGCGGAAAAGAAGAAGGAAAAAGGGTTCCCGCATACAGGGGAGCCTAGCGGAAAAAGGAGCGGGGTTTCCGTGGATTATGTGCTCGCTCAGCCGCTCTCGAAATCGCGGAGTGAGACCAATAGGGTCGGGCTTTTTATGATCCCCGGTGAGTTTAACTGGAAAGATATAGGCGGATATAAAGCCGTTTATGAGTACTATCGCGACATAGAGAAGATAGCCGATGAAAATCAAAATGTCATAGTCGGGCCTCAGGCGAATAACATCATTCTGGAAAATTCGTCGAACAATCTGGTCATAGCGAGGGATAATGATGTGAAGATCAGTTTAAAAGGCATAAATAATTCCGTGATAGCTTATAACCCGAAGACAAAAGCCGTTATCGTCGCGCCGCTGGACATAAAGGGCGATACCATCAAGCTGCTTATAGATAAGTTTAACGCGAAAAAGGCCCTAAAAGGATATGTTTCGGGCAAGGTAAATGAGATCACCCCGTCCGTAAGGGTGCTTAGTGAAGAAAAACGCTTAGAGAATGACAATGTGATAAGAGAAGAGAAGACGGGATACGGGATGATCCTGGGGGCAAGATCCAGTGCCGTGCACGTCAAAGCGGGGTTTGCGGCTATTCTGGAAGATGGGAATCTCGAGGGCACGGGGAGAGAGAGGTACAAAAATATTTTCATGCTGGTCAACCCGCAGGAAGGGAATTCTTCTCTTAGCGTGGAAGTGGAATATATGGAAGAAGGTGGCCTTGTAAAAGATAATGTCATCGGGGGCGGGCTTTACAGGGGAAAGGCCACGCGGGAAGAGAGGATAAAATCCATCATACGGATGTTGTATAACGGGGAGTTGAACGCGGTGCCTTCCGCGGACGAGTACAGAAATACGTTTGGGCTCAGCGATTTTCTCGGTCTTAGCGAGGAAGAAGTAGAAGAAGAGGTGCGGGCCATTAAAGAAAGATATGAACGCTTTGAAGCGCTGCGGAAGAAATTCCCGATACCAAAATTTGGAACTAGCGGGTTAAGAGGCAAGAACTCCGAGCTTGTAGATATGATAGTTTATTCGGTCGTAAAGGCAGGATTGAAGTATTTCAAGGATCTTCCGAATATGACGAAAGACGATATCCCCTCGGAGTACTTGGATTTTATCAAGGCAGGCGGGTTAAAACCGGGAGACAAGATTCCGCTCGCTGGCGACCTTAGGCCGACGACTGAGCGGATGCTTATAGCTTCTGCCGCCGCCATCCTGGATGAGAACTATGGCATCGATTTCGGAGGGTGGGTTCCCACGCCTACGATCACATACGCGGGTTTATTGAATAAGGTAATAAGCATCATGGTCACGGGTAGTCACATACCTATCGACGAGAATGGCCTAAAGTTCAACCGGGCCAATGGGGAGGTATGGAAGGTCGAAGAAAAGATGATGATAAAGTACGTGACGGAAGCGCTTATGGAAGAATTCATGAAAAGCCCGGAAGAATCTCTTTTCGATGAAAATGGGTACATGAAAAAGAACACGGCATCCTATAAGGAAGCTGAATCGGCCGTATCAGATGAAAGTATTAACCCGGAAATACCCAAAAAATATGAAGAACGTTTTACCGACGCGCTCGGAAAACCGTTAGAAGGCATAAAGGCGCTTTTCTGGCAGCATTCGGCGGTCGGAAGGGACCTTGTCCCGGATATTTTAAGAAAGCTGGGCGCTGAGATCGAGACGGTCGACCGCAGGGGGATGACGGCGGAAGAGTTCCTTACTTTGGATACGGAAGATGTGGGGGATGAACATTTTGTCATGGTCAAGAACCTTATGGACGAATACGGCATGGATGTACTTATAACGCCTGGTGGAGACTCGGACAGGCCGGCTGTATTTTGCAGGCGCTCGCCCGAAGACGAAGTTGTTTACATTACCGGTGATAAACTTGGCATTCTGGCGACCTTGTTCCTAAGCCCGGAATTTTTTGCCTTGCCGGATACGGCGACAGAAGCGCCGCTTAGAAAATTATCGGCTGAAGGGATCGAGGTCATGACAACGGATGTCGGGTCGCCTTTTGTCGATGAAGCTATGTATGGTTATCTGGAGGGGCTGAACGCGACGGGATGCGAAGTGAACGGCGGGTTCTTTATCGGCGCCAACGGTCTTACCTTGCCGAAAGAGGCCATAGAATGGCTCAAGTCGATCAATAAGGGAGATAAAACTCCTACCGGATATTTTAAAGGACTATCGACGCGTGACGCGCTTACCCCGATAGTCTCTGTGCTTCTTTTGGCTAAAAAAATGGCGACAGAAGGTATGGAAAACGCGCCAGTTTCGGAATTATTGGATGACCTTGTAATGACGGCGTTCAGCGGAGAGTTTGCCGGGGAAAGAGCGGCCGGGCTTATCGACAACGGAAAGAAAGTGACGCCGGGGGCTGAAAACTATACGCCGGAGATCGGCAAGGGCATAATGACCCGCTATAGACCCAGCAATAAGGATATAAGTGAGGTCTTTTTTGAAGAATCAGGGGAGATATATTACACGTTAAAAGGCGACAAAACAGCGGCAAAAATAAAAGCGTATCCGAACCTTGCCGCCGAGATGCAGGCTATCGAGAAAGAGCTGGTCGGAAAGTTCCTCAGGCAGATACCTGGTCTGGAAGATGAGGAAAAGGCGCGTACCGTAAGGATAGGGTACAAGACAAGCGGGGTAAAGGTGGTTTTCTCTAACGGTGAGATCGTCATGCCTCGGCCATCCGGTAATTCCGCCCAGTTCAGGATGTACGCTCAGGCCGCGACCAAGGAACGCGCGAAGGCAATAGTCGCGGAAGGGATAAGGGAAAATGACGGCATACTCATACAGATGGTAGAGGCGTACCGTAAAACTAAACCGGCCGACGGGAAGAAGATGGATTTCGGGGACGTTGCAAGGACTTCGCCCGGAGCGTACGCGGTCACGCCGTTTGGCGGGCTATCACCCTGGGAGCAGATACTGGAACGCGCGAAGGAAAGCAGATTATTCAAAGAGATGACGCCGGAAATACTCGCGGCGCTTAAACAGCTCGGGACCATCATAAAGAGCGGGGACAGGCTGTCCATAAAATATTATTTTAAGCTAGGGAGTGACGGGTATAAATGGGGAGTGCCTTTCATCGAGGCCGATGAATCGGCGATACTGGAATTTATTGGAGCGAGATCGGCCGACGAAAAATACAGGATCATCCGGAATAACCTCTCCACGAAGCAGGTGAATAATTTTGGGGCAGCGTATACCGGCCCTAAAAATGATTTTGAGACGTGGCTTAAAGAGACCATAATGAAAGATGTCGTCGCCGAAAGGTGGATCGCAGCGGGAGAGATAGCCGTAAATAACGTGATCCTTCCTTTAGGCGTGCTTTCGTTCTGGGGGGAAGAGATATTCGGTGCAAAGTATGTAGACGAGTACGGCGCGCAAAGCGATATAACGGCAAAATACCTGACGTCGCTTGTGCCTCTTTCGGCGCAGTACCACAGATTCTCTGAGATGATCATACCACTTAAGGACGGCTACGCGTACATAGGCTTGACAGACGCTTTTAAAGGCATGACCCCCGAGGAGCGACAGCAAAAGTTCATCGAAGCGCTGAAGACGGGAGATATCAGTATTCTGAAGAAAGTACCGCTTAAAGCGGGCGTGCCGATGGTAGTGCCGGCATATGTGCCTCACGCGTACGGCGCGGGAACAAGGGTCTATGAGGCAAAAGCTGTTTCTTCCGCGAAGGACGCGGTGGGTACGGTGTCCTGGTATGACAGGCTTAAATGGGAAGAGCATCTCGATGCCGAGAAGAGAGCCGATGCCGAGAGAATGTTGGAAGAGTATCTAAAAACAAAGGATAAAACGATCCGCGACTCTATGATAAAGAAGGGATATTTCCGCGATGGGAAAGATATCCTGACCTTTGATGACGCGAAGAACGCGGCGATCGCGAAAGAAATAGACGATCACGGATTCCTCGAGGAGATCGACGTGAATACGCTTCTTTTCGCGCCGCAGCGGATATTCGGGGGCGATGAGGCCAATGTCGACCTTATGGGGGACGTGGCAGCCGGGTTTAGGACCTACAGGTACCAGATCTCCGAAGGCAAGTCGGTCGATGAAGCGAAGCTTCCATTCGCCGAGATGTACCATTCCCTCTTTGTGTCTGAAGGTGAGGTTGTTGTAAAGACATCTAAAGGCAAAGAATTCACGCTGAAAAAGGGAAATGAGTTCCTGGTATATGCCGGCATGGGTACATATAATATCGAATCTCGGGCCGGTCAGGCGACGGTGTTCACTCAGTATAAGCCAATGCCGGACGATACCTATGTGGTCCCGCTTCCGTTCAGTCACGGCGAGAAGGTCGTAGAAGATAAATACGCGAGCAGCGTGACCGGCGTGATCCAGAAATGGGGGGATCTGCCCCAGGTCGGCGAATATGTGGAACTTAACGGCCAGAGTGTAGAACCGCCGCAGATCATCGGTAACCGCACTCATACTATTACCGTGCGGCGCGGGGTGTTGGAGATAGTCTCCGACGGGGAAAAAGTCGCGAAGTTCTATCCGGGTGATGTCGTGACCATTGCGGATAAAGGGATCAGTACCGCTTCCGGAATGGAACTCAACCTGCCGGTCTCGATGAAAGGGGATCTCACGAATTATTGGTTAGTGAAAGCTCCCGAAAGCGACGGTCCCGGTGTGCTTAAGGTAGATTACGATAAAGACCAGGGAGAAGACGCGCTATACAGCGTGTTCAGGATATTCAAGGATAACCCCGAGATATTGAACAAAAAGGAAGTGGAACTTATCTATCGCATGGGCACTTTCCGTTCAGGCGGACGTAAGGACCCGGGTTCGGCAAAATGGGTCGAGTACCAGATCAACAAGGTCCTGGGAGAAGAAAGGCTGGTAAGGATATTTGAAGTCGTCGACGGGGTAACGCCGGAACTTATGGCCCTTAATTTCAGGGAGAAAGCGGAGATCGTAATAGCTTCTTCCGAAAAAGACATACTGAAAGCCCAGGAGAAGTATGGTTCAAACGTGGAATTCAGAGGTTTTATGAGCAACGTAAGATCGCTCGGTCTCCCGGATGATATGACGGCTATCCAGGACCAGGGATGGATGTATGCCCTTGAGAGCGCGATGATCGGGGTCGTTCAGGCGAACCTTACGAAGGACATGATCGATGACAGATCCACTTTCGCGATAGACGTGGCGCAGATGATGTCGCAGATAACAAGAAAGAACATTACCGGACGCCAGCTTTACTATATGCTGCCATTTAATCATGTGCCTGCCGATATAAGAGAAGAGCTCGGCGTTATGGACGCATTCGAGTTTATCGCCAGGGTAGTAAAGGCACTTTTACTCAATATGCCGATGAAACCGTTTGATCCGGCTGAAGAGATATATCAGCGGCAGATGGTTCTCCAGTCCGTATAACGCGGAAGAGTTTGTCGGGGCGTAATCTGGGTTAACGGTTTAAAAGTTAAATAGTTAAATGGTTCTATTTAAAAAAAGCCCGTTCTTATGAGCGGGCTTTTTTGTTAATAAACCTCTTGGCAACACCGGGAGTGGCCGCCGGCCACTCCCGGTGTTGCCAAGAGGTCAGGTGGGGGTTTTTTGTTGGCAAAGAGCCCCCTTTATTATATATTATATCTGAATTTCGCGCTTGCGCATGGAGAAAAATACCGTAGTGGCGAAACCATATTTTTGCCTCTAAAATCTGTGGGGAATTACCGATAGGGGCGTATCGCGATACGTTCCTACGGGGGGATGGTTGGGGATAACATGACCAATAAAGCGTTCCGGAACATACTCGATAATATAGAAGAAGCGCGCCGGCTGAGCCGTGATAATGAAAGTGTCAGGATGGTTACGCTCATCTCCGGAAGCGGGATAGATAAGCGGAACTGGAGAAAGATATTTTCGGCGGCGTCACGCGTCCTTTTTAACGGCGACGGGAGTTCTTTTATCTTGTCGCTTGAGGAAAGGGCCGGGAAGAAAACGCGCGAAGGTAATTTTCTGGGGACGCTTCTGGCGTACCGCGGCATCAAAAAAGCCGCGAAAAAGAACAATATTCCTTACCGGGATATCGTCACGCTCATCGGCATGATATTCGGCCGCGGGGAGCGCATCTCGCCCATGACCCAGTCCGAGGCCGGGCTGAAGTCGGCGATACAAGTGGCCCCGGCCTTAAGGAAGGGCAAGAGGAAGGTCCACGCCTCGAGCGCGATCGAGGAAGCGCTTTTCTGTTTCACGCCCGTAGCTAAATATCTCGAGAGGAACGGTTTCAGGGGGGTGCTCGACAAGTGGGGGGACGAAACGCAGATACCGTCGGTGCCTCTCGGGCTTAAGCGGGGCGGCGCAAGCGGACTTTTCAGCGGCCATGATGTCATAAAGATGGTCTCCGTTATCGAGGTCACGGATGAACTCGCTAAACAGAAAGACTGGGTCATATTCGACGGTGACGGGAACATGCTTGCCCAGGTGCCGAGAGCTTCCATGGAAACTTTGGTGAAAGAGTTCGGTTCTTACGGCGCCTCGGCCGATGAGGACGGCAGATATCTCGCGGGGGTGAGCCTGGGGCCCGTGGCTGTTTCCTACAGGGTCCTCGATATCGCGTCGGAGATTTTCTCCGAGGAGATAGAAAAAGACGGGATATTCATCGACTTCGATCCGTATTTTCTTATGGCGCTTGCCATGAACGAAAGCGATAAAAAGATATGGGAAGAAAAAACGGCGGCAAATAGCGCTATGTCCGAGCTCGCGGGGCGCGTGCCGCGTTTTTTCGATAAGGTGCAGGAAATAAAAAGGGCCTTCCGCGAAAAATACGGGAGAGAGCTTAAACTCAAGGTATTGGACCTGGGCGCTGACATCTTCTGGGCGGACATAGGTCAGCATAAAGCCATGTACGACAAATATCTTCTTCTCGCGCAAGACACCCCGATGGGCGAAGTGGCCAGGAAATTGGCCGGGATCGGAGAGAAAAAGGACGGAAAAGGGAACATAATCATAGGTTCGGATATAGATAAGGGCATAGTTGTCTCGGACTCCATCATAATCGGGAGCAGGATAAAAGGTTCCGGGCGCGTAGAGAGAAGCGTGGTCATTGATTCGGTGCTTACTGACGCGGAACTCTCTCTCTCGTTCGCCGTCAAGAGCCACAGGCTGGGGAGGACCGTCCTTCCCGAAAGGAGCGGGATATACAATTCGATCGGGGCCGGGGAACTAACGCTTGACGAGGGCATGCGGCACGCTTCCGTTATAACGCGTAGCGGCAAGCTCGACATGCGGGTCTCGGAAGACGCTGACCTTAAGGACAAGAAGAATGTTTATAACGCGAAAGTTTTCGGCAACAAAATATCTTTCGCCGAGGCGTATGACACGGTGTCGGTCATGGACACCGGGGAGCTCAAAAAAAAGCGGGCCGCTATTATCAAAGCGGTAGACGGGATAAGGGAGAAGATGGAAAAGCATAAACAGCTTAATTTTGGAACGAGCGGATTAAGGGATGAAGTGAAGTATATGACGGATATGGAGTGTTATATCAACACGCTGGGGTTCGTCTCTTTTCTGAAAGAGCGCGGGGAAATAGGCGGGAAAAATACCGCCGTCGCGCTAGGCGGCGACCGGCGTTCCTCGACACCGAGGATAATGGCGGCTGTGGAAAAGGCCATACTGGATTCGGGGTGCGAGGTATTCATGTGCGGCCTTGTGCCGAGCCCGGCCTTGGCGTATTTCGCGCTTAAGAAAAAGGTGCCGAGCATCATGGTCACGGGAAGCCATATCCCCGATGACCGTAACGGGATCAAGTTCACGAAGACGTCGGGCGAGGTCTTGAAGTCCGACGAGAAAGATATCTTGAGGAACGTTGCTCTTAAAAGAGACGAAATTTATGCTGTATCTCGGGAAAAATCCATTTTTGACGGGAAAGGTTCTTTTAAAAAGAAACTTTCGCCGTCCCGGGCCGCCTATGAAAAGGAATGCGTCGGACTTTTTATCAGGCGGTACACCTCGGTATTCCCGAAAGACGCCCTGAAAGGGGAAAAGGTGGTCCTTTATCAGCATTCCGCCGTGGGGAGGGATATACTGAA
>CAZOMD010000015.1:0-11024 GCA_964580895.1 uncultured Planctomycetia bacterium | reverse complement strand
AAGTCCATATTCGAAAAGCTCGGGGCGGATGTTATAGCCGAAAAGCGCAGCGAAAAATTCATGGCCGTTGACACCGAAAAAATATCGGAAAACACCAGGACGCTTCTCAGGAAGTGGGCCGGCAAATACCGGCCGTTCGCTATTATTTCCGCGGATGGCGATTCCGACAGGCCTCTCTTGGCCGATGAGACAGGCGAGTTTCTGCCGGGCGACAAGCTTGGGGCGCTTGTTTCCATATTTTTAAAACCGGATTTTGCCGCAGTGCCGGTCAGCGCGAATGACGCGGTTGTCTCTGCCCTTATAAAAAGCGGCATAGAGGTCAACGAGACAAAGATAGGTTCACCTTATGTCATCGCGGCGATGAACGCGAAATTGGCGAAGGACCGCGGCGCGAAGGTCGTGAGCTGGGAGTCCAACGGCGGGTTCTTACTGGGGAGCGATTGGGAGATTGGCGGGAAACCCCTTAAGTCTTTGCCCACGAGAGATGCCGTTCTACCGCTTATTTCGGCGATGCTCCTGGCGAAACAGGAAGGGCGGACGTTATCGGAACTCGTGAGGAAAAAACTCCCGGCCCGTTATACGCATGCCGATGTAGTTGACAACAGCACGGAAGGCTGTGAAAAGTACACGGCCCAGATGGGGAGGACTGTGATCGAGATGTTCTCGCCGAAAGACAAGGATATCATCCGGGCCGAGTTTGGTAAAGGCGGGATAAAAGTGACATTCTCTGGCGGCAGGGAAGAAAGGCCGTCAGATTCTTCGGCGGCGGAACTCGAACGCGTAAAGGAAAGGCTCGAAAAATATTTCAGCGGGAAAAGAGGGTTTGGAAAAATTAACTCGGTAAATTTTATAGACGGTATCAGGATAACATTTTCGGGCGGTGACGTATCGCACATAAGGCCTTCGGGGAACGCTCCCGAATTCAGGAACTACGCGACCGCGGATTCGCGCGAGCGCGCGGTCGACATAGTAGAGAAGAGGAAAGAAATTGTGCCGGCGATAGTTAAAGATATTCTGGCCGGGAAGGCCCAGTCCGGGTCAGCCGAGCTCGGCGCGGCGCGGGTTCCCGGCGTAACGGGAAAAGTGGCGAAAGGAGCTCCGCTTTACATCCGGCCGTACAAAGAACCGAAGGTCTGGGGGGTTGGCGGGATAGGCGAATATTGGTACGGCGCGGGAGAGGGAGATAAAAGCTCTATTGCCGCAGTGGAAGGCGAGTTCCGTAGGCTTACGGATGTCCTCGGCGAGATACCGAAGGAGCTTCTCGGTAAAAAAGTGGTCGCGAAATTCGGCGGAGTCCTTCCCCTTGTAAAAATACTTACACCTAAAGACCGCCTGTCCATCCAGTTCCACGACGCTAAGAACGAGCTTTGAATAATAACCGGCATCAACGGGTCGCTTGCCGAGCATCATCAGGGTATAATCCTGGGGTTCAGCAAGGAGGTGGTCGGTAAATACGGCAAAGACGTTACGAGCAGATATCGCTTAGCCCTTGAAAAATACGGGAAGCCGCTCAATGCTCTGATAGACGCGATGGAAAAGAAAGGGTTCGGATCTATTCTTGACAAGGAAAAAGACGCGGTCAAGGCCGCGGCAAAAGCCGCCGGTAAGGACAGAGAAATAAAGGCCGCGCTCAGCAAGCTGAACGGGGCGCGCTCGGAACTTGAAAAGTTCTATAATTACCGGCCGGTAAAAGTAGGCGATGTGATCCCTGTCCCGGCGGGGACGCTTCACGCCCTTGGGCCGGGCGTAGAGATTGTAGAGCCGCAGATCCCCGGGCCTACACAATCTTTGGAGGATGGCGCTACTTACCCGGTCAGGTATTATTTCCCGGGATATAAGAGGGAAGGCGCGAGTAGGGAACTCGACGTGGCCAGAGCTATCGAGATGAGGCCCGAAGTGGTTAAAGAAAGATTACCCGAAATAATATCCGATGAAAAGAACGTTAAGATAGAACGTTTGCCCGGGGGATTCGAGAAAAAAGGTCTTGAGGTCCGGAGGATAACTTTTGCCAAAAGCGCGGAACTAAGGATATCGCCTCTTGAAAGTTTTCATAACCTTACCGCGGTGAGCGGCGATGTGGTAGTTGTCGTAAAGGGTAAAAAATACATTCTTCCCGTCGCTTCCGCCGCGAGCGAGATGTTAATAATCCCGGCTTCTTCCGGGTCTTTCACGCTCAGAACTTCCAAAAAGGCGCAGGTGATCGATACTTTTACACCGGTATAAGGATGTGTTAATTTTGATGTATCATTCCTATTTACAAAGTGTTATGACGGAAAAAGTAGCCTTTTTTCGCTGTAAATGCCGGGATAAATGTTTTATAATGCTTTCACGATTATGGCGATTGACAGCCATATAAAATTCTTGTAAAATAAATTTCCCTTTTGTAGCTATAACATATATATAGGTTTCAACGCAGATTTAGAAGGGTGCTGCCGGTTATGGAAAAAGAAACTTTTCTCGCGAAGCTCGCGAGTCAAAAAACATCCTATCTCTTTATAGCGCTCCCTTTCGCTTTATTTTTTGTTTTTCAGCTCGCGCCGGTCCTTATTTCGTTCTTCTGGTCTTTCACCGATTACGATATCGTTCATTCACCACGTTTTGTCGGGCTGGAAAATTATAAGAACATCCTTTTCAACGATCCGCTTTTTTGGATTTCTATCCGTAATACCGTTATCTATGTCATGGGCGTTGTGCCGGTAGGCATATGTATTTCGCTTTTTCTAGCCGTGGCCATAGACCAGAATATAAAGTTCAAGAACTTTTTTAAATCCATATTCTTTCTCCCGACGGTGACAGCGGTAGTCGCTGTTTCAGTTATCTGGAAATGGCTGTATGCCGGGGAGAAATACGGGTTATTGAACTATTTTTTGATGAAATTCGGGTTTCAGCCTGTAGACTGGCTAGCCAGTCCGACATGGACGTTGCCTTCGATAATGATAATGTCGGTCTGGGCCGGGTTAGGATACAACATAATACTTTTTCTGGCGGGGCTTCAGACCATCCCGCATGTCATGTACGAAGCGGCGGAGATAGACGGGGCGGGATTTTGGAAGAAGTTCGTGCATATTACCCTTCCGCTGCTTAGGCCTACCATCATATTCGTGACGATGATGAGCTTTATATTCAGCTTTCAGGTATTCGAGCAGGTCTATATCATGACGGGCGGACAGGGCGGGATAGGCGGCGTGCTTAACAGCGCTTTGACGGTAGTGGCGTATCTGTACGACAAAGGTTTCCAGAAATTCCAGATGGGATACGCGTCAGCCTTGGCGTACATTATATTTTTCTGCATATTCGTGCTTACTTTGGTAAATAAGCGTCTGATGAGGACCGACGTTAGGTATTAAGGCCGGAGGCCCGCTATCAGCGGTTTAGTTAGCGTTTAGGGCGCGTACAAAACATCGATTAAGGAGTTTGATCCGATATGGGATGGCAGGACATCGGGATAAACAAGAATACCTTGACCATAAAAGCGTTCATATATCTTTTCCTGATAGCCGGGGCATTGACCATGGCCGTACCGTACGCGTGGATGTTCGTCACGTCCATAAAACCGTTGGCGGAGATACAGGCTTACCCGCCGAGTTTTATCGTTAAGGACCCCACGCTCGAGCCGTACAAGGACCTTTTCCGCATGGTGCCTATGTTCAAATATCTTTTAAACAGCCTTTTTGTCGCGGGTTCCATCACTTTTTTCAACGTGTTCGCCACATCGCTTGCCGGTTACGCTTTCGCGAAACATAAATTTTGGGGCAGGGACAAGCTCTTTTTTCTCTTTTTGGGGTCTTTGATGATACCCTGGCAGGTGAACATAATACCCGGGTTCATCATCGTGAAAAAACTCGGTTGGCTCAATACTTACCGCGGTCTTATCATCCCTTCGATGGCGTGGTGCGCGTTCGGGATATTTCTTAACAGGCAGTATATCTACAGCATTCCCGACGATCTTATAGACGCGGCCAGGATAGACGGTTGCAGCGAGTTCATGATCTACCGTAACGTTATTCTGCCGCTTATAAAACCGGTATTGGCCACACTGGCGATATTCACTTTTCTGCAGCAGTGGAATAATTTCGTATGGCCGCTTGTTATCATCCGTACCAGTCATATGAGGACTGTACCTCTGGCTCTCGCGGTCCTTACGGGGCAGTTCGGGTCTAATTTCGGCATGGTAATGGCTGGTGCGGTTATCGCGACTTTGCCGATGTTGGTCGTGTATCTCTTGTTCCAGAGATATATAGTTAAAGGCATCGCGATGACGGGGCTTATGGGATAGTGCGGGGTTGCCGGTCCGATCGCTTAGAGTCAAAGATTCAGAGAGTCACAGAGTCAGAGCAATAAGAAGTCAGAAGCAAGAAGCAAAGAGTTCGTAGAACATGGGTATGGTCTATTGTCGATAGTCGAGGGTCTCACCCCGAAGGACGTGGGACGAAAGATGAAAAGGACGTTATGAAAAAAATAGTGATTGCAGCGGTGTTTGGCGCGGCCGTATGCGCGGTATTTGCCGGGTGCGGGAATAAAAGCCCGGAAATAGTGGAAGTATCGCAAGGCGCGGAACTGGTATATCTTCCGATATCAGCCGGCAAGGCTTCAAGTTTTGATAAGACACCGGATTGGGCTCCGGCGCCAGACCCGATGGCCCCGGCGGACGGCGATATGCTGACACGCTGGTCGTCGGACTACGAGGACGCGGAACAGTGGATATATTTCGACCTCGGGCAGGAATGCGTGGTTAGCGATGTTATCATCAGATGGGAAAAGGCATACGCCAAAGAGTACAAGATCCTCGTGTCGAATGACGCCCAGGCCTGGAACGAGGTAAGTTATATTAAGGCTTCGGAAGGCGGCGACGTAGAATCTGTTTTTAAAGCGGTTAAATGCCGGTATGTGAAGATCTTCGGGCTAAAAAAAGCGAACGAGGACTGGGGCATTTCCATATGGGAGGTCGAGATATACGGCCCGGCGTCTTACAATACGCACGCCGCCGTCACAAAGGAGAAATATCTTTCCGGTTCGGACGAGCAAGCCGCCAAGGAGGAAGCCGATAAAATGGTGGGCGAGCTGGCCGCTCTCGCGGTATCCGTGGAAGAAAAGCCTTTCCAAAAAGGCGCGGTTTACACTTCCTGGGTGTCCGACGAATTGTTTCTCCCCGCATCCGACCTTATGCTCGTGCATATCAGAAAGACGGGGCTTGATTCGGTGGCGATAATGGTGCCGGCATATCAGGAAACGCTTGAGTCGGGAGAGATATTTGTTAACGACGGCCCCGGAGGGGATACTCCGAGCATAGAATCCCTCAGGCACGCCGTGGAAGTGTGCCACAAGCTCGGGCTCAGGGTTATGATAAAACCCCATGTCGACCCAAGGACCGACGAAGCCAGGATGAATATCATACCTTCGCCCCAATGGTTCGATAGCTACAAAAAATTTATATTGAAATACGCCGTGTTCGCTCAGGAGGTTGGGGCCGAGCTTTTTTCCGTCGGGACGGAATTAGAGGCCACGACGTTCGAGACCTGGGCGCCGAGATGGGATGACGTTATAAACAGCGTGAGAGGAGTTTATACCGGCAAGGTGGTCTATTCCGCGAACTGGACGGAATACAAGGGCGTAACTTTTTGGGATAAAATGGACTTTATCGGGATAGACGCTTATTTCCCTCTGACGGGCAGCAACGAACCTTTAGCCGGCGACCTGGTCAAGGCTTGGGAGAAGAACGCCGACGAGATCGAAGCGTGGCTTAACGAGAAGGGGCTTGCCGGTAAAGGGGTAATATTCACGGAGATAGGATACCCTTCGGCTGACGGGGCCAATAAACAGCCCTGGGCGGCCGTAACGGATAAAGAAGACCAAGCGGAACAGGCAGATTGTTTCGATGCCATGTTCTCGGTTCTTCTTAAAAGAAACTGGTTCAAGGGATATTATCTCTGGCAGTATTTCCCGCAGGAAAGATGGAGCCCTTTGGGGTTTACGGTAAAAGGGAAAAAAGCGCAAAGCGTGATCGAAAAGTGGGTAAGTCAAAAAACGGAATGAAGCAATGTTAAGGAGGGTGATATGAAAAAAGTATCTTTTATTTTCACTGCGTGTATGGCGATCTTAGTCGTTTTCGCGGCTATGGCCCAGGCGGAAGAAACAACCGTTCTTTTCGGGTTCGAGAATGGCCTGGAAGGATGGGACGTCCCGAATTGGGCGTACGAAAAACCGGACCATTCGCAGAAAAACCTTCAAGTCTCCGAAGATTTTGCCAGCGAAGGAGAAAAAAGCCTGACTATGGAAGTCGAATTCCCGGGTGGGAGATGGGCCGGGGCGATCGTGGAGATCACGCAGTTCTTCGATTGGACAGCGTATTCCTCTGTATCGTGCGACGTATTGATACCGGATAACGCGCCCGCAGGGCTCAAGGCTACGATGATACTTACGGTCGGGCCTGAATGGAAATGGGTCGAAATGAGCCGCTCGATCAATCTCGAGCCCGGCAAATGGGTCACGCTTGCCGGCGATCTTTCGGTCGGCAGCGCGGATTGGCGCAGGGAGCATGTCAGCGATGCGTTCCGTCAGGACGTGAGGAAAATAGACATAAGGGTATATACGGATAACGATCCCGCGTATACAGGCAACATCTATATAGATAACGTCCGGGTCGCTAAATAATGTGTTTTATGCCGGTGTGTTACTTCGCCGGGAATACGGGACAGGATCAATTTTAACTGAATGCGAGGAAAGGTATGACAAAGCTCCGATTTACAACTTTGTGCGTTATTTTTTGTTCGGCCGTGTTCGCGATTAGTCTTGCCGGATGCGGTAAGGTATCGAATAATACGGGTAGCGCGCCCGCGGACCTTCCAACGGCCGCCGCGCCGTCTGCCGGCCCCATTACGGAGGAAAGGGTTTATTACAATTTTGAAAAGGGGCCTAACGGATGGGAAATACCCTTGTGGGCAAGCAGTAAAGAGGATTATGTGGCAAAGGGTGTGGAAGTATCGCAAGACTTCGCCTCAAGCGGGAGTTCGAGCCTTAAGCTTACGGCTGATTTCCCGGGCGAAAAATGGACGGCGGCCCTTACCGAGATACAGCAGTATCTTGATATAAGTTCGTACAGGGTGATCATGGCCGATTTATACATACCCGAAAGCGTTCCCATGGGGCTGAAGGCCGATATTATACTTACGGTCGGCGAAACCTGGAAGTTCGTCGAGATGAGCCGGAACATACCTCTCGTTCCGGGGGAATGGGTTACGATAACCGCGAACATAGAACCGGGAAGTTACGACTGGAAAAGGGTAGTCCCAGATGAAGCTTTCGCCGGAGATGTGCGTAAGATCGCGGTCAGAGTGATTTCCAACCAGAAACCGGTCTATAGCGGGGCCATCTATATCGATAACATAAGGGCCGGCAGGTAGTTTTTAAGTTTCTAAACTGGAAAACAGGTTTTTTTAAATAATAATTCAGCACTTATTAAATCTTCTTAGTAAAGGCCGGGAAAAGATCCTTGTTTGATAAGTGGGGTTTTTTTTATTTACATTCCGGGGTGTTCCAGATAAACTGTATTGAAAGAACGCGCACACTAATAGGAAAGGAAATACCATGGCAAGTAAGAAAACCAAAAAAAACACAAAGCCCGCGCAGGATATATCCAAGCGGCCCTCCGGGAAATTATTGCTTATAGTGTCCGTATGTATCATTGCCACGGCGCTTTTTGGATTAAAAAATCTGCAGAAGAACACAGGCCCGCTGGAATTCCAAAAAGGCGTCGTTTATGTCTCTTGGGCCAAAAACGGCTACAATACGGATTCTTCGGATGAATCTCTTGTCCGGGTGAAGGAGATAGGGTCTAACTGGATAGCTCTTCTTGTCACGTGGTACCAGACTAACTGCTGGTCCGGTGATATCCACAGGACGGAGGAGACCCCGTCCGACGAATCTCTTATCCGCGCGATAAGGAAAGCCCACGGACTTGGCCTCAAGGTAATGCTGAAACCCCATCTGGACCTCCTCGACAAGACCGACGGGAGTTGGCGCGGTGAGATAGGATGCGTGAAAGAAGGGGAATGGGATAAGTGGTTTAAGGATTATGGAGAATATATCCTCTATTACGCCGATATGGCGCAAAGGGAGAAGGTAGAGATGATATGTATCGGCACCGAGCTTTCGGCTACAGCCACGACAAAAGGGTATTTGTGGGAAGACCTCATAAAAAAGGTCAGGAAAAGATATAGCGGAAAATTGACATATGCCGCTCACTGGGACAGGTACCAGGATATAAGGTTCTGGCATCTTTTGGATTACGCTGGTATCAACGCGTATTTTCCTCTTACCGAAAAATTAGCTCCGACATACGAAGAACTTTTAGAAGGTTGGGGAAAATGGTACCCGGACGTTGAGGCCTTCCAAAAAAGCGTAGGAAAACCCGTTATCTTTCTTGAGATAGGATGTTCTTCCGCCGACGGGGCCGCGATACGTCCGTGGGAACACGTGCCGAGAAGTGAAGTTAACAATAAGTTGCAGGAAGACTATTATAAGTCGCTTATTGCTACTTTTGGGGACAAGGAATGGTTTTATGGACTTTACTGGTGGTATTGGGGTACCAGCATTCATATGGGCGGCGAGTTCAGCAGGAGTTTTACGCCGCAGAATAAACCGGCGGAAAAAGTTGTCATAGACTGGTTCGCTAAAAGGAGTTAATTCGCACTTATGATTTACTCACACTGACGTGTTCGTAAATCATGTGCTCATTAAGGGGCGCTTGTCATGAGGGATCTTCTCGTGAAAGAAGACAGGCTCAGTGAAAAAGAACGCCGAAATCTCAGCATCCTCGACGCTATCCGAAGAGGCGGCGAGATCTCCCGCGCGGAAATCTCAAAAAGCACGGATCTCAATATCGTCACCGTATCGAACTATGTCTCTAAACACATAAAAGACAAGCTGGTCTTCGAGACAGGTCTTGATATCTCTTCGGGCGGCCGCAGGCCGGAATTATTAAAACTTAACAGGCAGTTCGGGTACAGCGTTGGGATAGATCTCGGATCCCCGCATCTTACGGCCGGTTCTTCCATCGTCGGCGTGGTAATGGACCTTGCCGGGAAAATAATCTTAAAAGAGAAGGTCGAAAAAAAGAGCGAATCTTTTGAGAAACTCACCGAAAGAGTCATCGGCATGACCGAATCCCTAGTGAATAAAGCCGGGATAAGAGCTAACGAAGTAAAAGGTATCGGCGTGGGGATATGGGGCGTGATCGACCGTTACCGCGGGATGGTCCGGTATGCCGTAGAGGAAGAGCAGATCATAAGTTATACGGCTTTGGTGAGTCAGCTGGAAACACGGTTCGGCATACCGGTGTATATCGAGCATGACGCCACTTTAGCGGCTTTCGGCGAAAAATGGTCCGGTGTGGGGGTGGGCTCGACCGCGGAGAACCTCATATTTCTTTGTTCCGATTCAAGCTGCGGGATCATAATAAGAGGAGAGATATATTACGGCGCCACGAGGAGCGCGGGGGAACTTAATCTGAACCCGCCGTACAAGGAGGAAAAGGTTTCTCCCGAAAATTGCTGGTCCGGATATGATTACGGCTGCTGTCTTAGGTCAAGGGGGATCGACCTTGGTCTTCCGGGGAGGGTCAAGGCGGACCTCAAAAAAGATGAAAGCGTACAGACCGTTCTCCGTGAACGCCTGGCGTCTTCCGGCGGGAACGTGACTTTTCGGGACGTGGCGGAAGCCGCGGAAGCCGGAGATGGTTTCGCGATAAAAAATCTGGAGGAAGCGGGCGCTTATCTTGGCGTTAAGGTGGCGTTCCTTATAAATCTTTTTAATCCGGAAGTGGTCGTTGTGGGCAGGGGGATAGAAACTGGCGGGGATATCTTTTTCTCGGCGGTGCGTCGTTCCGTAAGGAAATGGGCGTACGAGGAGTCGGTCAAAGTCGTAAAAATACTGCCGACCAGTTTGGGCGAGGAAGTTGTCGCGATAGGCGCGGGAGCGCTTGTAATACAGGATATTTTCGCGAAAGCGTGAGGGGATCAAGGGAAATGATGCTGAGGCATAGGCTGGTTACGGGGGGCCTCGCGGTAATATGCTTATTTGTGTTTTCAGGTTGCGGCGGTGCGGGGTCACAAAAAAATAATGAGATCGTGATGTGGCTTGTCGGATCGGAAGGCCAGGCGAGGACAGTAAACGAGCTCGGCATGGAATTCACGGAAAAGACAGGCGTAAAAGTAACGTGCCAGGCTATTTCCTGGGGCGACGCGCACAGCAAATATCTTATTTCAATAGCGGGGGAGGTTTCGCCGGATATCGGCACCATGGGACTGACATGGGGGATGGAGTTCGGAGAGCTCGGAGCTATGGTGGACCTCAACAGTTCCTTCCCGGCCGATATAGCCGAAATAGAAAAAAAGATATTCCCGAGCATGCTTGAATCCACCCGGCTTGGCGATAAGGTCTACGGCGTGCCGTTCGACCTTACGGAACACGTGGTCTATTACCGGAACGATATCATCCCGACCCCTCCCGAAACATGGGATGACCTGATAGTTTTGCTAAAGGACCTTAAGGCCAGGGACAAAGGCATGATACTCGATTGGGATCCGCTGGAATGGATAGGGTTTTCACCGTTCTTATGGCAGGCTGGCGGGGATTATTACAGTGAAGACTATACTAAGGTCACGGTCGATACGCCCGAAGCTGTCGCGGCGCTGGAATTTTTCGGTAAGATATATAAAGAGGGCGTACCTAAGACACGTATCCCTTTGGAACAGGGTTTAAGAACGGGAGATTTCCCGATCGCTATTTCAGGCAACTGGAAGAGAATAAGCCTTACCGTCGGCGCTCCGGAAATAGCCGGGAAATGGTCGATAGCTCCTCTTCCCAAGGGCCCATCGGGGAAAAGGACAGCTTTCATAGGCGGGAGGGTATTAGGGGTATTTTCCCGTTCCAAGATGAAAAAAGAGGCATGGGAGTTCATAAAATTCCTTTTCCAGCCCGAAAATCAGGCGAAGATTTATCAGGCGTCTCTCGCTACCGAGGACGCG
>CAZOMD010000014.1:31644-33562 GCA_964580895.1 uncultured Planctomycetia bacterium | reverse complement strand
TAAGCTACGCCTGAAGAACAAAAATAATAAATAGACCGCCAGAAGCGCAAAAAGCGTCCTTCCCGCGGAGAACTGAACTATTACAAAGGAAAGAAGGCGAATGGGACCGGGGATATTATACGTGACGAGCACTCCTATCGGGAATCTAGAGGATATTACCCTACGGGCTATAAGAGTTCTCAAGGAAGTGGACCTTATCGCGGCGGAAGATACCCGCCGGGCCAGTATCCTTATGAGAACATATGGCATAACGGGGGAGGTGACGAGCTATCATTCCTATAATATCGCGAGCAAAACCGGGAAGATAATCGAAACGCTTGTTTCCGGGAAAAACGTGGCGCTTATTTCCGATTCCGGAACACCCGGGATATCGGATCCGGGCGCGCGGCTCATCTCGGAATGCATAGAAAAAGGGATCCCCGTTACAACTGTTCCCGGGCCTACCGCGCTTATTGCGGCTCTAGTTCTTTCGGGGAAGCCGACGCAAAAGTTTATTTTTGAAGGATTTTTGTCGAACAAAGGGGCGCGGCGAAGACGGCAACTTGAGGCGTTAAAGAACGAGGGAAGAACGGTTGTGGTATATGAATCGCCGCATAGGATAATAAAGTTTCTCGAGGATTTTGATGTCGTTATCGGAGACAGGGAGATCGCGGTAGTCCGCGAAATAACCAAAAAATTCGAGGAGGTAAAAAGAGGGAAAGCAAGGGAGCTTCTCGACCAATATAGGGCTAACCCACCGAAAGGCGAGATCATAGTAGTCTTTTAGGGCCGAATGTATGGACATTTTTGCTCCACTTGGTACAATAATAAGTTTAAGATGGCTAAATGGCGATATTTAGGGTAGCTAGGACTTAATATTATAAAGGCGGGGATATGATAGAACAAACTCTTGTATTAATCAAACCGGACGGGCTTAAGAAATCCCTTACCGGGAATGTATTGACCAGGCTTTCGGAAACAAAGCTGGACATTGTGGGGGCCAAGATGGTAAAAGTCTCGCGCGCCCTCGCGGAAGAGCATTATAAGCATTTAAAAGAGAAACCGTTTTTTGGGGAGCTTATTAAATATATAATGGGCGAATACCACAAGAAAAAGGTCATGGCTCTCGTCTATTGGGGTGAAGGCGCGATCAAAAAGGTCAGGGAGAGCTGCGGGAAGACAAATCCGGAAGAGGCCGATTCGGTTTCTATAAGAGGGGCCTATGGAAGGATAACGACATCCGGCGTATATGAGAACGTTATCCATGCCTCGGAAGCTCCCGAAGACGCCGAACGGGAAATAAAACTATGGTTTAAGCCCGACGAAATAATCATTGAAGTTTATTCCGCTGAGGAAGTTGAAGAGACGAGAAAAATCCGCAAGTGGAAGACCATACCCGGGAAACCTTAAGCCAGGCTTAAGCAGGGGATGAGAAGGGAACAAGAAAAATGGCGCTAAAATCAATGACAGGTTTTGGGAAAGAAACGGTCAAGAGCCCGTTTGGGGAAATAACGGTCGAAATAAAGACGCTTAACCACAAGCATTTGAGCGTTACCGCCAACCCTTTTAACGGCATTTTCTTTCTTGAAGAAAAGATAAAAAAGATCTTCGAGAACAAGCTTTACCGGGGGAAAGTCTTTATCCGGATAATGCTTGACGGGGAGGAAGAGCATAAAGAGCTGTATTCCGCCAAGATCAATAAACGTGCGGCGGAGGAATATATAAAACGGATAAAGAAACTACAGGAAGAGCTGGCCCTGGGCGGGGAAGTAAAAATAATGGATGTGGTTAACCTCCCGGGCGTTATTGAGAGTCACCCCGAAAAAGAGGAAGAAAGATTATGGCCTTACGTGAAGAAGGCCTCGGAGGGGGCGTTAAAAAAAGTCCTCACTTACAGGGCGGCCGAGGGCATTCAGCTGTCCAAGGATTTTGACAAAAG
>CAZOMD010000014.1:3482-31634 GCA_964580895.1 uncultured Planctomycetia bacterium | reverse complement strand
AGATCATATTACAGATAAAAGCAGTGGAAAAAGGCACGAAGCAAAGCATTGATGAATATCGCGAAAGAATGAAACAGTGCATAGGAGAGATCGCGTCCAACGTCGAGATGGACAAGGGCAGGCTCGAATCAGAGGTGGCGCTTTTCGCCAAGAATTCCGATGTGTCCGAAGAAATAACGCGGCTGCAAGGGAATATAAAGGCGTTCAAAAACGCGATGGGCAACGTAAAGACCGATGTGGGGAAAAAGCTGGATTTTATCGCGCAGGAAATGCAGAGGGAAGCTAATACTATCGGGGCCAAATCGAGCGACCTCAGAATCTCTAAGGCCGTGATCGAGATAAAGAGCGAGATCGAAAAATTGCGGGAACAAATAAGGAACATCGAATAACTATCTGCCCGGAGGGACTACGACCGAACAAATGGAAAAGAAAAAATCCCTTATCATCATTGTGTCGGCCCCAAGCGGCAGCGGGAAGACAACCTTGATAAAAGGTTTACAGGAGAAAGTGAAAGGAATAAAGCGGTCGGTATCTTATACGACCAGAAAACCGCGCGCCGCAGAGCAGGATAAGGACGATTATTTATTCGTCACGGAGGAAGAGTTCAGGAAAAAGATAAAAAGCGGCGATTTCTTGGAATGGGAAAAGAACTTCGGGAATTATTATGGGACACCCAGAGCTGAATTCGCCGAAGCCGTGGAAAGAGGCGAGGATATTATCCTCAGCATCGATGTCAAGGGAGCCGGGAAGGTAAAAGAACTTTTCCCCGAAAGCATAAGTGTGTTTATAATGCCTCCTTCCGCCCAGGAACTGGAGACAAGGCTGAAAAAGAGGAACACCGATCAGGAGAAACAGATCTCGGCGAGACTGGAGACCGCGCAAAAAGAAATGGCCCTTGCGGATCGGTACGATTATCTTATCATCAACGAAAATATCGATGAAGCGGTAGAAGAGCTCGGCGAGATCGTCAGGAATGAAAGGAAAAACAGGAGGAGATAAACAAATGGAAAAGATTTCGAGAGAACTACTTGTACAAAGGGCCGGCGGTAGTTTGTATAAATTGTGTAACATGGCCGCGATGAGGGCCATGGAACTTAATGTCGGGATGAAAAAGCTCGTGGAAAGCGATCCGGGAGAAAAGGTTACCTCGATAGCCATAAGAGAGATAGCGGAAGGGAAAGTAACGTTAAAAGATGTCAAAGAATGACCCGAAAAACATATTGCTCGGCGTAACGGGGAGCATCGCCAGCTATAAGGCGTGCGAGATTATCAGTCAATTGCGAAAAGAGGCGTATAATGTCCGCTGTGTTATGTCAAAGGACGCGAAATGGTTTGTCACGCCGCTCACCCTCGAGACTTTAAGTGGGCAAAAGGTAATCGATGACATGTTCCGTCTTCCCGAGGGAAGGGACCCGGTCCACATCTCTCTGGCAGATGAAGCCGACCTTATTCTTGTGGCGCCGGCTACAGCCGATATCATCGGGAGAGTCTCTTCCGGGATCTGCGACGATATCCTGTCTTGCGTCATTTGCGCTTGCAAAAAACCCGTGGTCTTTGCCCCCGCGATGAACGATAACATGTTTACTAACCCGATCATACAGGACAAGATAAGATATCTTAAGGAGAAAGGATATCACTTTATCGACCCTGTCGTGGGGCGCCTCGCGTGCGGGAGGGACGGGATAGGCCATCTTGCCCCGGTGGAGAAGATACTCGGAGGCGTAAAAAAGATATTAGAGGCGTAAGGCAAATGCGGAAAAAGAGGAAACATCCTTTACTAAATGGAAATAAAAAATCTCGCCTAAAAATACTTATCACAGCCGGGCCTACCGTGGAATATTTGGATCCAATAAGATTTATATCCAACCGGTCTACCGGGGTCTTGGGGTACGAGATAGCGCGAAGAGCCCAGGAAAAAGGGATGGCCGTTGTTCTTATAACCGGACCCGTAGCGCTTCCGGCGCCCCATGGCGTAAAAACGGTCAAAGTCGAATCGGCGAGGGAGATGTTCGCGGAAACAAAGAGATATGCCGAGAAGGCGGACTGTCTGATAATGACAGCCGCCGTAAGCGACTTCCGCCCAAAAGTCTTTAGCCAGCACAAAATAAAGAAAAAAAATACCGAGGAAAAGAAACTCATGCTTCTGAGGAACCCGGATATTTTAAAATGGCTTTCCGGGAAAAAAGAACTGAAAAAGATAGGATTTGCGGTAGAAACACAAAAAGCTGTGGCAAGGGGTGTGGAAAAACTTCGGGAAAAGAAACTGGATCTTTTGGTCTTAAACGAGAAAAACACGAAGAACGACCCTTTTGGACCGGGCAAAAAAAAGTTTTTATTGCTTTTCAAGGACGGGAGAAGAAGAGAGATAAAAAAGGCGGATAAACAAAAAGCCGCCAAGATCATATTGGAAGAGGCGGTGAGGCTTACCACATGAAACACATTAAAAATAAAGGGTTTACGATCGTGGAATTATTGCTTATTTTTGCGGTGGTGGCAATAGTGTTTGTGCTTCTGTTGCCGTTCATTAAATATACGCGCGAAGAAATGGAAAAGACAGTATGCGCGAATAACCTTCAGCGCATAGGGCTGGCGGCATATATCTACGCGAGAGAGAACGGGGGCAAGTTTCCATTATCTATAGAGGCGTTATATGACGGGAAATATCTTGCGGACCGGAAGGTTTGGGATTGTCCGGCCAGTAAGGATGAAGGAAGCCCGGAAAATCCTGATTATATTTATACGGCAGGGCTTTCCGTTAAAGACCCGTCTTCGTCAGAGCTTGTAAAAGATAAGGCGAGAAACCATCCGAACGGCGCTAGACAAGTTCTTTTTATTAACGGCGCGGTGAAATGGGTTGCCCGTTCCGGCGTGGACGACACGGCGAAAGCGGATTGACCTCGCACGATGTTAAGCCCTAGCCTTCCGGTCAGGGAAGAAGACGCCGCGCGGCCTGCAGGCAGGGATCAATCGTGAACATGCATCGGGTTTCCCAGCATGGGCGGATCCGACTCGGGCAGGATAGGTCGGGGTAGATGTGAATTGACAATTACCGGTGGGTGTGATAACTTATTTGTTCGCCTGTAATTAAGGAAATATTCAAGCTCCGCAAAATTTGAGTGCGTCCAGCGAGGGGATTTGACATAAAGACATAAGGCGCGGTGGCCGAGGAGATAGGCAGCGGTCTGCAAAACCGCGTACACCGGTGCGATTCCGGTCCGCGCCTCCATTCTGCCTCGCCAATCGACGAGTAAGACTTGGGTCTGGCTTCGCAGGAATCGAGATGAAGGAAAGCAGAATGTCTCTCCGAAGCCCTACCGGCGTTTTCGTGGTGAAGGGCGAAGGAGGATATATAATGGGGCGAGAGGGTTTGGGCGAGTGGCGGAACTGGCAGACGCAAAGGACTTAAAATCCTTCGGTTGAATAAACCGTGAGGGTTCGATTCCCTCCTCGCCCACCATTCCCCATTTTTGCTTTCGCAAGAAAGCATGGGGAGGAAGCAATCGAGAATCGAAAAGAGCAATTCGAGATTGCGGTCTATTCTCGATTTTTCGATTTTTGGTCAGTTTTAGGCGAATTTTTTGACGTATCCGAGATTAGAGATTAGAGGTTTAAGATGGCGTGCCATTCGGGCACAGTTATATCAAGAAAACGTGCGCGAATGCGGTCGAATTTCGAATTTCTGAAGGATACATTTGTATTTATGGCTCTTTCTATGATAACATTTAATACTAATGGGCGGTTAGCTCAGCTGGTTAGAGCGCCACGTTGACATCGTGGAGGTCACTGGTTCGATCCCAGTATCGCCCACCATTCTGCTTCGCCAATCGGCAGGCAAGACTTGGGTATGGCTTCGCAGAAATCGAGATGAAGAGCGAAGGGGAGGGCAATTAATCACGGCAGGCATTCTCGATTTTTGGGCAGTATTTGCCAAGGCCGATGGCGCGTTAAAAGCTCGACATTAGACAGAGGAAAAACAGATACATGGCCAAAAAACCGAACAACGAACTTGACAAGCTAAGACATAGCGCCGCCCATATCCTGGCGGACGCGGTCAAGCAGCTTTATCCGGGAGTTAGACTCGGAATAGGCCCGGCCATAGAGGACGGGTTTTATTATGATTTTGATTTCACAGGATGCGGTTTGTCCGCAGGCAACAACGCGGGCAATTTTCTGACGGTCCAGGATCTCCCCAAGATCGAGGCCAAGATGGATGAGATCATCAAAGCGGATCTGCCTTTTCTAAAAGAGGAAATTTCCCGGGGAAAAGCCGAGGAAATGCTGGGGAAGGACAAGGAGACGTACAAACTTGAACTTCTTAAAGAACTCACGGGACCTGTCACGGTTTACCGGCATGGAAACTTTGCCGATCTTTGCAAAGGGCCGCATGTCCAGAAGACAGGCGAAGTAAATGCGGTTAAACTTTTATCCGTGGCCGGCGCGTATTGGCGCGGGACCGAGGCAAATCCCATGCTTCAGCGCATATACGGGACAGCGTTCGAAAAAAAGGAAGAACTCGAACGCTATCTTGTTTTCAGGGAAGAAGCGCAAAAAAGGGACCACCGGAGGCTTGGGAGAGAGCTGGATCTCTTTAGTTTCAATGAACTTACCGGAGGAGGGCTGGTTCTTTATCATCCGAAAGGAGCGCTTTTAAGGCAGATCATAGTTGATTATATCACGGCAAAACATCTTGAAAAAAACTACCAGCTTATTTCCAGCCCCCACATACTCAGGAGCGATATCTGGATAAGATCGGGGCATTACGAATATTACAAAGAGAACATGTACATATTCAAGAGCGAAGGGCAAGAATACGCGGTGAAACCGATGAATTGTCCAGGGCACATCCTGGTATATTCGTCCCGTCGGAGGAGCTATCGGGAGTTTCCGATAAGATATTTTGAGCTTGGCAGCGTGTACCGGCATGAAAAGTCCGGTGTTTTGCACGGGCTTTTGCGGGTCAGGGGCTTTACGCAGGACGATGCGCATATCTTTTGTTTGAAAGAACAGGCTGCGGAAGAAGTGGTTAAAGTGATAGATTTTGTGGCGGAAACACTTAAGGTGTTCGGATTCAATGAATTTGAGGTCGAACTTAGCACAAGGCCGGAAAAATCAATAGGGACAGATGAGGATTGGCAAAGGGCGACAGAGGCGCTTAAAGACGCGCTAAAGATAAAAGCCCTCGAATACGACATAAACGAAGGTGATGGAGCGTTCTATGGTCCGAAGATAGACGTGAAGCTAAAAGACGCGATAGGAAGGTCATGGCAGTGCGCGACCGTGCAATGTGATTTTGCCTTGCCCGAAAGATTTGACCTGAAATATACCGATAAGGACGGGAAAGAAGTACGGCCTATCGTTCTTCACAGGGTTATCCTGGGCAGCCTTGAGCGTTTTATCGGCGCGCTTATAGAGCAATACGGGGGGGCTTTTCCCTTGTGGCTAGCCCCGGTACAGGTAATGATAGTCCCGGTTTCGGAGAACCAGAATATCTATGCCGGTAAAGTGGAAGAAAAGCTCCGGGCGCTTGGATTCCGGGCCGAAACGGATAAACGCGACGAAAAGATGCAGAAGAAGATAAGGGACGCGGAAATGGAAAAGATCCCATATATGGCTGTCATTGGGAAGAAAGAGGAAGAAGGCAACACGATTTCCGTGAGAAGCCGCAGGCAAAAAGACATCCGGGTCTTAGAGCTCGAAATGTTCTTCGATGAACTTAAGAAAGAGGTCTTGGGGAAAAAATAAAAAAGACGCCAAAAGAAACCGGGGAAGCGGCGCGACGAAAGTGGATCTCCCGGTGTTTCAGGGAATGTTGGCGTACAAAAAAGGAGGGAGTCATTACATACGCAGCTAGATCATGGGACAGGAGGAGCGACAAAGGGAAAGAATATACGCGGGTTAATCTGGGTATCAGGGCCCCGAAAATAAGGCTTGTGGACGACGAAGGGAACCAAGTCGGGGTAGTTGATGTCCGGCAGGGATTGGAGATGGCACGGGAAAAGGACCTCGACCTGGTTGAAGTAGCCGCGAATACCGAACCTCCGGTGTGCAGGATAATGGATTATAGCAAATACAAGTATGAGCAAGAGAAGAAGCAGAAGATCGCTAAAAAGAAACAACATGTTACCCATGTGAAAGAGATGCGGTTCAAGCCCAAGATCGAGGAGCATGATTATCAGGTAAAACTAAAGCATATAAAGGAATTTCTTCACAACAAGGACAAAGTGAGGGTGCAGCTGCAGTTTAGAGGCCGAGAAGGCGCCCATAAAGAAATAGGGATGGAACTTTTAAATAGGGTAGCGAACGACGTAGCCGCGCTGGGGACAATGGAATCGGCCCCGAAAGCGATGGGAAGAACCGTGTTTATGACGCTGATTCCGAAAATATAGAGAAAACGAGAGAGAGGACGCGATATGCCTAAACTTAAGACCAATAAAGGGGCGAGAAAACGATTTAGACTCACAAAATCCGGAAAGGTGAAACGATACAAGGCGGGCAAAAGACATCTTTTGGCGAGAAAAAAACATAAGAGAAAAAGAAATCTTGCGCAGGGGACCCTTGTAGATAAGACATTCGAAAAAAAGATCCGACATTTGCTCGGGAAATAAAAGGGCCGTACCGGACGCGGATAGGGCGTAATAAATAGAGGCGACACAAAAACCGATAAAATTTAAGGAGCGGTGATGACAAGAGTAAAACACGCGACAAGTTCGCTCAGAAGGCGCAAAAAAGTTCTCAAAGAAGCGAGGGGACAGCAGTCCGCCCGGTCGAGGCTGTATCGTGTAGCCAAAGATTCCGTAAGGCGGAGCAGGATCGCGAGCTATTTCGGCCGGAAGCAGAAAAAAAGGATCTTCCGGTCCCTTTGGATCACCCGTATAGCCGCGGCGTGCAAGGAAGAGGGTGTCTCATACAGCAGGATGATCGCTGGGCTTAAAAAGGCTGAGATACAACTTAACCGGAAAGCGCTCGCGTATATTGCCACAAACGATCCTCGCGGGTTCAAAGCCTTGGTGGAAAAGGCCAAGGCGTAAAGATTTATGGGAAGGTTTTCCCCTGCGCAATTGATTGTTTTTAGTTTTTTCTGCGCTATCCTGGTCGGGACGGGGCTATTGTCCTTACCACATGCCGCGCAGGATGGGGAAAGGCTGTCGTTGATCGACAGCCTTTTTACCGCGACCAGCGCTATCTGCGTTACGGGGCTTACGGTCAAAGACACGGGTAGTTTTTTTTCACCGTTCGGCAAATGGGTGATATGCGCTCTTATCCAACTGGGCGGGTTGGGGATAATGACGTTCTCCACGCTTTTTGCCATCATACTCGGCAGAAGGATAGGGTTTCACGAATGGGACGTAGCGCGAAACACTTTTGACAAACAGGGAGAGACAGGGCTAAGGAGCTTAATCCTGTACATTTTGGGCATTACTTTAGCGGTTGAAATGGTCGGTGCCGCACTTTTATTTTTAAGATGGAAGACTACAACCGGCTGGACGGGGATAGATACCATGGAAATGGCGGTTTTTCATTCCATCTCGGGATTCTGTAACGCCGGTTTTTCTCTTTTTGAGAACAATCTTTCTGATTTTAGAGGGGATGTCTGGATAAATCTGATAATGATGGCGATCATTATTTTCGGGGGTCTTGGATTTATAGTCGTCATGGATATTATAAGTTTTTTTACCCGCAAAGAGGCGCCGAAAACTATAAGCTTGCAGACAAAAGTTGTTTTAGGAATGACACTGCTTCTTGTCGTTATCGGGGCAGGGATGATCATATTTTTTGAAAAAGGCGGGATCATGCAAGGGATGTCTTGGAGGGAACGTCTATTGGGAGGTTTTTTTCAGTCGGTGACAGCGAGGACGGCCGGGTTTAATACGATAGACATAGGGCAGCTCTCCATTCCTTCACTGCTTGTTATTATGTTCCTCATGTTTATCGGGGCGTCGCCCGGGTCAACGGGCGGGGGGATAAAAACCTGTACCTTTGTCGTTATCCTTATAACGATAATAAGCATAATCAAGAACAGAAAACGTACAAGGATATTTGGCCGGTCTGTTCCGCATCAGGTTGTAAGAGAGGCGATAGTGATAGTCTTTCTCTCGCTTTTCTTGATATTCGTGTCCACGGTAATCTTTTCCTATTTCCAGGGCAAGAGCATACCCGGCGGCGGGAGCCTCCTGCAGAACCTGTTTGAAGTGGTCTCCGCTTTTGGGACAGTAGGACTTTCGACGGGGCTTACAGAGCACCTCGCGGACGGAAGTAAAGCGTGCCTTGTCGTGACCATGTTTATCGGAAGAGTCGGGCCGCTTACGTTGGCCCTGGCCGTGGCTTTAAGGAAGATGGGCAAGGACAAAGATGATTACGCGTTCCCGGAAGAGAACATAATGGTAGGATAGACAAAATCGGAAAAACAGGCAGGAAGAACGTTTTTGGCGGGTTGCAAGTAACTAGATAAAAGCGAGAACGGGGTACGGAGAGGATAAAGATGAAACAATACGCCGTAATAGGATTGGGCCGGTTCGGGGCGAGCGTCGCAAGGTCGCTTGCCGCAAAACGACAGACCGTTATCGCGATCGACAAGAACGAGGAGCTTGTAAACGATGTTATGGACAGCGTGACGAAGGCCGTGTGTCTCGAAGCGACTGACGAAAAGGCCGTGCGGTCTATAGGGCTACAAAAGGTGGACTGTGTTATCTGCGGTATCGGGACGAATTTAGAGTCCAGCATCCTTGTGACGCTGCTTGTCAAGGAACTGGGCATCCCCGAGATCGTGTGTAAAGCGATCGGCCCCGCGCATAAAAAAGTACTGGAGAAGATAGGCGCGACCAAGGTCGTGCTGCCCGAAAAAGATATGGGAGAAAGAGTGGCCGCGACGCTGATCTCGGCGTCCGACAAGATCCTTGACCAGATCGGCTTGTCCGAGAATTCAAGCATTCTGGAAATGATAGCGCCCGAAGAATTCGTGGGAAAAAGCCTAAGGGAACTGGAGATCAGGACCACGCATGACGTGAACGTGATAGCCGTGAAAAAACATAAAAAGACAGGAAAAGGCGGGATGCAGCAAGCGGAGGAAACTATAAATGTGAACCCGCAAGCGGATTATATCGTAACCCGCGGAGACATTCTTATAGTTTTCGGCGCCAACGATAAGATCGAGGAACTGAAGAACAAAGACGAAGGCAAACAATAAAAAATGAGTATCCTGGAAAAAATAAACGCGTTAGAGGAACAATTTCAGTCCATGCTGAATTCCTGTGATAATGTGAACGGGCTCGAAGAGATGCGCGTAAAATTCCTCGGCCGTAAAGGCGAACTGACGAATATCCTACGTTCTCTTGCGGAGATATCCCCCGAAGAAAGGAAAGAGGTCGGCAGGAAGGCGAACCTGTTAAAAGATTCCTTTCAGCAAAGAATAGAAGAGCAAAAAAACAGGATAGAGGCCGGGGAGCATAAGGCGGGGGAACAGATAGACGCGACCCTCCCGGGGATAGCAAACCGTCCCGGCACGCTGCATCCCCTTACCTTGGTCATGGACCGCATAAACGAGATATTTATATCCCTCGGTTTTAGGATAGCGGAGGGCCCGGAGATCGAAACGGAATTCTACAATTTTGAAGCTCTTAACATCCCTCTTGATCATCCTTCACGCGACGCGTTTGACACCTTTTATATTTCAGATAAACATCTTTTGCGAAGCCATACGTCGAACGTTCAGATACATGTCATGCAGGAGGAAAAACCGCCTTTGGCGGTTATTATGCCGGGGAGAGTGTATAGACCCGACGCTGTCGACGCGTCTCATTCTTTTATGTTCCACCAGGTCGAAGGGCTTATGGTCGATGAAGATATCAATTTCTCCGATCTTAAAGGCATATTGTCCATATTTTGCAAGAGCATGTTCGGGGAAGAGACAAAGATGCGGCTCCGGCCCCACTTTTTCCCGTTCACCGAACCGAGCGCGGAAGTGGACATATCATGTATAATTTGCGAAGGAAAAGGGTGCCGGGTTTGTTCGGGGAACGGCTGGCTCGAGATCCTCGGGGCGGGGATGGTTAACCCAAAGGTCTTCCAGGCGGTAGGATACCCGCGGGACAAATATACTGGATTCGCGTTTGGCATGGGGGTTGAGAGGATAGCGATGCTTTTGTACGGGATCGAAGATATAAGGTTCTTTTACGAAAATGACATCAGGTTTCTCCGGCAATTTAAATAACCGGGGACTTCGGGGGGTTGGGAAAAGCGGAGCCCAAAGAGAGCGTAGCTCTCGGGGCGGCATCGGGCGCGGAGAAAACACACAACATTCAGGCGATGGAGAAATAAATGAAATTGAGCTATAACTGGTTAAAAAAATATGTAAACGTAAAGATCTCACCGGAAAAAATAGCCGAAAAACTTACTATGTCCGGATCAGAGGTGAAAGCGACGAGAGAGGTCGGCGGCGACGTTCTGATGGACCTTGAGATAACCTCCAATAGGCCCGATTGCCTGAACATAGCGGGTCTCGCGCGGGAGGTGTCCGCTGTTTTAGACAAAGAGCTGAAAATTCCCGGCGGCCCAATAGCGAAAAAGGACGAGACAAAGGGACCGCTGGGAATAAAATGCGTTGTTAAGAACAAAAGGTTTTGTCCGAGATATACCGCCAGGATACTCGGCGGGGTTAACGTAAAAGGGGCGGGGGAAGAAATAAAAAAATATCTACTCCCTCTCGGGTTCCGCGAGGTTAACAATATCGTCGATATAACAAATTATTGTCTTATGGAACTTGGCCAACCGCTTCACGCGTTTGATCTTGATAAAATAAAAGGCGGAGAGATAATCGTGCGCGAAGCCTTTCCCGGGGAAAAACTTGTCACGATAGACGGGTTGGAACGGGAGCTGTCGAAGGGGATGCTTATTATCGCCGACAGCGAAAAACCGATAGCTATTGCCGGGGTTATGGGCGGGAGGGAAACAGAGGTTACGGAAAGGACAAAAAACGTCCTCTTGGAAAGCGCGTATTTTGATCCCGTTTCCGTCAGAAGGACGGCCCATCGGCTGGGGATATCGACGGATTCGAGTTATAGGTTCGAACGGGGCGTGGACAAAGGGATGATAAAAAAAGCTTCGGACAGGGCCGCGCAGCTTATCGTGAAAAGCGCAGGAGGCGTCATATGCGGTTTTTATGATGTCGGCGGGCCGATAGAAAAAGAAACGACCATAGATTTCAGTGTCATGAACGCCGAAAAGATACTCGGGATGGAACTTGAGGCGCGGGGAGTCAAAAAGATATTTCAAAGGCTCGGGATAGAGGTAGTCAAGGCCGGAAAAGGGAAGATGAAGGTCAGGGTCCCTTCTTTTCGGGAGGACCTGTCGGCGGAGATAGATCTTGTCGAAGAGATAGCGCGCGTATCCGGGTATGGGAAAATGCCTTCCAGGACAAATAAAATCATTCCGGCTCTTGTGAGAAAAGAGCATTCCAGGAACGTAGCGGAGAAGGTTCTCAAGATATTGGCGGAGGAGGGACTTAACCAGATAATGACCTACACTCTAATAAGCGAGGTTGCCGCGAAAAAGTTCGCTTCCGGATCGGAAAGCCTGGTGTCGCTTGAAAATCCTCTTTCCGAAGAGCAGAAATTCATGACGCCACATCTTTTGGACGGCATGATGAAGACCATCTCGTGGAATATTAACAGAAAAAATAAGGATCTTGGCTTATTTGAGCTTGGAAAAGCGTATTCCCGCGCGAGTTCCGACGGAACGTATCTTGAAACCCCGACTTTGTGCGTCGGGATGACGGGTCTTTTGCGCAAGAACTGGTCGGAAGGCGAAAGGGCAGTTACTTTTTACGATGTTAAAGGCGCGCTGGAAAGGCTTTTCGACCGGCTTAACGTGCCGGTGAGTTTTACCAATAGGGACGCCGATGATTTTACCGGTGCCGCCGCGGTGACCGCGGGAAATCCCGGGGAAGAGATAGGGGTGATCGGTGAGGTCGCGGCGAATGTCGCTAAAGAGTACGGCATCGAACAAAAGGTCTATGTCTGCCAGGTGAGGATGGATTCGGTTATTAGCAAGGCAAAGCTCTGGAAAAGATATGAGGCCGTTCCGCGTTTCCCTTTATCCGTCCGCGACGTGTCGATACTATGCGACAAGGGCCTTTCGGCAGGCGAAGCGCTGAACGTGATCTTTGGGGCCGGAGAAGCGACCCTGAAAGCGGCGGAGCTTATTGATGTATACGAAGGAGAGCAGCTCCCGGAAGGGAAAAAGAGCCTTTCTTTGAGCATCAAATACGGGATGGATTCACGTACTTTGACGGAAGAAGAGATAGAACGGGCTCATGCCTGGATAAAAGAAGCTCTTGCCGACAAGCTCAAGGTGACGTTCCGATAAATCAAAAATATACCGTAGGCCCCCCTCCAGATGTCGTTAAAAACATTGATACCAGGAAAAATCTTTTGGTGATATAATAATAGTGGGTTTCTGTTAAGTTGGTGACGTGGGTTGATATTTTGGCCAACACCAAAAAAACGGGAGTCTGACTCTGGCGTTCCTTAGGGATCGTCAGGAGGGCACCCACCTGGGATGACCAGGCCATTTAATCCAACTCACGCACGGCTTAATGGTTTAAGGCCGGATCATTATCCGGCCTTATTATTTTTTATATTTTTTAAGGATGTGGATAATGGGCAACGATCTTTTCGAAGAGCCGCGCGTGGAAAAGAGAAACGTCCCGTTGTCTCAGCGCATGTGCCCGGAAAAGCTTGGGGAATTTTACGGACAAGAACATATTCTCGGGCCGGGGAAGCTTTTGTCGCGCGCTATAGAGGCGGACAGGATAAGTTCGGTCATATTTTATGGTCCGCCCGGTGTCGGGAAAACGGCGCTCGCGATGGTTATATCAAAAATGACCGACGCTTTTTTCGAGCGGAAAAACGCCGTCTCCAGCAACGTGACCGAGATGCGAAGCATCATCGACTCAGCGAAGAGAAAAAAAGAGCTGAGGGGGATCTCTACCATCCTGCTTTTGGACGAGATACACAGGTTCAATAAGGCGCAGCAGGATGTTCTTCTGCCGGAAGTGGAAAAAGGCAACATAATCCTGATCGGGACCACGACGGAGAACCCTTTCTTTTCGGTGAATTCCGCCCTTCTTTCAAGAAGCCAGATATTTGAATTTAAGCCCCTGGATAGACCCGCCGTGATCAAGATACTTGAAAAAGCTCTCAAGGACGCGAAAAGAGGGCTTGGGAACGAGAAGATAAAGCTGGACAGTTCCGCTCTGGAGCATCTTGCCGTTATATCGGACGGGGACGCGAGAAGGGCGCTCAACGCGCTTGAGGTAGCGGTCTTGACGACCTCGGCCGACAAGGCCGGGGAGATCCACATAACCCTCAAAGAGGCCGAGGAATCGATACAAAAAAAAGCCATAGTGTACGACATGGACGGGGACGCCCATTATGACGCGGCGAGCGCTTACATAAAAAGCATGAGAGGATCTGATCCCGACGCAGCGCTTTACTGGCTGGCCAAGATGATCGTTGCCGGGGAAGACCCGCGGTTCATAGCCAGGCGACTGGTAATATGCTCCGCTGAGGATGTCGGCAATGCTGACCCGCAGGCTCTTGTGGTAGCTAACGCGGCGATGCAGGCGGCAGAGTTTGTGGGCTTCCCTGAGGCGAAAATCCCGTTGGCGCAGGCCACGATATATGTCGCGTGCGCCCCTAAGAGCAACGCGGCCTATCTGGCTATAGAAAAAGCGGTAAAGGACGTGGAATCGGAAAGAACGCAGGAAGTCCCGGAGCACCTCAAGAGCGCGAATTATTCTGGCGCCGCGGAATTGGGAAGAGGGGAAGGGTACAAATACGCGCACATGTTCGATAAACATTATGTCGAACAGGAACATATGAAAACACGGAAAAAATATTATTTGCCTACGGAAATGGGGTTTGAGAAAAAGATCGGCGAATGGATGGAAAGCCTTAAAAGAACGAGAAAAGAGTGAAACGGTTTAAACGATACGGGCTGCGACGGGCGAAGAGAGTCGGACAAGGGCTATATAAACATGAAACAGGAGAGAGATGAAAGAAAGAGGGACTATAGTCGATATTTCCGGGGATGAGATAAGTATCGAGATGGAGCCGGGCAAGGAATGCTCAAAATGCCGGGTGTGCGACCTCTCCGGGATCAGGAAGATTTCCGTGGGAGAAGGCGTCGCGGCGAGCCTTAAGCCCGGCGATAAGGTCGAGATCGAGATCGCTCCGAATGAGATGATAATAATATACCTTCTACTTTATGGATTCCCACTTGGTGTTTTCATGGCGACGCTGATCTTAGGCAACACGCTTTTCGAGAGTCCACCGTTGAGTTTTATCTTAGCGGTGTTTATTACAGTGGCGGCCATGGTCTTCCCGCGGGCGTACATAAGGAAGCTGAAATGGGCCAGGCCATTGGTCCGGAGAGTGGAGTGATAAAAACCATTTTACTTGACTTGTTTAGTAGGGTATAGTAAGATGGCAATTTAACGAGGGGCAAGGCGGCAGCCTAAGGGGAACTGCCCTTTTGATGTTTTACCGGAGACTCGGGGGGAGAAGAGCGGAATTAACAAAACTAGATCCGTCTTCGACGAATTATTTTTATATCATTAGGTTTCGGAGGACTTAGTCGGTCGCGTAAGTAATGTGCCCA
Source organism: uncultured Planctomycetia bacterium (assembly GCA_964580895.1). Taxonomy (GTDB): domain Bacteria; phylum Omnitrophota; class Gorgyraeia; order Tantalellales; family Tantalellaceae; genus CAZOMD01. Next base: position 16,979 of record CAZOMD010000014.1, on the reverse strand, counting down.
TTAAGAGAAAAAGGCGACTCCTCGCTTGAACGCTTGTAAATTTCTTCGGAATTTACTGCGCAAGCCTCGGAGTTAATTCGCACTTATCACTTACGCTTCCTTTGGTCGCGTAAGTGATGTGCTCATTAAAAGGAGGAGACAATGGAAGAAAAGGTAAAAGCGGCACTGGAGAAGATACGGCCGTATCTTCAGAGAGATGGCGGGGACGTAGAGCTCGTTTCGGTGATGGACGGGGTCGTAAAGGTAAAGCTGAGCGGGGCATGTTCCGGGTGTCCGATGAGTCAAATGACATTAAAAGGTTTTGTGGAAAGAGAGATAAAAAAAGCTGTTCCGGAAGTTATCCGGGTCGAATCATAAGAAGCGGGAAGTTAAGATGAAATTCACGACAAGGTCGTCATACGGCCTGAAAGCGCTTATTAATCTTGCGGATCGGCACGGGGAGGCCGTGCCGATAAGGTATATTTCCGGCAAAGAAAAGTTGTCAAACATGTACCTTGAACAGATCTTTGCCCGGCTAAAAAAAGGCGGACTCGTAAAGAGCGTCCGCGGCCCAAAAGGCGGGTATATCCTGGCGAAAGACCCGGCCGAAATAAACATTTATGACGTTGTACGGATACTTGAGGACAATCCTTCCGCGAACAGCTGCATGAGCGTAAAATGTTCCCCAAAAACCTGTAAGGCAAGAAAAGTGTGTGTGGTCGGCGAGATGTTAGAAGGGATAACCGTCAGGATAAAAGATATTCTGGCGGAGGTCACTCTTACAGACCTCGCCGTGTTCGAGGAAGGGTTTTTAAAAAGAGAGAAAACTTCATGAAAAGAATTTATCTGGATTGTAACGCCACGACACGGGTACATCCGGAGGTTATCGAAAAGATGGTCCCATTTTTTGGCGAGAAGTACGGGAACGCGTCGAGTTCCCACCTTTTGGGGCAGGAAGCTAAAAAACACGTAGAGAGAGCGCGGAGGCAGGTTGGGGCGCTTATCAACGCGGGAAATCCGAGGGAAATAGTTTTTACAAGTGGCGGGACCGAGGCGGATAATTTCGCGATCACTCGAGCCGCATATGCCAATAAGGACAAAGGAAAGCATATAGTAGTTTCATCGGTGGAGCATCCGGCGGTGTTGAACACGTGCGGATATCTCGAAAAACAAGGGTTCACGGTAACATACCTCGGCGTGGATAAACACGGTATGATCGACATGGGGGAACTGGAAAAAAATCTTACCAAAGGTACGATACTCGTTTCGGTAATGACCGCCAATAACGAAACAGGGACGATTTTGCCGGCGGAAAAGATCGGCGAAATAGTTAAGGAAAAGGGGATAATATTTCACACCGACGCGGTACAAAGTTTGGGTAAGGTCCCGGTTGACGTAAGGAGATATAAAGCCGATCTTGTAAGTCTTTCGGCGCATAAGATAAACGGTCCCAAAGGGGTAGGGGCCCTTTATGTAAAAAAAGGGACAAAAATCGATCAATTTTTGTACGGAGGGCATCAAGAGGGGGATCTGAGGGCTGGGACCGAAAATGTCCCTGGAATAGTAGGTTTTGGCGAAGCTTGCGAGATCTCCCGGGAGAAAGGGCTTGCTAACTATCAGAAGGTGAAGGAGTTAAGAGATAAGTTGTTTGCGCGTATCAAAAAAGAAATAAAGAACGTATCTATTAACGGGCATCCGGTCCAGAGGCTTCCCAACACCTTGAATATAAGCTTTAAAGGACTTGACGGGGAATCTATCGTGTTAGGATTGGATCTGGAAGGAGTAGCCGTGTCTACGGGGGCGGCATGCGCTTCCGGCAGCGCTGAGCCATCGCATGTGCTTATGAATATGGGGGTTAAACCAGAAGAGGCAAAGGGCGCGGTAAGGTTTTCCTTGGGGGTTTTTAACACAAGCGAGGATATTGACCAGGTTATATCTAAGTTAAGTGTAGTTATAAGGCGGATGAAATAAAGGAATTAAAGAAAAAAATAGTATTATTGTATTTAATGGTGTATAATATTGTGGCAAAAAAAGAGCATACTATAAAAACTAAGGAAGAAATTAGAAAGGAGATCATACGGCGTCTGCGGGACCAGGATCCCTCATCGCGGAAGAAGAGGAGCGAGATAATCCAGGAAAAGCTTCTTTCGCTCGAGGAATTTAGGACCAGTAAGACCGTCATGACGTATGTTTCTTTGCCTTCGGAGGTAGATACGCGCTTATTCAACATAGAGGCATTGAAACGGGGGAAGAAAGTCGCGGTTCCATACATCGAGCCGCTAGGGCAAACCATTATAGCTAGCGAACTTACATCGATAGAACAGTTGGAAAAAGGTCCCTACGGGATATATCAACCGAATAAGACCCAACTGAAAAGAGTACCTTTAAAGGAAGTAGATCTTATCGTGGTGCCGGCAATAGCTTTTCGAAAAGATAATATGAGACTAGGCAGGGGAAAAGGATATTATGATAAATTCCTTGCCGAAAGAGAGCTTTCGTCGGCCGTTTCTATTGGTTTAGCCTTTCACTTTCAGATCGTGGACACATTTCTTGTCGACCCCCATGACATACCGGTTTTCAGGGTACTTACTGACTAGTTCCTCTAATGGATTGACTGGGATATTTTAGGACGAGGGTGCGGCTTAAGCACAACGTTTCGCCCTAAGAGGTCTTTCTGGCAAATGGTATTTCACCCCGAGACGCCCTAAAAATAAAGGAAGGAGATATATGCAAACAGCAGGCGGACATACAATAATGTTTCTAGGGTTCGGGTTTTTGGGGTGTGTTTTCTTTTTCATCCTTGGATATGTATTGCGTAAATATACGGCAAAAAGAAAGATAAAACTCGCCGAGGATAACGCTAAGAGTATTATCGCCAAGTCGAAGGTCGAGGCAGAAAGACGGAAAAGAGAATCATTCCTGGAGGCAAAGGATATCGCGTTAAAGATGAGGGCCGAGTTCGAGGAAGAGATGAAAGAACGGCGGCGGGAGATCACGGCAACGGAGAAGCGGCTTCTTCAACGAGAAGAGAACGCCGACAAGAAAGCGGAATTTATCGACAAAAAGGAACTGGAACTGAGAAAGAACGAGGAACAACTCGCCCAGAAGATAGTTGAGGCTGAAAACAAGAAAGAAGAACTGAGCAAGGCCGTTCAGCTGGAAAAAACCAGGTTAGAGGAAATGTCCGGCATGACCAGAGAACAGGCGAAAGAGGTTCTGGTAAAAAAGATGACGGAAGAAGCCCGGAAAGACGCGGCCTATACTATAAAGCAGATACAGGAAGAGACAAGAGATAAGGCTGACAGAGAGGCGCGGAAGATCATCGGCCTGGCAATACAGAAATGCGCTGTGGATCACACTGTGGAAACAACGGTCAGCGTGGTGAACCTGCCTTCGGAAGAGATGAAGGGAAGGATCATAGGCAGAGAGGGGAGGAATATCCGCGCTCTCGAGATGGCGACAGGTGTGGATATAATAATCGACGACACTCCGGAAGCCGTTATAATATCCGGGTTTGATAAATTAAGAAGAGAGATAGCGAGACTTTCACTTGAACGGCTGATCGAGGACGGCAGGATACACCCGGGCCGGATAGAAGAGATAGTGGAAAAAGTAAAAAAAGAGATGGAGGCGACCATCAAAGAAGAAGGGGAGAATACCCTTCTTGATCTTGGGATACATGGCATCCACGCCGAAGTGGTCAAGCTGTTGGGTAAATTGAAATTCCGAACAAGCTACGGACAGAATGTGCTACAGCATTCGAAGGAGACCGCGTATCTGATGGCGGCGATGGCGGGTGAGCTTCGGCTTGATGTCGGGCTGGCGAAACGCATAGGGGTGCTCCATGATATCGGTAAAGCTGTTTCTCTCGAGAAAGAAGGGACGCACGCGGCGTTGGGCGCGGAAATAGCCAAAAGGTTCGGAGAGCCCGAAATAGTCGTTCACGCGATAGAGGCGCATCACGGGGACGTTGAACCCAAGACCCTTCTCGCGGTTTTGGCGCAAGCGGCCGACGCCATAAGCGCGGCTCGTCCCGGGGCCAGGAGAGAGACCCTTGAGCACTACATCAAACGGCTCGAAAACCTTGAGGCTATAGCCAACGCGTTTGAAGGCGTCGAAAAGACCTACGCGATACAAGCGGGACGTGAGATCCGCATAATAGTCCAGCCTGATAAGGTGGATGACGCGCGTTCGGCGCTGATGGCGTTCGAGATAAAGAAAAAAATAGAGGAAGGGCTTCAATACCCGGGACAGATCAAGGTGGTCGTCATACGCGAGACCCGATCCATTGAGTACGCTAAGTAAATGAGACCACGGGTTATGCTTCCAAAGGAAGCATAACCCGTAAGGTCGAATTTAAATGAACACATGATTTATGCGAACATAGGGAGCATAAATCATAAGTGTGAATTTATCCCGAACTCAAAGCTACAACGTATCGGAGGAGGGATCTCTAAGGTGGCAGGCGGTCGTCAGGCCGAACGAATGGGCCGAAAGCGACTAAGCAAAGGATCTCAACGAGCGCAAAGCGCGAGTAGATACAAGCGCCAGGGAGAAGGAGCGTAAGCGGGAAAATTTTTTTATTCCGCCCGTAGCTAAGGAAGTAATAAAACATGAAAATACTTGTTATCGGAGATGTCGTAGGGAAACCCGGGAGAGATATACTCGCGGAAAAGCTACGCGGTCTGCGCGAAAGCGAAAAGATCGACTTTGTCGTAGCTAACGCCGAGAACGCGGCCGGGGGGAGCGGGATCACGCCTATTATCGCGGATGAACTTTACGGGAGCGGGATAGACGTTATAACTTCCGGGGATCATATATGGAAGAAGAGAGAGATCTACGAGTATCTTGACCATACCGACAGACTTTTGCGCCCGCTGAATTATCCGAAAGGGGCCCCAGGAAAAGGGAGTACCATTATCGAGATCAAGAACAAGATAAAAGTGGGTGTAATAAACCTTATAGGACGCGTTTTTATGGACGCCCTGGACTGTCCCTTTGTGAGGGGGATGGAGGAAGTTGAAAGGATCAGAAAAATCACACCCGTGATAATAGTCGATATTCATGCCGAAGCGACAAGCGAAAAAGTGGCGCTTGGGTGGTATTTTGACGGGAAGATCAGCGCTATTATTGGGACCCATACCCATGTACAGACAGCCGACGAGAAGGTCCTGCCGGGAGGGACGGCGTATCTCACGGATAGCGGGATGACAGGGCCCGTTGATTCGGTGATCGGCCGGAAAAAAGAACAGATAATCGAAAGATTCATCACACAACTTCCCACGCGTTTTGAAATGGCCACGGGCGATTCTGAGATCAACGGGGCGATAATCGATATCGACCCCGAAACGGGTAAAGCCAACTATATAAAACGGGTCCAGCTCGGCACCGAATAAATGGAATCCGTCTTGCGGCAAAAGGTCCGAAAAATATCCCCAAGCCGGGCCGGCCGTTACGATAATGGAAAAAATAAAAATATACACGGTCAGTGAACTTACCAGGGATATAAACATCCTTCTGGAAGATGTTTTTCGAGAAGTTTGGGTAGAAGGAGAGATCTCGAATTATACCAGATCGTCCGCGGGGCATTTTTATTTTTCCCTAAAAGATGAGAACTGTATTATAAATGCCGTTCTTTTCAGGGGAAATAGCGCCCGAATGGATTTTAACGTTGAGAACGGGATGAGGATACTTTGTAAAGGGAAGATAAGCGTATATGAAAAAAAAGGAGCGTATCAGCTTTATGTCCAGGACATTGAGCCGCGCGGCAGAGGAGCTTTACAGCTAAAGTTCGACGAGCTCAAGAGAAGGCTTTATGAAGAAGGGCTTTTTGACGAAAAGAACAAAAAAGCCCTGCCGGTTCTTCCCCTCAGGGTAGGTGTCGTTACATCCCCTACCGGGGCGGCTATTAGGGATATCTTGAAAGTGGCGAAGAGGAGATATCCTAACATTGAAATATCCATACGCCCGGTCAAGGTCCAGGGGGAAGGCGCGAAAGAAGAGATCGTCCGCGCCATAGAAGAGCTCAACGAGATCAGCCGGCTTATTAAAAACGGCGAAGTCGAGGGAAACCCGATAGATGTTATGATTGTGGGAAGAGGCGGCGGGAGCCTGGAGGATCTGTGGCCTTTTAATGAAGAGATCGTGGCCAGGGCGATTTTTAGTTCGGAGATCCCCGTTGTAAGCGCGGTCGGACATGAGATAGATTATACAATATCGGATTTTGTCGCCGATGTACGGGCCGCGACGCCTTCTCAGGCGGCGGAAATAGTCATCCCGCTGAAAAGCGACTTACTGAGGAGGTTAAAGGGCAGTGAGGAACGCATGGCGATGGCAGCGAAAAGCAGTATTTCGGCGATGAGGGAGGGGCTTAAGGCTCTTAGAGAGAGTTACGTTCTCCGAACCCCGGAGAACGCTCTTCTTAAGATACGGCAGGAGATAGATGGTTTTTGCGAAGAGATGTTCTCTCTTGTTTCGCGTGCCGTCGAGACAAGGAATAAAGATCTGGGGGCCTACAACGGGAAGCTAAAGGCGTTAAGTCCGCTCGCGGTCTTGGAGCGGGGGTACAGCATAACTTTTAAAAACGGCAAGATCATAAGATCTCATGCGGAAACAAGCCAGGGCGATCTTATTGAAACCCGCCTTTTTTCCGGGAAGATAACAAGCCGGGTCGAAGAGACGGTTGATAAGTAGGAATTTTTAACATGGGAGCCGGGAAAAATGAAAGAGATGACTTTCGAAAAAGCGATGGAAAAACTCGAGAAAACCGTGGAAGAACTTGAGAATGGGAATTTGCCTTTGGACGAACTGTTAAAACGATACGAAGAAGGCGTGAAACTCGCCTCTTTTTGCCAGGGCAAGCTTAATAAGGCTAAGGCAAGAATCGAAGCTCTTGTAAAAAATGAGGACGGGCTTTTCGAAAAAACGGATTTTAACGGAGAAGAACAATAATGGCGGGAAAGAACGGAAAAAGAGAGGAACGGATCCTTGGACGGATAACTTCTCCGGCCGATCTTAAAAAATTAAATGAAGAAGAACTGTCCCTTCTCGCGGGGGAGATACGCGAAAAGATAATCGATGTTACCTCTCGAAAAGGGGGGCATATCGCCGCCAGCCTTGGCGTCGTCGAGCTTGCCGTCGCGCTTCATTATTCCTTTGAAAGCCCTCGCGACAAGATCGTCTGGGACGTAGGGCACCAAAGTTACGCTCATAAAATACTTACGGGAAGGGCTTCAAGGTTCGACACGCTCCGTGAAATGGGCGGGATCAGCGGCTTTCCGAACGCGGGAGAAAGCGAACACGACCCTTTTACGTGCGGGCATAGCGCCACGTCCATATCTTCCGCGCTCGGGTTGGCGATGGCGCGGGACATGGCCGGGGATGATTATAAAGTGGCGGCGGTCATAGGCGACGCCTCTTTAGCGACGGGGTTAGCGTTTGAGGGAATGAATCACGCGGGACACGTGAAAACGGATATGATCGTCATTCTCAACGATAATGAGCACTTTATCTCGAAGCCAGTAGGGGCGATGAGCAAGTATCTAAACACCGTGATAACAAATCCTTTATATAACAGAGTGAGGGACGAAACCGAACGCGTGATAAGAGGCATTCCTAAACTTGGTCCGGTGGCGGTCAAGACCATAAGGAAGGTCGAGGAAGGGCTTAAGAACCTTATTGTGCCCGGCATAGTGTTCGAAGAACTCGGGTTCCGCTATTTTGGGCCTATTGACGGGCATAACATTGGGCAGCTCATAGATATATTCCGCAAAGTAAAAACATTGAAAGGCCCGATCTTTGTGCACGCGATAACGAAAAAAGGGAAAGGGTACAGATTTTCCGAGGAAGATCCGGTCCGCTTCCATGGTGTTGACGCGTTCGATCCCTCGACCGGGGAAGGCCTTCGGAATGACGAAAAGAAAGAAAAAACGTTCACAACGCATTTTTCCGATAAAATGTTGGCGCTTGGAAGGGGAAACAAAAAGGTTGTAGCTATAACGGCGGCCATGCCGGACGGTACGGGACTTAAGGACTTCGCCCGGGAACTTGAAAGGCAGTTCTTCGATGTCGGTATAACCGAGGCCCACGCGGTTACCTTCGCGGCGGGGCTTGCCAAAGGAGGATATATCCCGGTCGTGGCGATATATTCCACTTTTCTTCAGAGGGCTTACGACCAGATCATCCATGACGTGGCGTTGCAGCGGCTGCCGGTCATCTTCTGTATAGACCGGGCGGGGCTTGTCGGCAGGGACGGGCCGACGCATCATGGCGTGTTCGATATCGTTTATATGCGGAACATGCCGGATTTTATTGTCATGGCGCCAAAAGACGGGGAAGAACTCGAGGTTATGCTTGAAAAGGCCGTGGCATGGGGAAAAGCCGCGGCGATAAGATATCCGCGTGGTCCGGCCAACCGGGTAGTTCCAAGTTCTTCCTGCGGCGAACTTGAACTGGGAAGAGCGGAAGTCCTGCGAAAAGGGAAAAATGTCTCTCTTTTGGCTGTCGGCAGCATGGTCAACATTTCGCTGAAAGCGGCGGACATGCTATCCAGAAAAAATATCGAAGCTGAAGTAATAAACGCCAGGTTCGTGAAGCCGCTTGATACCAAGCTTTTGGAACGGATGGCGCGGGAAAACAAGGCGATATTTACGGTAGAAGAAGGGATTTCCTCCGGCGGGTTCGGCAGCGGGGTCCTTGAATTCTTCGAGAGAGAGAATTTACGCAACGTAAGGATTAAATGCATAGGGCTTCCCTGCGAATTTATAGAACACGGCTCCCGCGAAGAACTCTTGCGGAAATATCACTTGTCACCCGAAGGGATAGCGTCCGTTATCGAGAGCGAGACGAGAAGGATAAATGGATAAGAAAAAAATAAACATATCGATCGATCCCGAAAAATGCAAAGGGTGCGGGTTTTGCATAAAGGTATGCCGGAACGGCGTCATCGGCATATCCGATAGAATAAATAAACGCGGGGTCCAATACGTGGAGATAGTCCATAGCGGCGATTGCACGGGATGCACGCTATGCGCGGTTATATGCCCCGATTGCGCGATCGAAATAGGGAACGGTGAATAGAGAATGGTGAAGAATAAGGCATGAAGAAGAGATATTTGTTTACAGGGAATGAAGCCTCGGGGGAAGGAGCGGCGAGGGCCGGGTGCCGGTTCTACGCGGGATATCCTATAACCCCGCAGAACGAACTTACCGCTTATATGGCGAGGCGCATGGAAGAGGAAGGCGGGGTTTTTATCCAGGCGGAAAGCGAGATAGCTGCGATCAGTATGGTGTTTGGAGCTTCAGCCGCCGGGGCTCGCGCTATGACTAGTTCATCAAGTCCCGGGATCAGCCTTAAACAGGAAGGGATTTCATATCTTGCCGGATGTGAACTTCCGGCCGTGATAGTAAACGTCATGCGGGGCGGACCGGGGTTAGGAAATATTGCCGCCGCGCAGGGGGATTATTTTCAGGCGACAAAAGGGGGCGGGCATGGGGACTATCATCTGATAGTTCTCGCGCCATCGAGCGTACAGGAGATGTTCGACCTTACGTACCTGGCGTTTCCTTTGGCGGACAGGTACAGGAACCCCGTGATGGTGCTTGCCGACGGCATGCTGGGACAGATGATGGAAAAACTGGAATACGATGACGAGATAAAACCGGAAGGCGAAGTGAAAAAGCCTTGGGCTATGACGGGGGCCAAAGGAAGAGAGGCGCGGAACATAAAAAGTCTTTTGCTGGGCGACGGGGCGCTCGAGGAACATAACCGGCATTTACAGGAAAAATACAAAGAAATATCCGAAAAAGAAATAAGGTATGAGAAATATAACACGGATGGAGCGGAAATAATTTTTGTCGCTTACGGGACAGCCGCAAGGATAGCAAGGGCATGTGTGGATATACTGGATGAGGAAGGTATAAAGGCCGGTCTTTTCAGGCCGATCACATTATGGCCGTTCCCTTCGCTCGTTCTTGGCGATGCGGTAAAAAAGGATAAAAAGGTGCTCGTGGTGGAGATGAGCGCCGGACAAATGGTAGAGGATGTGCGCCTTGCCGTTTGCGACGACAAAAGAGTAGGTTTTTACGGCAGGACCGGTGGAGGCATCCCGACCGAGGAAGAAGTGGTCCTGAAGGCGAAAGGGATGCTTGGTAAGGCGAAAGAGGAGCTTGTCAGCCGACTTTAAATTGCATAAGAAGGTAAAAAACGTAGCGACACATTTCTGTCCGGGGTGCGGGCACGGGCTGGTGCATCGTCTTATAAGCGAAATAATAGACGAGATGGACCTCCGGGAGCGCACGGTCGCCATCGCGCCTGTCGGGTGCGCGGTGCTGGCGTACAATTACTGGGATTTCGATACGATGGAAGCCGCTCACGGGAGAACACCCGCTGTCGCGACTGGGGTAAAAAGAGTATTACCGGACAGGCTTGTTTTCACTTATCAAGGCGACGGGGACCTCGCGGCAATAGGTACGGCAGAGATAATACACGCCGGGGCCAGGGGCGAGAACATCTCCGTGGTATTTGTCAATAACGGTGTTTATGGGATGACGGGCGGGCAGATGGCGCCGACAACCCTTCTCGGGCAGACGACCGCGACCACTCCCTTTACCAGAAGAAAGGAAAAAGAGGGGTTCCCGATAAAAATAACCGAGATGATGGCGCTCCTTGACGGGGTGGTATATCTGGAAAGGACATCCGTACATTCTCCCAAAGATGTGATCAAGACCAAGAAAGCGATAAAGCGGGCATTTAGCCTGCAGCTTGAGAAAAAGGGATTCTCGATGGTCGAAGTGCTTTCTCCGTGTCCGACGCATTGGGGAATGAGTCCAGTCAAGGCGCTTGAACGGATAGAGAAAGAAGTGATGAAAGCGTATCCGCTGGGAGTTATTAAAGAAAGTTAGCCGGTTGACCAGTTAGCCCGTTGCTGGTTCGCTAGTTCTGGAGTGAAAAGACAGATAAACCGAAAAAACAGCGTAAAGATCAAACTGGTTAACTGGAAAACAGGCTAACAGGCAACCGTTTGAGGTGCTGAAACGATGGCAAATGTGAGCGAATCAATCATATGCGCGGGGTACGGCGGACAGGGGATAATGATCCTGGGAAAAGTCCTCGCTTCCTCCGGGATGAAGATGGGTTTTAACGTTACGTGGATGCCGTCATACGGGGTCGAGGTCCGCGGAGGAACGGCGCATTCCATGGTCCGCATATGTTCGGGGGCTATAGCCAGTCCCATTACCGATCTGGCGGATAGCGCGATAATAATGAATGAACCGTCCTTAGACAAATTCGAGAAAAAAATAAAAAACGGGGGGCTTCTTATCCTAAATACTTCACTGGTCAAGAAAAGTTCTTCGCGAAAGGACGTTAAGATCGTCAGGGCCGCCTTAAGCGAGGAGGCGATCAAACTTGGGAATGTCCGCGTGGCAAATATGATCGCGGCCGGTGTCTTCGCGGGAATGAAAGGTTTTTTAACCAGGGATGTCCTGGAAGAGGTGATTTTGGAAATGGCCGGGGAAAGGAAAGAGTTGATTTCGATAAACATGAGGGCGGTTGATAGAGGGATAAAATTCGCGGAGGAGAACAGAAATGATTAAAGTTCGTTTTGCGCCGAGCCCGACCGGGTTTCTTCATCTAGGGAGCGCGAGGACGGCTCTTGTAAACTGGCTATACGCGAGGAATACGGGGGGCAAATTCTTGCTCCGGATAGAAGACACCGACAGGGAAAGGTCGGACAAGAAGTTCTTAAAAGAGATACTGGAGGACCTCGCGTGGCTCGGGCTTGATTGGGACGGTGATCCCGTATATCAAAGCGACCGGTTCGATCTATACCGGCAGAAAGCCCTGGGGCTATTGGATGAAGGCAAGGCGTACCGGGAGGGAGAGGCCCTTATCTTTCGGGTCGAAAAGGCGCAGAACATAGAGATAGACGATCTTATCCACGGCAAGATCACGTTTAACACCGATGAGATAAAAGACCAGGTGATGATAAAATCCGACGGTTCTCCGGCGTATAATTTCTGTTGTGTGGTAGATGACGCGGAGCTTGGCATAACACATATTATACGCGGTGATGACCATATATCCAATACGCCGAAACAAGTGCTTTTGTACAAGGCGATGGGGAAGGAGCTACCCAGATTCGCGCATATGCCGCTCATGATGGGCGCGGATGGAGCTAAACTCTCAAAACGGCACGGCGCGGTGGCCGTGGAGGAATATAAGAACGAAGGGTTTCTTGCCGAAGCCCTCGCGAATTATTTAATGCTTCTTGGCTGGACGCCCGGGGACGGGAAAGAAATAATGCCAATCAGGGAAGCCGTTAAGCTCTTCCGGATCGAAGACATGAGCGATGTGCAGGCCAGGTTCGATATCCAGAAACTGAAATGGATAAACGGGGAATATATCATGGCCATGGCGGTAGAAAAATTATCCGGGATTCTTTTCTCGCATCTTAAGGAAAAAGGGTTCGATCCTACGATCCTCGCGGAAGAGACTTTTAAAAAACTGGTCGGACTTTATCAAGTCAGGATCAAGACGCTTGGTGATTTTATCACGCTTACGGACTGCTTTTTCACCGATAGTTACGCCGTTGAAGAAAAAGGAGCGAAAAAATACCTTGAGCCGGGGAAAAGCAAAGAGAACTTAAAGCTGTTCGCCGAAAAACTAGACGCGCTCAATGAGTTTAGCGCCGGGAATATCGAAAAGGTCTGCCGGGAGCTCGCCGAGGAGAAGAGTTTTAAAGCGGCCGACATAATCCATCCGACGCGCATGGCCATAAGCGGAAAGACCGGCGGGGCGGGGCTGTTCGAAATAATGGAAATTTTGGGGAAAGAAAAAGTGCTGGAGAGGATGAGGAAAGCTGCCGGTTGATCTGTTTCTGCCGGGACCGCTCGATCTTCTCCGGCGGAAAATCGAGCTCAAAAATGTCCGGTCAATTTTGAAGCCTCTCGGGCTTCAAAAACCAAGCTTGCCCGGGCATTTAATGTCCCGTACGAAACAAATCAACCAGCAGCTATTCAGTTTCGGGTGGTGAGAGAGTCGCGGCTAAAAGGCGCGACAAAAATAGGAAAGTTCTTTATAAAAGGTTTTGAGGAAAGAGAAAGTGCTGGAAAGGATGTGGCGTGCAGCAGGTTGAGGCCCGTTCTCGCGGGATCGTTCCGTTTTCCCGGCGAGAAAACGGAACTCGAAAATGGCCTCGCTCTTCCGTTCCGCTTTCGCAGAACGGAATCCGTGCCCGCTCGGCCATTTAACGTCCCGCTTAAACGGACTCAACCAGCAGCTATTCATTTTCGGTGGGGAGGGCGGGGGCCCGGCTAAACCCCGCCGCGTAAAATAAAGATTGAGCCGGCTTGGTGAACTTAGTATAATATTTTTCGCGAAAAGCATAAACGCTGGGACGTGGTGTAACGGTAACATGAACCGTGAACCGAACGAGGGAAACGAGTTCTGGTTCACGGCTGATGACTCTGCCCCGAACCATTATATAAAAAGAGCATATTTTAGGTTCAGGGCAGCCA
>CAZOMD010000014.1:0-3382 GCA_964580895.1 uncultured Planctomycetia bacterium | reverse complement strand
GGCAGCCATAAACCCAGGATAAGTTTTTAAAATATAGTGGTTTATGGCTGGATCAAAAAGGAAGTTCCGAGGATGTATTATGTTTATATCTTGCTGGAAGGGAAAGAGGGAAGATTTTATATCGGGCAGACTGAAAACATAAAGAGAAGAATGGGCGAACATGCGGCGGGGCATAATCATACAACGGCGAGATATAGCGAGCCCAAACTTATCTTTATTGAAGGATTTATAAATAAGCAAGACGCAGAGAGACGAGAAAAGTATTTTAAGACTACGAAAGGTAAACAAACTCTGCGGTCGATGTTGAGAGAGAGCTTAAAAGCATAAACGCTGGGACGTGGTGTAACGGTAACACTGATGACTCTGGATCATCCGTTCTTGGTTCAAATCCAAGCGTCCCAGCCAATCTTTGAGAGAGACTCTGCCCCGAACCATTATATAAAAAGAGCATATTTTAGGTTCAGGGCAGCCATAAACCCAGGATAAGTTTTTAAAATATAGTGGTTTATGGCTGGATCATCCGTTCTTGCCGTGAACCATTATATGTAAAAAGCTCAAATTAGGTTCACGGCAACCCTAAACCTAAAATAAGTTTTTGGAATATTATGGTATAGGGTTGGTTCAAATCTGGTAACCCTGCACCGGAGGAGCGGAGCGACGACTGGTACAGGGCAAGCGGTCAAATTTCGATTTGCTATTTTCAACCAACCAACCTTGACGCTCAGGCGAACTTAGAGAGCATAAAGCCAGGAGGTCGCCAATGATTTATAACTTATTTGTTTGGATGTTGGGTTTAATGTTTTCGATATCCGTGGGACATGTGGCGGTAAAATACATAAATAAAGGCTTAAGAAAATATATCGGCGCCAGTAAAGATACACCTGCAAAATTGACACCAACAATGGGATGTATAGAAAGAGCAATATATACAACGCTTACAGTTTTTCAACAGCCTGCTTTAATCGCAACCTTTTTAGGTATTAAAATAGCTGAGCGAATGATAACATATACAAAGTTAGAATTGCCCAGCGACATCGAAAAAGCAGGAGAGCACGGCAATGTATTTATAATATGTAATATCATTTCTTTGGGCTTTGGTATTTTAGGGGGACTTTTGATTTTGTATTTACGCAACAGCCTTAAGGGAGTATGTTAAAATCGGTTGTCATTTGCTGGAGAAGGAAAAGGTTTGACAAGCGGCTCAAATGTTCATAAAATGTGAACTAATCGTTCACGCATCGTGAACGCTTGTCAGGAGGTAACGATGGAAAGCATTTTTTCCACAAAAGAACGAATAAAAATACTAAAAACTGTTATCTTTAGCGTTCAGCCTATCAGTGTCAATGTGCTCGCCGCGAGACTTAAACTCAGCAAGGGTTTAGTGTCTAAATACCTTGATGTTTTGCTCAAAGAGGGCATTGCAAAGAAATCAAATGGCAAGTATCTTATAGTAAATTCTCCTATTACAAAAGCCACCAAGATACTATTGAATATAACGGGCATAGATGCCGGTATTTTCAAGAAGTTTGATTTTGTAGAGGCCGCGGGTCTTTATGGCAGTTGCGCCAAGGGTGACAACTCTGATGAATCTGATGTGGATCTTTGGCTAAAGGTTAAGGACGTAAGCGATGAGAAAGCCGCCCCTTTGACAGCCGTAATGAACAAGAAAATAAAAAATGTTAAACCGCTATTTTTAACTACCAAAAAAATTGAAAAGATGAAAAAGGACGATGAGCTTTTTTATCACTCGCTATCATTCGGCTCAATCGTCCTTTACGGAGAAAGCGATGCCATTCAATTATAACGATTGTATGAGGAAAGGGTTACTTGGGAAAATTCCGCATTCAAAAGATAAAGCTACACAGTCTTTAAAGAAGGCACGGGAATGGCTAAAGGAAGCGGAGAATTCCTTAAAAGGCGAAGCATTCAGCTCGTCGATTTTGGCTTCTTATATGGTGATGTTTCACGCGGCTAGGACTATCCTATTTTTCGATGGTTTCCGGGAAAAGAGCCATGCCTGCGTGGCAAGGTATCTCGAAGAGAAGTACGTTAAAACCGGCAAGTTAGACAAGAAGTGGGTAGAATTGTTGGATCATAGCCGGGAAATCAGGCATGATGACCAGTATGACCTTAGCTTCTTTTCTACGAAAGAGGAGGCTGAGAGGGCCTTAGAGTCAGCCCGAAAATTTCTTTCAAGCATAGAAGATTTATTTAATGCTGTTTCCAAATAGAGGGTGCGGTTTAAGGCAAGCCGGCGCTCTTTGGCGATGTGTGATTGTTTGGCAGGAAAAGGCTCTCCTAACGACAACAATATGTTCCTACTTTACATTAACCCCAGTCGTCTTTACAAATCCGCAAAATTATGGCATTCTGGGTAAAACAATTGACCTCTCGCGGCGCTAAGCCCCGGTCTCGAGACCGCGGAAGAAGACGCCCCTCGGGATCAATCGTGAACATGCCCCGGCTTTTAAGCCGGGGTAGATGTGGATTGACCGTTCGTGGGGGATGCCGATGAAAAAAGAACCTAAAAATTACGCGTATTGGAGAAGCATCATAGAGGACGCGGATAAGGCCGCGGAGTTTATGGCGCACGGGAACGACCGTCAGAAAAAAGAGCTTAAAAACGCGTTTAAATACATGGAAAGCCAAAAAAGATTGGACCAGACCGATCTTTTTGGCGGGAAATGATACAAACCTCGGGAATCCTGATCTCAATCCCTGGACTTTAAACCCTTTCAACTATCTAATTCTTTGTCGTTGCCAAAAAGCACCCCTTAGGATTTGAGAGACATAAGGTGCCGGTAAAAATACTTCAAGTAAATTTATCGGGCCAAAGGATGGGGGTGTGCTGGAAGAGGGCTATTCCCAAGCCGAGAGTAATAGTTCAGTCATCCAAAGGGTAATGGGCCAGACATGCGCTAAAGATGGGTCCTGTCGGCGTTCGTTCTGCGCTTCTCCGCGCGCTGCGCGCGTGCGATGCTCGAACTGCCGCCGCCACCCATCTTTAGCCAAAAGGGTGAATACCGGGACATGAATAAAATTTGGTGTTATGGAGAGAATGCGGCGTTAACGGTTTCAGGCGAGGACAACAGTATTTTTTGGTAATAGCTCCGCTCGCCGCGGAACAAATTATATAGCTGGATAGACCGTTACCGCGTAAGCTGTCTTGGTATTCTTCCGGGGGCGTAAAATTTTTTCCTGCGAAAAATTTTACTCTACACTCGCCTCCGAACTCTCCTCGCCTTGTTACAAATGGCTTTAGTAATGGGTAGCCCAACCATGTTCTTATGACTAAATGTTATGGTTTCGGAGAGGCCAAGCTTGCGAGGCCGAGTGCCGAGCGAAATTTTCCGCGCAGGGGAAAATGAGCGTCCCCGCGAGA
>CAZOMD010000013.1:27432-33621 GCA_964580895.1 uncultured Planctomycetia bacterium | reverse complement strand
AGGAGATCCCGGAAAGGCTGCCCCTTACGAAAGAGACGGGCCGGCCGGAGAGAAGGGGTGCCTTCCCAGCTTTTACACGCATGGTCAATGGTCTTTGGGACGGGGTCAAAGATAAATACAAATCCTTTAAAAAGGTGGTTCTGGACACAAAGGAGAGATTTGATCTTAGAGCGGAGCTTTTGAGGCGTAAGGGCGGGAATTTAAATAAACTTTTATGGGGAACGTATCGAGTTGTGGTAGCATTTCCGTTCTATCTTGTCCGCGAAGCCCGAACGGATCTTGGGGTATCACTGCAGCAGAAAAAGACCGGGTTTGGCCGAGCAAAGGCCGCGGCCCAAATAAAGTGGGGGAGAAATACAAGATACGCTAAATGGATGTTTAAGTTAAACAAGATGAGTGACGGAGCAAAATGGCCGGCTAAAATTTCCGGGAAGATGCTGAAATGGGGTTTGGATCTCGCCACTGTGAACAGGGATGCGTTTTTAAGAGTAGATACCGTAAAACTGGCCTGGCTTGGGCTTATCGCGGGGATCTCTGGAATAGTATACGGTGTTCTATGGGGAGGCCCGAAAAAGCTACTTGGTTCGGCAGGCTCCGGTTTGAAAAACCGATGGATCGCGATAAAGAACTGGGTCAAAAAAATACGGGGTGTCGAAGAAGAGCTTCGTCCGGAAGACGTCATAAAAGAGCGTCTTCCGCGCGAGATAAGATATCCCGAAATGGTCCTTACAAATGAAAAGTCGGTTTCCCTGGCGGAGAGGATCACTGGGGTCGAGGTTCCGGAGGATGAAAGAGTGCGGCAATTAGCGAAAGTCCTTTTGGGTCTTTCGAAAGGCGATCTTGCCGCCATCAAACAGAATAAAGGCGCGTATACGACAATAGGCAAGATCCTTTTCGATCTCGCGGAAGAAGCGGCGCTAAGCAAGAGACTGGGCAAAAAGGACGCCGCCCGGGATTTAAGAATGAACGCCTATAATTATCTCGTGATCGCGGTTTCATCGGATAAAAATGATATGACCGCGAAAGCGCTTCTCGGCATAGTCCTTTACTCGATGGGCGAAGAAGCCGACGCGAAAAAACATCTCGCGAAAGCCGTGAAAGAAGGTTTCCCCGATGAAAATCTTATGACAAAGTCGCGCGTTCTTTTGGCGAGGCTTATAGCCAAAGAGGCGGAAGAAGAGGCTCCCGCGAAAAAACCCGGGGATGAATACGCGGAAATGCTCAAAATGCTCCAAAAAGGAAAAGGCGCGGAAAAGGAGAAAAAGGAAGAGAAGAAAGACACCCAAAAGATATACCGCGACGCTGCCAGGGTCTTGCAAAAAGCCCAAACGCTTAAAATAAAGCTTTTAGGCGAAGAGATATCTATAACAGACGAAAAGACGAAGCTCGCGGAGAAGGCGAAGCCCATAAAGGAACCTGAAAAAGCCGCGAAAGAAGAAAAGAAGAAACTGAGTGTTAAAGACTTGCTAAAAGAGAGCGCGGCGCGGTTATTAAAACCATTCTCGGCCTTGAAGCCGGATAAGAAAGCGGGCCGCGCAGTCCGGTGGGCCAAACGTGGAATAGTCGCCGGGGTCTTAATATCGGGCCTGGTTTTTGCGCCCGGGCTTTTTGGGAGTGCCGCCCTGTGGGTAGCCACGCATATTTCGTACTATGGGATAGGGGCGTACATAGCTGGAAAGTTAGCGACATTATCCCTCGGTATCGGAGGGCTAAAAATATTACTGGTCCCGGTGACATGGGCGGCAGTTTCTCCGGTTTTAATTGGAGCGCAGGTCGCTCTATTGAGCGTCAGGGGCGCGGTGTGGGTCATGGAAAAGACCGGTGTTATGGTATACGAAAAAGTCAAACCGGATTGGTTCGGCGTAATGCGCATGCTCGCGGCCGAAAAACGCGAGATGGAAACCCGACCGGAGAAATCCGCGCCTCTAATAGCGCTCCTCAAGGCTTATTCCGCGTTCGGCGAGGCGAAGAAAGCGGACGCTCTCATAAAAAAGACGGTCGAGGCGATAGATAAAGGGAAGTTCCGCGGGGATATCGATGAGAGAAGAACGTTCATTGACTATCTATTAGAAAAGAAAGATCTCGATAACGCGAAACATCTGATCGAGGTCATCATTACGCGTTTCGGGGACGCCAAAAACCGGGAAACGCTTAATAAAGTGAGGTTGTATATAGCGCGGCTCGCTTTAACGGACAGCCCACCCGACAATATACGCATGCGTGACGGGCCGGAGGAGTTTATTGAGATCGCGCTCAAGAACGTGGAAGAGGTCCTTAAAGATTCCCCGGACGATATAGAAGC
The DNA here is from genome assembly GCA_964580895.1 of uncultured Planctomycetia bacterium. Classification (GTDB taxonomy): domain Bacteria; phylum Omnitrophota; class Gorgyraeia; order Tantalellales; family Tantalellaceae; genus CAZOMD01. The sequence continues at coordinate 31,319 of CAZOMD010000013.1, read as the reverse complement.
CTTGCTTATAAAAGGTACCGCGCTGGGGAAAAAATACGAGAAGGAAAAACTAGCAAAGATATACGATGGATATAAGCACACGATAGAGGAACTGAGTGAGCTTACCGTTCTAATGACCGCCGACCAACTCGACCGCTTTGACGCCTTAAAGGTCGAGCCCGCGACTGATAAAGAGAAGTCTTACCGGACGTTATCCGAGAAAGCCGACAAGATCAAGGAAGGCGATAAAGCGCCGATTATCGAGGGAGAAAAGCCCGAAAAAGAAAAAGAGATCAAGAAGTTCGAAGGCGATAATGCCGACAAAGCAAGGATAGAGCACCTTGAAGGTAAACTGAAGAGAGAGAAAGATCTTTCTTATCCCGAACGCGTCGAGCTCGCTGAACTGTACGCTAAAAACGGGAAATATTCGCAAGCTATCCGGCAGCTGGGCAAAGTTCCCAGAGATTATCCGGAGGCCGCTAAACTCACGCTGTTCTGCCGCGTCAAGATATTAGAGGGGACAAAATGGCGCGTCATCGCCTTCTTTAGGCGGCATTTGGCATTACGCGGTGCGGTAAGCCGGTTAAATGCTCTTGGAGGGGATAACGCGAAACTCGCCGACTGGAGCAAACGCACCCTATTGGGGTTGAATATCGACAAGTTAAAGTCTAAAGATATCGGCGCGTTTTACAGAGTCGGACCTAAAGCCTACGGGGAAAAAGTCGTGAACGAACTTGTCATATCCGGGATAGGCGCTATAACGAACTCAAAAATGGGGAAGATCAAAAATATCGGAGCTTTAGAGGAAATAAAGTCCTCTTTACCTAAAGGGGAAGAAATATATCAAAAACTTGGAAACGATATCGAAAAGCGAGGCGAACATCTTATCGGCAAGGAAAAACAAAAACGTTTCAGGGATTTTAGGTTTAAAAGGGTCATTGTCGAGGCAAATGCGGTCTCATATAAAGTAGATAAGTTAAACGCCAGGATCAAGGGGCTGGAGAAAGATCTCGATCCGAAATCAGGAACGTTAGATATTGCCACGCGGAAGAAAAAAGAAGAAGAATTAGCGAAACTCACAAAAGAGAAGGAAGAGCCGGACAAGCGTTACAAGGAATTAGCTCTAGAAGCTATCCGGAGGCTCGCGCTTTTTATAGAAAGTAATTCCGCTCTGCCCGGGATACTCAATGAAATGAACAGGAATAAAGACCTGGATAAGTTCATCGGGAAACTTCTAGAGGAGGAAAAGACCCCGAAAGGACTGCGTGACCGTTTAGAGGGAGAAGGCGTAAGGGCGGGGGTCGGGAGAGAGATCATCTATGCCCGAAGCGTGAGGATATGGCTCGGGAAACTATTTTCAAAAACGTATGACGTAAAACTGCCTGTCGAAGTCAAGGATTTCAAGGCGCTAAAGGATTATGCCGGGGAGCTTTTAAAAACATGCGAGGGGACCGAAAACGCGGCTCTTAAAGGCGAGATTTTCGCGATCCTTGAAGATCTGGCGACGTATGCGATAAACATAACAAAGAAAGTGGATGGCAAAGAAACGGTCGAGCGCATTCCTTTCATTGAAGATTTTATAAAAATACTTAAAAACCCCGCGTTCAAATCCCCTGAAATTATAGGGCTTAGAACGCGGCTTATTAGAGAGGCATTCGATAAAGACATGAGAGAGCTGGGGAGGGATCGCGGAGCCGCCAGGTCGGAGGAAAAAGAAACTAAAAAAAATGAAATAAAAACTAAAGCGTGGAAAAGCCGAGAAAGCGCCGGAGGCAGGCTAAAGGAGCTTTTGGAATATTATTACAACGAAGCGTGGAAGTCGGAAAGCGAAAAAGAAAAGAGGAGCGCGGTCTTGAACACGATAGCGGACCTTATTAGATCGTGGTATGGGGAAGCCGCTTTTAAGGCCGTAAAGGGGCTATTAAAAGACTTGATCGAACATGAGGGCAAGCTTTCGAGTGGGCAGGAAAATAGATTGAAAAAGATCATTGAAATATCATCCAAATTTAAAGAGATGAGCAGAAGCGAGATATTAGACGCCAAGGAAGATTGTGTTGAGCGTCTAATAGAAGGCCTTTTAGAGTTGGAAGACTGGAAAGAGGTAATAACGCTTTTACGAATGGTCGGTAGTGAATACAAACTGGGCAAATTAATAGAACTCGCGGCAAAACGGGATGAAACAGGCTCGGAGATATTTTCGATGGTCCTGGATGAAATGGAAAAAACGCTTCAACAAATGCCCGATCTCGCGGGATTGAAAGAGGAAACGTTCAACGGTATTACAGAGATACTTGGTTCACTCCCACCCGATGAGCCGCCTATCCTTGCCAAAGGAATAAATATTTACGTGGCGTTAAAAGATAAAGGGAAAGAGCCCGGGGGAGAGTTTTTCGACTTTCTTAAGGGAAAACTCACGGATAGACTGGAGGAACTGCGGGTAGAAGAAGAAGCCGATATGATAAACGCTCTTATCTCCCGGGTCGATCGCTTGATGAAAATAGCGGAGAGATACGTGGCCCTGGATGAATTGGAAAAGGCCGAGAAGGCGCTTCTTGAAGCGGTTGGGAAGATCAATGAACTTTTTAAGATGGGTATCGCTTATAAAGAAAAAGACGAAAAATCTTTACCGGGCTGGAGCATGGAAAGCGCGGTCGAAAAGGCGTCTAAACTTTCCGAGCAATTGGAAGATGTGTATACCAAACAGGGGAAGTATTACGAAGCCGCTATGACCCGGGCCACGGGGGAACGCCTTCTCGCGGAGTACGTCATAATCGTGAGCGAAAAAGACGGCGAGGATAAACTGGATGACGCCCGGCGCGCCCTTAAAGACGCGGACATCCTGAAACCGTACCAGGTGGACGTAAGGGCCGAGATGCTCGAAGTAGAAGCTCTTCATCTCTCCATTGCCCGGCGAAAACTCCAAAGCCTCACGGAAAAAGCCTGGGAAAAAGAGAAGGAGCTTGAAGCCATCAATAAAAAGATTGAGGCGCTTGAGAAAGAAATAGAAATTCTCAAAGGGAACCGGGCGTTGGATAGGAAGATAAAAGACCCCGAGATCAAGATCGCGCTTGTGGAGGCAAAGGAGACTTTGGAGGATGACGGAGCGACATCCAATGCGCAATACGAAAGAAGAAGTGAAGTAACAAAGCCTTTGACGGAGAAATATAAAAAACTTGCTGATCTTGAGAAAGAGAAGAAAACCGTAGGGGATGAAACGGCAAAACGCAATAACGAAAAAGCCAGTGCTGAAGAAAATAAGAATGATGTTTTCGCGCGAAAAACCGGTAACTTGGTAAATGCCGTGAATAACGCGTTCGATATCATCGTCTTCGGCAAATACGACAGGAATGACGTTAAAGTAAAGCGTGCCGTAGAATATCTTTCGTCGTTATCCCCGTTAGCAGAACTTCCCGAGGAAATGAGATCGGCCGTTGTGGCGGGGATATCTATGCTAATGGGCTATGCGAACACCCTGGAAAGGTCAGGCAAAAAGACAGAAGCCATTAAAAATAAAGCATTTATAAAAACGCTGATGCTGGATATATATTTCAAGGGAGATAAAGAATGCCTTCTCGAAAAAATGTCTCTTATCGAGGGCAGGGGAGGCGCTGATACGATAGCCTTTAAGGATATAGACAGCGGATATGACGGCATTATTGCAAGTATAACGGTGACGGAACTTGTGGATTATATCGCCGAGAAAATGCCGGTCGAGAGCCGGCCGGATCTTATCGTGAAACTCTATTCGATGAAGATAGATAGAGAAAGAAACCCTGTTCTTCATAGTACCGTCATGAGGATTATCCTGAATTTCCTCGAGGTGGAAAAAATCGAGGAACTTGTCAAAAAAGATGAGAACTTCGACGATGAAGGGAAACTGAAGATAGATAAGGCGACGCCTGACGGAA
>CAZOMD010000013.1:0-27422 GCA_964580895.1 uncultured Planctomycetia bacterium | reverse complement strand
AAAAAACGGGGTATGCTGGACGCCGTCATGACGGAGTTTTTGAAGGATAAGAATCTCAGCGGTGAAATAACCGATGACGAGGCTTTCAGGAACGAGTTGTTAGAGATAATCGGCGCGCTTAAAAAGGACAAAAAGCCCTGGAAGAAGATGAGCTGGCAGGAAGCTTTGGAATTTCTCATGGATCATTTTGAGAAAGATGAAGCTGTTAGGGGGAAAAACAAAAATATCCTATATGAGATAATGGAGCGCTCGAACGACGTCGAAAAAAGAAAATACGCGATCGAAAAACTTGCCCGAAGCGAGATGAAGAAGACCCCGGAAAAACGTGACAATGGCCGGATAAAGACTTGGGCGGAAGAGCTTGAGACTCTCGGAGGGGAAGCGGACCTCTTTTTTGGAGTGGCGGCGTATAGAAGTGGCGCGCGCGTTGAGGAAGGTAAAGAAGAACGAAGACAGGGATATTCGAGGCTCGAAGCCATACGTCGGATAAAGAAACACCTCGATAAGAAGAAAGACGACGAGGACGCGCTTCTCTTCCTCGCGGATATCTACGAAAAGATGCATTGGGAGATCTACCCGGGCGGACTGGGATATGATACCTCTCTGGCTGGATTTTTTGAAAAGTTGTCCGACTATTTCCGTGAAAAGTCGAAAAAGGAAAAAGATGAGGAAAAGCGGCAGGCGGCGCTCAACTCGGGGCTTTATTACATTGAACTGGCTCTCATGAATGACTCGAGGAACGCTGGTTTCATTAATAAAAAAGTTGCGCTGCTTCGGGAGCTTGGCAGAAAGGATGAGGCGTCGGATCTAGCCGGGTGGTTGATATGGGCCGGACGGAAGAAGCCCGATGACAATTTATTCGGTGTGATCGTGACCGCCCTGGATTTGGAGACCGCGCTGAAGGCTGAAGCGGAGGCCTTGATCTTTTCGGGAGAAAATAAAAAAGCGATAAGGATGTTAACGGAAGGGATTAGAAAGCGTTACCGAGTGTGGCGCGGAAAAGAAGACTCGGAAACATACACTCTCCTCTCCGCGGCTAATTGGGGCGCCGGTGATCGCGAAAAAGCCGGGAAGTACCGGTCGATCGCCCTGTCAACGGTAAAGGAAGGCGAGGCGAGAGTCTCACGCGAATTGTTGGGACGATTGGCGGACGAGGCAAAAGATGAAGGCACTTATGAAAGCCTGCGGGATTCTGTACGGTTCCATGAACTCATGAAAGGCATGCCCGGGGTGGACGAAAAAGCCGAAAAGAAAGAGGTGTCGTTACTTGAGTTTGAGTTGGCGGAAAAGGTCGGAGAACAAAAACGTCCGTTTAGAGAGCGGATCAGTTTCTGGAACATGGGAGAACGAGGTAAGACCGACATCTCGACGAAGATAATTCATTTAAAGAAAGCGCGTGAATATGACCCTGAAAATAATGATATAGTCATGGCATTAAGGGCCGTACTTTCAGGGAGCCTCAGAATGCACGAGAGGTTCACGCGGTATAACGAAAGGTCGAGAGGGAGGATAAAAAGCTTTTTGAATAAATGGTTCGGCCGGGTGCCGATCGACTATTCGGAAGGCATAATCGGGCTTTACGAGAGTATCTCGGGTATTTACTCGGAACTCGCGGAAAAAGACGAGGAGAATTATTATCAACTTGAACACTTTCTGGAAGGGATGAAAAAGTTCTTAGACGAGAACGGCAAAGAGCTCACGCCGAAATATAAAGAACTGACGGCGAAACTCCTTGTCCGGAAAGGGGACACTAGTAAGGCCGTAGGTCCCGCGCATTACAATGATGCCATGAAATTTTATGATGACGCTGTCACGAGTGACGGGAAGAGCGTGAGAGCGCACCTCGGCAAAGCGCTTATCCTGGAGGAGCAAGGCGATCTCCTCGGGGCCGCTCGGGCACTCGAAAAAGCGTTCGGGATAGATCCCCCGCTCGACGGTTTCGCGGCGGAATATTCCAAAAAGATAGTTGAGTTATATATGAGAGAGGGGAATATAGAGAAGGCTAAAACAGTCATTAAGAATATGAAAGAAAAATATCTCCAAAAGGAGAAAGAGGCGTTGGAAAAAAAGACCGGCGAATTAGAAAAAAAGGTCGCGGAAGCGGAGGATGTTATACTTCAGGCCGTAGAGATAAGAGCGTTACGCGAAGAGATCGTGAAAAAGAAAGAAGCGGTTGGCGCGGTGTCGGAAAAATATGCCGGCGAAAAATTCGATAATTTCAGGAAAAATGACGTTAATTTGGATGAGAGATTATTAGAGAGTAAAATGGTCGATCTAACCCAAGCTAAGAATAAAGATGCTTTTGTCGCGAGTATGCGGGATGAAAGTGTGTTTAACGCCGTTATCGGCAATGTGCGCGGCCGGCCGCTGGGTGAAGCGGTCAGGAGGTTGGAGGAGTTCTTGTTCCTGGCGGAGGAAAAGGCGATCGGCGGTCAGGAAATTATTAAACAAGCATTGGCAGAGTTGTACATAAAACAGAACGAACATGAAAAAGCGCAAAGACTCCTTGAAGGTCTTGATAATTACTGTCGAGAACTTATCGGCCCGAAGGACGGATTCAACTCAAAGCTCAACTTGCGACAACAGAGGGCGCTATTAAGTGTCAAAGTAAGTCTTTCCTGGGTGTATCTTGCGGGTGTTTCCGATAGGACTAAGAACGAACAGCTAAGGAAAGCTTTTGAATCTCTTTATTGGGCGTCTTCTTTCGCCGCGCGATATTTTGAACAGTACGGAGACGCGGCTTATGCGATAGAGGCTGCGAAAGGGCTGAAGGGGTTGGTAGAGAATGCCCAAAGATCAGGTATCAATATAAGCGGGGATAAAGGTATTAAAGGTCATTTGATGAGCGCGCTGCGCTATCTTCTGCCGATAGCGAGTGGGGAGGCTGGGATACTGGATGCGATAAAATCCGTAGTAACGGACGATAATGAGGGTATGGGATTTATTCAATATGTTCTGGCGCTTGAGAATGTCGCGGGCGAGATAAAAGTATCCCTGAGTAATATGCTTATTAACAAGATATTGCGGGACAGAACCATATTACAGGTAACAGGCGATATAAGCGGCACTATCCAAAAATTAAAGGTGTCGTCCGATGACAGAATAAAGGCAAGGGCGTATATCCTGGACGGGCTTACCGAGCCAAATGATATGTATGCAAGAGGCGCCTTCAAAAAAGCGCTTGAATACGATAAAGAGCTCAATAATATCGCGTTAAGGGCTATCGCAGACACGTATAAACTTAATCTCATACAGAAGCTTAGATTTTTGCGAAAGGCCCGAAAAGAGGCGGAGCCGACGGCTCTCGAGTCCTTGAAATCAGCCGACCGTGAATTTGACAAGGGAAAATACAGGGAGGCCGCGCTTAATTATGAAAAGGCCGTAAATAAAGACACGGGGCTTAATAAAGATAACAGAGTAATGGAGAGATTAGCCATATCTCATCTTAATGCCAAAGAGGGAATGAGGGCGAGGATCGGGGATTATTTTGCTAAGATACGCGACAAAGAAAAATATCTGGAAAAAAGGATCTCGGCGCTCATAAAAGCGCTTGATGCGGCGCCGGACGGGACCGCGACAAAAAGAACGGTCATTGAGGAGCTCTTGAGGCTCAATGACGAACTGAAAAAAGTTATCCGTTCGGGTCATGACCGGGCCGGTCTTAAGGAAAGGTCCGAAAATGTCTACAAGCTCGGCAAAAAGACAGCGTCGGTACAGAACGATATAGGGACTTTGTATTTAAAGCTGAATGAGCATGAAAAGGCGCGTGAGGCGTTCAAAGAGGCGTTAAAGTACGACCCGGGCAACAACCAGGCGATATCCGGGTTGAATGAGATAGTTGAGAAAGAAAAAGAGCCGGAAGAAAAGGATGGGAAAGCTGTCCTGAAAGATGCGGAAAGATCTTACAAAAATGGTGATTATCACGGCACCCGGCGGCGGACGGAAGAGGAAACCGTTCGAAAAGATAAAGAACTGGCTGAGGGGGTCAGGTCTTTAGAAGAAAAAATGAAAGAGATCGATTCGGGGATCGACCGTTTCTTGAATAACCTGACGAAGCTCGGGTCCATCGCGGCGATCGAGAGGCTGGCGCGCGAAGCCGACCCGAAAGGCGAAAAGAAAAAAGGTGTTATAAAAAGTTATACGGACAGGTTGTTGGACAGAGATAAAGAAACGCTCACAGCCACAACCTTGGCGTTTAAAGAGTGGTATAGATATCGCGACGGAGAAAAGTCCGATGAGGAGAGAGAGAAGATCTTGGGCGAGATCGCCGAAACTATCGTAAGGAGCGCGGGAGTGGAGTCTCCCGAAGAACTTGGAAGATTTAAGGACGTTTTCGCTAAACGTGTTCTCGTCCGGGCCGAGGAGATGATCCAAAGAGGAAAGTATGCCGGAGTTCCGGAGCTTCTCGACCTTATCGCGGGCAGAGATGATATAAACCCCGGGATAAGGCGGAAAGCGAGGTATCTGAAAGCGCTGGCTATAATCGGTAAAGGCGATTTCATAACTGTGGCAGGGAATGTTTCGCTTTATGCCGCGGGGGTGTTCGCCCAAGTCCGCGATAAAAAGTACCGACAAGAACTCGAGGCCAAACTCGCGGGTTTTTTCAGTTCGTACGCGGATTCTCTCTACGGAGAGAAGAGAAAGTCCGAACGGGACAGGGCCCGCGCAAAAGCCATGGGATATTTTATGGAGGCGCTTAAGAACGGAGAAAAAGGGGACGCCGTTCTGCATAACAAGGTGTTGTCGGAGTTCATATGGTTCGCCAGGCGTACGGATGATAAATATTTCTTCGGAAAAGATAACGAAAACATCGATATTATTGTCAGGGCGATCGAACTTGCTTTTGAAAAAGGACGCCTTGAGAAAAGGCCGATTGAAGATTCGGCTGTGGAATATATCATACGCGTGGCGCTTAAAGGGGCGCTTGATAAAGGAAAGATCAAAATCCTGAAAGCTTTGTTCTCCGCGATCAATTCGCTATTGGCCGCGAAATACGCCAATAATAACGCTTTAATGAGGATCCCGGCGGAGATATTTAATAACATCCGAAATACGGAGTTGCCCGTCGAGGACACGCTTAAACCCGAGTTAAAGGATGTCGCGGAGCTATTAGGCGTGATGAGGGAGCACATCATGGACGACGAGGCGTATCGCCTGGACATTGACGCCATAACGAACAGCGGCCTGTCCGCGGCGATCTTTTACGCGTTAGCCGGGGATAAAAAGAACGCCGACGATATGCTGAAGGACATATATCCGGCGCGCGGTTCGGATGAGGCAAAGAAACAGTTGGTAAGTTTCCTGATCGCGTTAGAGATCGACGATGATATAGATGGCGCCGAGTTTATCCTCAAGGAGATCGTAAAGCTGGACAAGCCGCTCACGCCATACGCCCGGATGCTGCTCGCTAAAAAGTACCTCGGCAGAGCCTTAAAGATGGGTTTTTCTGCGGGAACAAAAGATATATATGAAGAATTGCTGAATAAGGCGATATCCCATTGGCCAAAATTCGCGGATGCTCTTTCCGCCAGGGCAGATCTTTATCGTGAGGTTGGCCGCGCGGCCGATGAAAATAACGACAAACAGTACGCGAAAGATATAAAAAAATATAACGATGAGCACAATACCGTCGAGATGCCGCCGGAATCTTCCGAGGATAAATGGGAGGGATACAAGGAGCACGTCGTAAAGGCGCCGCTTGTAGAGCAGGGTAAGTATTTCTGGCCGGTGATCGTGGCGGTGCCTGTAGTATTGTTGACAGACGTTCTCTTGGGGTTCACGCAGATCGGAAGCGTTTTGCCGAATGTTCTTGTGCGGGCGGGGTTTGTCCTTGGACAGATATTTTTGACTAAAAGGTTTATCGACAGCCATACCGGTAAGCTCGGTACGGCGCGCTTTGTCGGCGGCGCGAATATTGCCATGAACATCTTCATGTCTCTTCTTGATATCTCGCCGATCGAGCATATCGCGCTGTATTACTTGATGGCCACGATCGTTCATTCTTTAACGAATAACGTGGTATTCGGGCTTAAAAAGTTCTTCCCAAAAAAGGAACCGTTAGGTTACGCGACCGTGGGGCAGGATAGAACCGCGAAACACATTCCGAAACCGGCGGAAATGATGCCCGCGAGGAAGATCGCGGGTATTGGCGTGGTAGGAGGTTTGCCGGAGGATGTAGAACAATGGGCAACGGAGAAGTATCACTATATCGAATTTGTCGCCATATCCCGGGGCGGGGAGCCTGGCATGGAGGAACTTTCTTCTAAAATGGGGTTACCCCAGGTACGGCAGCTTCTCGATGTAGGCATTCCGACAAGAGGGGATATTGACAGAGCGGTAGGCGAAGTGAGCCGGCAGTCGTTTGTGATCATGCGACCATATCTGGCAGGGCTTGACGCCGCGTCGATCGCGCGGCTGGATGGACAAGCGCTTAAGCGCGCTATGACGGTCCTTGGCTCTGTTATCATTGATGAGAGTCCCAGTGATGATATCTTGGGAGGACTTTTTGCCAGCTACACCGCTGAAATGGAGAAAGGTGATTTTGTATCTATAGCTGCTTCTCCGGCTGATGTCGAATCCTGGGTAAAAGAGAATGTAACCGCTCTAAAAGCTTATCAGAGTGCCGTGGCTGACGGACTACCCGTAGAGGCCGCCGTGCGAACGATAGTCGCGCTCAGGTCGAGGCTTAACGATTTTCTAGCCGGGAAATCACAGGATGAAGCGGCTGAAATACTCACCCGGCACGAGAGAATAGCCGCCGCGCAGGCCCAAGAAGATGAGGTCTCCGCGTTCATAGATAAACTTGTCGGGAAGGAACTAATGCCGTCGATGCGGGCCATAGCTATTGACGCGCGCAGCGAGGCGGGGTTCGATATGAAGGCGATGATGCCGGCGTTATTGCATCTCGCCAAAAAGGATAAGACGTTGCATATTGCGATAATCGACCCGGAAAATAATATGCCGGGATTGGACCTGCCGCCGAACATCTCCCGCATGACGGAGATATCGACTAAGCCCCTTGTCGAGCAGATACGGGACAACATTGTCGAGTCTGGGAGAAGAGAGATTAAAGACATTCCGATGGAGGCCATCTCGATAGCGACCGGTGAATTTATGGTCGAGGCTATTATCAATAACGTTAATTCTTCGGAAGGGGCTAACCGGGCTAATTTCGTGATATCGGTTAAACCCGAGGATGATCTTTCGAATCGCCTAATACCCATTGTCACGTTCATGAATCTTATAAACCGCTATAGTCAAAACAGGGACCTGCCGAGCGTGACCGTTATAGGGCTGGATCTCGAGAGCGTGTTTAGTAAGGTCAAGATCCTTCTCCGTAAGATAGACAGCCTCAAGATAGGTGAAAGCATCCGCGAATATATCAACTCCATAACGCAAGCCGCGATTTCGGCGTAAACGGGTTGGATGGCTAAGAAGTCAGAGGATAGATGTCAGAAGTTAGAAAGACCTCGGGACGTAGGATGTGAAGGGGCAAACCCGCGTGTTTGCCCTCGAGTGTTTCAACACCCGGTGTTAAAATCCTGTGTAGGGGCGTATTGCAATACGCCCCTACAACTCTTTTCCGCGCCTCCGTTTGACAATTACTTAGCCTACAAGTATTCTTTATATAATAACTTTATGTTGCCGTTCGTATTACGGTGAAGAAGTCCCTATAAAATTAAAATAATACAAAGGGGGAGATATGTATTTGGACCAAAACAGCATAAACGAGATGGTCGAGAAGGAAAGCAAGTTCGTCCGGGATCTTACTTCCGCTATAGGGAAGATCATCGTAGGACAAAAATATCTTATCGAACGTCTTCTGATAGGACTGCTTGCGAACGGGCACATCCTGGTGGAAAGCGTTCCCGGTCTGGCGAAGACGCTTTCAGTGATGACAATGTCGCGCGCGGTGAACGCCAAATTCCGGCGGATACAGTTCACGCCGGACCTATTGCCGGCGGACATCGTCGGGACGATGATATACAACGCCAAAGATAGCTCTTTCGAGGTCAAGAAAGGGCCGATATTCTCGAACATAGTCCTGGCGGACGAGGTCAACCGTTCTCCCGGAAAAGTCCAGGCTGCGCTTCTTGAAGCGATGCAGGAAAGGCAGGTTACTATCGGGGATATAACCTACAAGCTTGAAGAGCCTTTTCTCGTAATGGCTACGCAAAACCCCATCGAGCAGGAAGGAACGTATCCGTTGCCGGAAGCGCAGGTCGACCGTTTCCTGATGAAAGTTAATATAACTTATCCCGAACCCGATAGCGAGATCGAGATACTTACCCGCATGGGGCGTACCCGGACAGATCTTGTCATACAGCCGGTAGTTAGTCCGGAGGATATACTTCGCGTGCGTAATGTCGTGGATAGCGTGTATGTGGATGAGAAGATCAAAAAGTATATCGTTGATATTGTTTTCGCGACGCGGTATCCGAAAAGGTTCGGGCTCGTGGAGCTCGAGAGCCTTATTCAACTCGGCGCGTCTCCCAGGGCGAGCATAGCTTTGGTCTTAGCCTCTAAGGCATACGCGTTCATACAGGGACGCGGATATGTGACCCCTCAGGACATAAAGACCATCGGGTATGATGTTCTCCGTCACAGGATCCTTCCCAGCTATGAGGCTGAAGCCGAGGAAAAGACTTCCGAGGACATCATTAAGGTCATTTTTGACAAGGTGGCGATACCTTAGGGGATAGCCGGTTTGCCGGTTAACTTGTTGGCCAGTTGATAGTTTGCTGGTCCGATAGTTGGCTGGTTCGGTGGTTCAGAGTCAGAGATTCAAAGAGGCACAGAGTCAGAGTTAAGTTAGAATCAAAAAGATAGAGGTTAGGAGCAAGAGGAGAGAGTTGGCAGAATGCGGGACGAAGGGGGTCAAAAGGTCCAAAGTCAAAAAGTCTAAAAGTCGCGATGGTCGATGACTTTAGACTTTCAGACCTTTTGACTTTTAAACTGATTTGAACGCTATCCGCTATACGCTAAACGCTAAGGAAACGATGATCCCAAAAGAGATTCTCAAAAAGATCCGAAGGATGCAGATAACTACCACGAAAAAAGCGACCGAGCTATTTGCCGGTGAATACAAAAGTATATTTAAAGGCAGGGGGCTTGAATTTGAGGAGGTAAGGGAATACATACACGGTGACGAAATACGTTCTATCGATTGGAACGTTACCGCGCGGATGGGGCGTCCTTTCATTAAGAAGTATGTCGAAGAACGAGAACTCACCCTTATGTTGATACTTGATCTTTCCGGGTCGAATTATTTTGGTACTGTTAATCTTCTCAAACGCTCGCTCGCGGCGGAAGTCTCGGCCGTGCTCGCGGCGGTGGCCGCGAAAAACAACGATAAGGTCGGGCTGATAGTTTTTACCGATCGTATCGAAATATTCCTTCCTCCGAGAAAAGGCACTAAACATGTTTTTCGGGTCATACGCGAGGCGTTGTACGCGAAGCCTCAAGGCAGCGGGACGGATATCACAGCTTGTCTTAAGTATCTCGACAGAGTGGTGCGAAAACGTGTGATAGCGTTCCTTATATCGGATTTTTACGATGACAACATAAAAAAGGCTCTTGCCGTGGCTAATAAAAGGCACGATCTTGTGGCGGTGCATATTTCCGATCCCCGGGAAGAATACATGCCCGATATGGGGATCGCCGAGTTCTACGACCCGGAAACCGGAACGGTCGTTTTGGCCGATACGTCCGACGGGGCTTTCCGCAGAGATTTTGAGGAAAGGGCTGCTGTAAAAAAGTCTCAGCGAGAAAAACTTTTCCAGTCAGTAGGGGTTGATTCAATCAGTATCTCGACCGGCGCGGCGTATGAGAACGCGTTGGCGGAATTCTTTAAAAAACGGAAATCAAAGAGAGCCAGATAATAAGGCGAAGGATGATAAAAAGGCGGGTTCTATATTTCATAATGGCGATATTGGGCATAGGGCTTATTGCGGCTTGGTCCTGTAAAAGCGTAAACTATGTTAAGGTAATAACTTACGTAAAGCCGGCGGCCGCATACATCGGTGATCCTCTTGATTACGTCATAACAGTCGTAGTGAATAAAGATACGGAATTGCGCGCACCTGATATATCAAAAGTTTTGGAAGGATTTGACATTAAGGACGAAAAGAGGGCCGAGACGGTATTCTTTTCCCGAAAAACGTGTCGATTCGCATACAGGCTTAAGCAGTATTATCCGGGCGAATATGTGTTTGGCGGTTTCGAGATCTTTTTTAGACCGTCCGGTCAGGGAGTCTGGAGATCGCGGGAAGTTCCGCCAGCGCGTCTATATGTTAGAAAATTAGTGAAAGATTCCGATCTTAGGATACAGCAATTTATCAACGTCGAGATGAAAGTGGCTGAAAAGATCGACGCGTCGGTCGAAATGGACGATCAATCCCTTGCTGAGAAAAAGAAAGTTGAACTGCCGATACGATATAACATCAAGGAGAGCGTAAAAACAAAGGAAATATTGACGATCGGGGAGATCCTTTTTAAGTTCGCGGCATACGCTGTTTTGGGGATATTGTCCTTGGGGGTTATTGTTCTTGTGGCGGTATTTTTTATCAAAGTCGCGCTTTTCGAGATTCCGCCCGATCCGCATGACGTGGCGGTAAAACGGCTTAAGGCGCTTGCGCATAAGAAGCTTATTGTAAAAGGCGATACAAAAGGTTTTTTTTCAGAGCTGTCGGATATCTTGATGGGGTATGTCCGCGCGCGGTACCAGCTGGAGGATCTACAAATGACGTCCGAGGATTTTATCTCGCGCCTGTCCGGCATCAAAGAACTTACGACGAAACAGCGTACTTTTCTTATCTCGAGGATATCCGTAGCGAATATCGCGAAATATTCCGCGCAATCGATAGAGACTGAGGGATTTTCCGACGACCTCAAGGATGAGATCGCGTTTGTTGAGGCGACTAAACCAAAAGTTGTTTAAGGAGTCCCGGATGATATTTAAAAGCACCTTGTTCCTGTGGCTGATACCGTTCGTGGTACTTCTTTTTATCGTAAAACGGAAGAATGTTCCCGGGACCGGATTCGTTTATCCTTCAGAGAAACTTATCTCGGGGCATAAAGCTTCTTTAAGACTGCTCTTGGCGTGGAATCTGCCGTTTTTAAGGCTAGCGAGCATTATCCTTGTCGCGCTCGCGCTCGCTCGGCCCGAGGCCAGTTCCAGCGAAAAGGTAAGAAAGGAAGGGATAAGCATTATGCTCGCGGTAGACTGTTCGAGCACAATGCTGTCGGAGAATATCTATATGCGCGAAAAAGATCTGGCGGGAATGCCTGAGCCGGAAGGCGCGAAGGAGTTGACCCGGCTGGATGCCGTGAAGTATGTGGCGCAGGATTTTGTCGGTTCCAGGCCGAACGATCTTGTCGGGATCGTCGCGTTTGCCGCCGAAGCGTTCATAGTATGTCCTTTGACGCTAAACCATGAATGGCTTCTGACGACTATAAAGCGCGTCGATGTGGGGATGATTAAGGACGGGACGGCGATTGGGTCCGGTATCATGGCCTGCCTGAAATCACTGAAGGATGTCAGGGCAAAGAGCAGGGTTATAATACTTTTGACGGATGGGATAAATAATTACGGCAGTATCACGCCCAATGTCGCCGCTAAAGCGGCACGGGCGCTCGGGGTGAAGGTTTATACGATCGGTATTATAAGCAAGGGCCAGGAAAAAAGGGAGAGACAAACGTTATCGAAAGAGGAAAAGGCGTCAAAATTATATGTTGAGGAGGAGTCTCTTGAGGAGATAGCGCGTATAACCGGGGGCATGTATTTCAAAGCGTCGGACTTAAAGTCTTTGAAGAAAAGCTACGCGCGTATCGACCGGCTTGAGAGAACGATTTTCGAGGAAGACGAGTACAGGGAATATGTGGATGTGTTCCAGATGTTCCTTTTCCCGGGGCTAATCTTACTCCTTGTGACTATAATCTTGAGCAACACATTTCTCAGAAAGGTGCCTTAGAGTGTGAAGTACGGGGATCCTATTTTCATAAAATATGCGGTGTGGGTCATTTTCTTTCTGATCGTCTTTTTTGTATGGGCGTACAAGAAAGAAGAAAGTGTCCTTAAATCCTACGCGGACAGCCGATTGCTGGGAGATGTCTATCCGCTATATGGCAGAGACAGAAAGGCCGCCCGGATGGCCCTTGACATTGTTGTGGTTTTTTTAATCTTGGTCGCGCTCGCGCGGCCTCAATGGGGTTTTTATTGGACTGAGGACAAAAACAAAGGAAGAGATATCCTCATCGCCATCGACACATCCAACAGTATGCTGGCCCAGGACGTAAAACCCAACCGGTTAAGTTTCGCGCAAATGGAAGTCGGGGAATTCATAAAAAAACTCAAGAACGACCGTATCGGTCTTATCGCGTTTTCGGGCAGCGCTTTTTTGCAATGTCCGCTTACGATCGACTATAGCGGAGCGATGATCGCGCTCGAGGGCTTTAATGTCGATGTTATCCCTCAAGGTGGCACGTCCCTTCCCAGCGCTATAGCTGAAGCTGTGAGGAGTTACGGGAAAACGCGGCTGGACGATAAAGTACTGATCATTATCACTGACGGGGAGAACACGGAAGGAGACATAGAAAAAGCATTAAAGGACGCTAAAAAGGAGAAGATCACTATACATTGCATTGGGATCGGGACGGCGGAAGGCGTTACGATCCCTGTTCTGGACGAAAAGGGTGAACGTGGACTATTAAAAGACAAGCGCGGGGATATAGTAAAGAGCCGGCTGGACGAAAACACGCTAAAAACCGTTGCCGATAAGACCGGTGGTATGTATGTCCGGGCGACACCGCAGGATATCGGGCTCGAGAAGATATTTAGAGAACGGCTGTCGATGTTAAAGGAAAGAGAAGAGGAGGAAGCCCTCGCGAAGGTTTACAAGGAACGTTTTCAGATCCCTTTGGGGGCGGCCATGTTTTTTCTTTTTGCGGAAATGATCATCAGAAAAAAAATATGATTTATCGAAAAACCATTTTTATATGTCTCTTTGTGACTTTTTTTTACGCGGCCGTGTCTTTCGGCGAGGAAGAGGGGGACATTAAGCTGGTGAAGTTCGCTAACACTTTGTATAAGGAGAAGAAATATACCGAAGCCCTTAATGTTTACAAAGAACTTCTCAAAAAAGATCCGGAATCCGCGATTCTTAACTATAATGCCGGCATAGTGTTATACAAACAAAATAAGTTTATATTAGCCGTTAACGCGTTCACAAAAGCTTTGAGCTCGGAAGACAGGAGCATCGAAACAGGGGCTCTAGTCGGGATAGGGAACAGTTATTACAAAATGAGCGAATATTTCGAGAAGACCGATCTAAAGAGGTCGCGCCGGCTTTGTTTCAAAGCTTTGGGATATTATCAAAAGGCGGTGGACCTTGCTCCACGGGACAGGACGCTCAAATATAATCATGAAGTCACGAGCGCGCGGATGAAAGAGCTTGATAAAAAATACGGGTCTATCGGAGACTCCGGGGCCGGGAATAGGGGAGCCTCGGAAGGTTCGCAAAGAGAGCAGAACAAGAAAAAAACCGAGATGATGAATGACCTGAGCCGGATGAGGGAGAGGCATCGCAGCCAGGAACGTGACGCCGGCTCGAAACGCGGAAAAGAGGATAGAGAGATATCTTCCCGGCGTAACGCGGTTGACCAGAGTATCCGGGAACAGCGGCAGCGGGAAGATATGGAACGGGCGGAAAAGCGTCTCAGAGAAGATGAGCGGATACGAGAGATGCGGA
The DNA here is from genome assembly GCA_964580895.1 of uncultured Planctomycetia bacterium. Lineage (GTDB taxonomy): Bacteria > Omnitrophota > Gorgyraeia > Tantalellales > Tantalellaceae > CAZOMD01. Next base: position 13,674 of record CAZOMD010000013.1, on the reverse strand, counting down.
AAGAGGAGGATATTAGAGACCAAGAGACGGTAGCGGCGCCTCAAGATACGGATCCGAGGCAGAGGAAGCGGGAAGAAAAAGAGGAAATGAGGGGCCGGGAGGATAACGTTCTCTCGGCGAAACGTTTTGAAGAAGATCGGAGAGAAGAGGACATCAGGCGTGATGAAGACGCTCTTAAGGAAGAGAAAAGAATAGAGGAGGACGCGAAAAGGGAGAACGAGCGTATAAACGAAGAGGCGGCCGCCGAGGATAAACGGCTAAAAGAGTTCTCGGATCTACGGAAAAGAAGGTCTGACACCCGGGACAGAACAAAGGAAGAGGAAGAAAATTTAAAAAAGGACATCAGGAAAGACCGCGCTACGCGCGAGAAACGCCGCGAAGAGGACAAGCTTCGGGAAAGTTTGCGGCGGGCGGAAGAGCGTAAGCTGGGCGACGCAAGGCGTGAGGAGGACCGACGGATAAGCGACGCGAGGAGAGATCTTGACGCGAAGGAATCGCGGAAGATGGACGAGATCGACGCGAACGATCGGCGTGACGCGTCTCTACCGCAGGACGAAGCCTCGAGAAAGTCCAGGCAGGCGGAACGTGACAGGGAACGCTTGCGGGAATCCGCCAAGAAGTCTAACGAGCGAATGGGAGAGGACCGTAAAAGGGAGGATGAGCGCATAAAAGAGGACATTGAAAGAGAAAATAAACAGCTTAAAGAGGACCGCGCGATAGAGGACTCGAGGCGGCTTGAGGATAGGCGAGAAGAGGATGGGCGCATGGCTCGCGACCGGGATCAGAGGAAGAACTCTGCGGCGAGCGAGGAAGAGAAACGGACGATCGAGGAAGAGTCCCGGGCTTTGAAGGAGAAGTTAGATGAGGAACGGGATATCGAGGATACCCGCGCGAGAGAGGACCGGATGAAGGAGGACGAGCGCCGCGCGGAAGACGGGAAGATGAGGGAAGACCGTCTTAAGGAAGAGCGGCTTAAGAGGGACAAGCTTCGCGCGGAAAAGGACAGTCTTGAGAAAGAGCGTCTTGAAGAGGACATAAATGACGCGCTTGACGCGACGCTCCCGCAAGACGAAGCTTCCAGACGTTCGCGCCGTGAGGAAAGGGAGAAAACACGGCGGGAGCAAGATAGAAAGAGCGCGGCGGCGGATATTTCCCAGGCTCGTGAAATGGGAGAGCGGTTCAAGGAGGAAGACGCAAAAAATGACCGTGAACGGGAAATGAATGACAGTAAAATCAGAGAAGAGCGCCGGGATGTGGATATCCAGCGCGAAGAGCGCGAGAGATCCGGTCCGGACGACGGGGAGACGGAAGACCTTGACACAAAGAAAGACCGCGCTACGCGCGAGAAACGCCGCGAAGAGGACAAGCTTCGGGAAAGTTTGCGGCGGGCGGAAGAGCGTAAGCTGGGCGACGCAAGGCGTGAGGAGGACCGACGGATAAGCGACGCGAGGAGAGATCTTGACGCGAAGGAATCGCGGAAGATGGACGAGATCGACGCGAACGATCGGCGTGACGCGTCTCTACCGCAGGACGAAGCCTCGAGAAAGTCCAGGCAGGCGGAACGTGACAGGGAACGCTTGCGGGAATCCGCCAAGAAGTCTAACGAGCGAATGGGAGAGGACCGTAAAAGGGAGGATGAGCGCATAAAAGAGGACATTGAAAGAGAAAATAAACAGCTTAAAGAGGACCGCGCGATAGAGGACTCGAGGCGGCTTGAGGATAGGCGAGAAGAGGATGGGCGCATGGCTCGCGACCGGGATCAGAGGAAGAACTCTGCGGCGAGCGAGGAAGAGAAACGGACGATCGAGGAAGAGTCCCGGGCTTTGAAGGAGAAGTTAGATGAGGAACGGGATATCGAGGATACCCGCGCGAGAGAGGACCGGATGAAGGAGGACGAGCGCCGCGCGGAAGACGGGAAGATGAGGGAAGACCGTCTTAAGGAAGAGCGGCTTAAGAGGGACAAGCTTCGCGCGGAAAAGGACAGTCTTGAGAAAGAGCGTCTTGAAGAGGACATAAATGACGCGCTTGACGCGACGCTCCCGCAAGACGAAGCTTCCAGACGTTCGCGCCGTGAGGAAAGGGAGAAAGCTCGGCGGGCGGAGGACAAAAAGGCCGAGGAAGAAATACAAAGAGATGCGCGGCGAAGTGCCGAAAAAAAAGCCGAAGATGAAAATGCCGCGCGGAATAAAAGGAACGAGGAAGATACGGAAACGCAGAAGGCCCGAAGGTTTGAAGACGCGGATAGGGCAGCATCAGACAGAGATGTTTTTAACGATAAAAGATCGATGGAGCTAGGCGGGAAGAGCGAGATCGACAGGGTCAAGCGGAATAAAAAGATTTTAGAGCGTAGGGACGAGGAAGATAATACCCGTGAGGCGTCGCGCCTTGAAGAGGACCGTGGGCTTGACGAGGCGCGTCGTGAAGAGGACCGGAGCGTGACGGAAGCCAGACGCGCGGAAGACGAAAAGCTCCAAACGGAAAGGCGCGAAGAGGACCTCCGGGATATGGCGGATAAGGCTCTGCCGCAGGACGAACTTTCGCGCGCTAAGCGCCAAGCCGAAAAAGAGCTTAAACGCGCGGAAGAGGACCGTGGCGCGGCCGAAACCCGGCGGGAGGAAGACCTTTCGCGTGAAAACGCGAGGAAGAACGAGGACGCGGCCCGGTCGGGCGCGCGGCGTATCGAGGATAATAAAGTGGAGGACGAACGCGTGGCGGAAGACCGGCGTAGAGAAGATTCCCGGTACGAGAAAGATCTGGAAGATCTGAAGGGTTCGGCTAAAGACGAAAAGGACCTTGAACGCGTAGAGGAGTCAGCGCGGAAGGAAGCTTCATTGCGGGAGGCCGCGCGCCGCGTTGAGGACGCCAGGCGAGCGGAAGAGCGGGAGAAAGAATCCGCGCGCCTTGAAGAGGACCGTGGGCTTGACGAGGCGCGTCGTGAAGAGGACCGGAGCGTGACGGAAGCCAGACGCGCGGAAGACGAAAAGCTCCAAACGGAAAGGCGCGAAGAGGACCTCCGGGATATGGCGGATAAGGCTCTGCCGCAGGACGAACTTTCGCGCGCTAAGCGCCAAGCCGAAAAAGAGCTTAAACGCGCGGAAGAGGACCGTGGCGCGGCCGAAACCCGGCGGGAGGAAGACCTTTCGCGTGAAAGCGCGAGATGGGAGGAGACTAAGACCATGGAGGGGCGGCGGCAGGCGGAAGATAACGCGATGAAAAGCCGGCGGGATGAAGAAGACCAAAATTTAAAAAAACTTTCCGAGCTAATAAAGCCAGCGGAACAATATGATGGCCTGGCTAATGGAGGGGAGCCGTCGCGAAAAGATGCGACATCTTCAAAGATGGAAAAGATCAAGAAGGATTTTGAGAATGTAAAGAATGAAAGGGAAGAACGGTTGTCGCGCGAAAAGGAATATCAGGATCGCGTCAGGGACATGCGGTCAAAAAGGCTCGCCGAAGATCTGCGTACGCAACGCGACCGGCGGCGGGAAGAACAAAAGATGACGCGGGATAGGTTAGAGAAAGAGGCGGAAGAAAGAAACCAAAAAGATCTGCGCGAGGACGGATCATCGCGTCTTGAGCGGGATATCGAACGCACCCGGCGGAATATGGAAGAAGACAGGACACGGGAAAAAGAACGTCTTGCGGAAGACCAACAGACCCGTGCGGAAAGAGCCGAGCAAGATAGGCGTATCGCGGATGAGAAGATCAAAAAAGACAGGATCTCTTCTGACAAATTTTTAGAAGATAGAAGAAGGCGCGAAGACGCGGCCCGAGCGGAGGAAACAACACTAAAGAAAGAAGCCGCTTTGACCGAGGAGGAAAAGAATAGTATCGAGAAGAGCGCGGCCAGCGAGGATGCCCGCGTAAAGAAAGATCGGGCGATGGAAGACGCGCGCGAGGGTTCCCGAAGGGAACTTGAGGATAAAAGGCTGGAAGACGATCATAAAACAACAAAGAAAAGGATCGAGGAAGATGCGGTAAAAGAAGAGAAACGCGTCAATGAGGACCGGGATGTCGAGGAGAAAAGAGCGGAAGAGGATATTCGTGACAGGATGGACAAGGCGCTCCCTCCGGATGAACTTTCCAGAAAAGAACGGCAATTAAGGCGAGAGCTCGAGAGGTCTCGTGAGGACAAGGCGCGGGAGGATGCCCGGAGAACTGAGGATATGTCGGAGGAAGAAACTCGGGTCAAGCAGGATAAAGATATTAAAGACCATAGGACAAAAGAAGACCGGACTATCGAGGATGACGAAAAAGCGGAAGATCGAGCCATGGAAGATGATCTTCTGCGAGAGAATGCCGAGGCTTTGAGGGATAACGCGCGGAATGAAACGGATCGGGAAAGCGCCGAGAAAAAGATCGAGGAAGAGAGAAAACAAATGGAGGCGAAGCGGCAAAAAGAGGACCGGCATGCCGCGGAGGACAGGGAGATTGAGGACAAGAGCAGGAACGCGGAGAATAGCGTGAAGGAGCAACGTCGGAGGGAGCAAAGAGCACTTGAAGAGAGACGAACTTCCGAAGATAACTCTAAAAAAGAAAAATCGATAGAGGAAGATATGCGGGATCTAATGAATAAACAGCTGCCCCAAGACGCTTCTTCCCAAGCCGAGCGGCGGAAGGAAAGAGAAGGAACCCGGAAGGAAGAGGCTAAAAAAACGGAGATGGATCGTAATGCCGAAGATCGCGCGATGTCTGAGAGACGTGATAAAGAGGACTCCCTTATGGAGGAGATCAAAAAAGGCGAGGCGGAAAAACGAAAAGCAGAGCGGCAGAGAGAAGATGCGGCCGGGCGAGAAACACCGTTAAAAGATAAAGAACTGGAAGAAAAGGAAAGGCAGCAAAAAGAAGATATAAAAGAAGCTGAAAGCTCCGCGGCGGAATCCAAGGCAAGGGAAGGAAAACGCGCGGCGGGAGATAGGAAAAGGAGAGAAGAAAGATTAGAAGAAGAAAGAAGGATAGAAAAGGAACGCCTGGAAGAGGATAGGCATGACTTGGAGAAGGCGGCGGGATCCAAGGAGGATAGATCCCGAAGGGAACAGTTCGAAGAAAAGAAGAAACAACGGGAAGAGGATGATCTTGCCAAGGAAGAGGGCCGGGGGAAAGAAGATTGGGAGCTCCGTAAAAAGAGGCTTGAGGAAGACCGAGAAAAAGATAGCCAAGACAGGCTAGAAAAATCGAAAAGAGAGAAAGAGCGGCGCGCGAAGGACTGGGAGCTCGAGAATAGAGCGAAAGAGGAGATGTTCGGCGGCGAGAAGAAAAAAGCCGTCAACGAGGAAGAAAGAAAAAACATAGAAAAGAAAGAGGACGCAGATAAGAATAAGACCCAGGAAGAACGCGATCTCGAGGAAAAACGGGCAGAGGAGGACTTCAAGCGCGACGAAGCCCGTCGAGAAGAGGATAATACCATTACGGACGAGAGGGAGAGCGAGTCCCGGCAAATAGAGGAAAAAAGGCAAACGGAAGACGCGGCAAAGGCCCGTACCAGGGAAGAAGAAGACAGGATGGACCGCGAGGACGTGAGCAAACCGCAGGATGAACTTTCCCGCAGGAAGCGTCAGATCGAAAGAGATCTTGGCAGGGCGGAGGAAGACCGGAGGGTCCGGGAGGAACGGTTTGAGGAAGACAAATGGCGTAAAAAACAGGCGTTGGAAGAGGATATCGGGCGGGAGGAAAAACGCGTGAAGGAGGACAGAAGCCAGGAGGACCAGCGTGAGCAGGAGGACCGGCAGTTAGAAGATAAATGGCAGGAACAGTTTTCGAATGAACGCAGACGGGACGCTTCAAGCGAAAGCCGCCAAAGCGCGATAGACAAAAGCATAGAAAAGGAGAAGGCTGATACGTCGCGGGCGCGTGATATAGAGAACGAGCAGCGGGCCGAGGATCGCGAGCGAGCTGACCGGCGGAAAGAGGCCGATAAGCGGATAGCGCGGCAACGGCACAAAGAGGATATGGATATATTAAAAAAACGTTTGCAAGAAGATGCCGCGCGGCAAAAGGAACGTTTAGAAAGTTATATGCGAGACGCGGAGAAAGGGGCTGGTTCTCAGGGTGGCAACCGGGAAAGCGCTGAGGAGGAAGATAAAAAAGAGTCTAAACAAGCGGAGGATAAAAGTATAGAAAAGAAACGCGCGAACGAGGATGCGGCAAGAGAAAAGAAAAGGGCGGCAGACGATTTTCGAAAAGAAGAAAAAAGAAGAGAGACTGATGATAAAGTAGAACAGGAAAGAGAAACGGGTACCAACGCTCCTACCGAGAAGCCAGCCGCGCCGGGGAAAAGCGATGCTGAAGTTGACAAGAAAACGCTCGATGACGGCGTAGAAGAACCATCTCTCGAGAACGCGGATGTCGCAAAACCCGGGGATCTGCCGGGTCTTCCGAAAAATGTGCCAGGCGCGTCGGGAAAGCTCGCGGAGGAAGGGGATTCCATTACTTCAAGGAACACTTATGGGGACGAAGAGGACGATATGTCGGCGAAAACGGTCGAAATGAGCGAGACAAGCGCCGAGGTCGTGATCGAGGCGTACTGGAACGGGGAAAAACCGAAATGGGGATTGAAGCTCGAAAAGGCCCCTAAGGAAAAGGAAGTTTTGTATGATTGGTAAGAGTTCCAAAAAGAGCTTAGACAGATGGTATCGGACGGACTTTTCCACGCTGATCTTTTTTTTATGCGTAATTACGTGTGTGGGGTCAATGGTTTCATCAGCCTCGGATGAGACATACGTTGATCTTTCAGCGGACAAGACCGTGGTAGCGCCAGGCAGGAAGATAGAATTGCGCCTTACGTTCAAGAACGGGACGGATGTCCCGCCACCCACCATGCCGCTGGTCGAGGGTGTCAGTTTTGAATTCATCAAGACAGAAAAAAAAGATGAAGACAAGTGTATAACGCATTTTTATTACGCTATCCCGGTGAGAGAAGGAAAGTACGGCGTGGGGCCTATCAGTTTCAGTTATGGAGGACATAAATATGTATCGAACCCTATCTTTATAGAATCAACCTTGGCGCTCCCCGTCTCACGCGCGCCGGCGTCGGGAATCGAAGCTGAAACTCTCAAGGCCTCGATCACTGGGCAAAGATCGGATTTTTCCGGAAGGATTTATATCGAAGTCGATATCCCGACCCGCGACATTTTTATCAATGAGAACTTCCCCGTTACCGTGCGATTTTATACGGACTGGCTTGATATAGTTAACCTTATGGTCTCAGAATCCCCGAGCGACGAATATGTTAGCGGGGAATACGCGAAGGCGAAGAGCTCCGTGGTCAGCGCGGAAGGTAAAAAGTTCGCGGTCGTCGAATACCGCAAATGGGTCTTTATCTCGGAACCAGGCCAATTCCTTTTTGGTCCGGTAAGAGCGGGGTTTGACGTGACGGATCTGCGGTCGGCGCCTCTCAATAAGGATGATGTAGAGTTCTATAAAAAACTGTTAGGCCAGGACAGGATGAAGCACTTCAAAATTGAAAACGGACCTTTTCGGATAAATGTCGTTGAATTTCCTAAACAGGATGTGCCGCCGGGGTTTATGGGAGCCGTGGGCAGTTTCAGCCTCAGTCCCGCGGTCGATCGCAAGGACGTGAATGTCGGTGAAATGATAACGCTTACAATGAAGATCACCGGACCTGGAAACTATAATACGGTCAGGATTCCTCTTGTCGGGAAAAGTGAGTATTTAAGCGAGTATGCGCCCAGGTCGGAGCGAATAAAAGACGGGATCCTGTTCGAGCAGCCATACAAGGTGATCTCAGTAAAAGCGAACATGATCCCGGAAATAACATTTCCGTATTTCGACCCGGAGGCCGGGAAATATGTCCTGCTCAGGAGTGCGCCTATTTCATTGAATGTTAAAGTCCCGATAGCGAAGGGAAAGAACGGGCAGGATGGGGGACCTGCCGCGCCAGATGAGATCGAGTCGACAAAACCTGTTATGTTGGGGGATAAAAAGACTATTGGAAAAAAAATGCGAATAGATCCGTTCTTTTATAAAAAACGTTTTTTTTGGATAATGGAATCTGTCCCGGCGATCTTGCTCGGTGCCTTTGTTTTGGCCCGAAGAAGAAGTGAGATGTTAAGTTCGGACACTTCATACGCAAGATGGAAACGCGCCTCGGAGATGTCCGACAAAATGCTTCCTGCGATACGCCGCTTGGCCCTGTCAGGTAAAAAGCGCGAGTTTTATGATAGAGTTTTCAAATTTATGCAGGAATATTTAGCTTGTCGACTTGGGATGTCTTCCGGGGGGATAGATGCCGAGACGGTTCGTGGTCTCGCGCTGGATAATATGGATGATAAAAACTTAGGGTTAAAGATCAGCGGAATATTCAGCGCGTGTAATAGCGCGCGCTATGCCCTTGAGAATACGGGAGAGAAAGGTCCGCGGGACGTCCTGGCTATTTTGGAGCAAGTTTTAGCTCAGTTGAACAAACAAAAGGATTTATAAAAAGATGATCACGATAGTTCGTTTTTTGAGATCATTCTGGGTGGGTATTACGGCATTTATCATAACTGTCGTTTTCTTTTGCGGCTCTGGCTATCCCGCTCACGCGCCGGAAGAGTTTTTTGATTCTGCGACCAGTTATTTTGAAAAGAAAGATTATGACGACGCGATCAAGCAGTATGAAGCTCTTATCTCCAGCGGGTGCATAAGCGGCAACATTTTTTATAATTTGGGGAACGCGTATTTTAAAAACGGGCAAATTGGAAAGGCAATCCTTAGCTACGAACGTGCGATGCTGCTTATTCCAGGAGATAGCGATCTCGCGGTGAACTTACGTTATGTTAAGTCTCTTATGAAACAGTCAGACCCTATGGGGCAGACCAGCCCATGGGCGGTTGTTTTTCGTAAAGCTTTGATGTATAACACGTTAGGAGAATACTTTTGTATAATTAGCTTCGTATATGTAATAGTTGCGGTGCTGCTAACTTGGATTTTGATCACCCGGCGACGAAATCCGATGGCAATGTCTTTCTTGACGCTGACAGTCGGTCTTATTGTTCTCCTCTTATCGGTGACGGGCAGTAAAATATATCATCTGGAAAGGTGCGGCATTGTTCTGCAGGAGATCACGGACGCTCGATATGAACCGCGCGAGAATTCAGAAACAAATTTTCCATTATTTGAGGGGATGAAAGTTTATGTGCTAAGGGAAGAGCGGCATTGGGTAAGGATCAAGCGAACGGATGGCAGAATAGGGTGGATAAAGAGCGGAGATATAGAACGGCTATCATCGATTTTTTTGGGGACGTAAGAATCCGGCGTGTCATGCGACAACTTGCACTTACGTGTTTTATATGATATATTTAAGCACTATATTGATGAGTACTTTAACTATTCCAGGTGTTATAAGTGTACCGGTCTATGAGGCCTGTATGGTCTTGGGTATCGTTATAGCTCTTGCCTGGGGTTTAATACGCCGGCCTAAAGATTTTCCTTTGTCAAGACTTGAGATCTGTATTTTGGCGGGCATTTTGTCCTATGCGGGACTTTTTGGGGCAAAGATACTTTACATAATTCTTCATCCGGGGCGATCAATTACGGCAGCCGGGTATGCGTTCCTCGGGGCGTTTGTACTGGAGATAACAGCACTTTATGTTTATTCGAAGGCTCGCAAGGTCAGTTTTTTCGACATAGGTGACTACGTGTTGCCGTTTTGTCTCTTTGCGCAGGCATTTACACGGGTAGGTTGTTTTTTCGCCCCGTGTTGTTATGGGAGAACGACAAAAGTACCTTGGGGTGTAGTTTTCGCGTCGGTATCGCCGGACCTCAGGCACCCCACACAGCTTTATTCCATGTTTGCTCTGATAATTATCTTCGTTCTTATGAGATTTTTGTATAGCAAAAGGCATCGTTCAGGCACGATAATGTTCAGTTCTATCGCTTTATATGGTACAATTAGGCTAGGGATAGAAACGCTTAGGGTGGATAGTGTCGCGATAATCGGGAACGTTACTTTAGCCGAAATCGCTTGTTTTACGATCGCTATGTTTGGATTTACTGCGTTAGCTATAATTTTAAGAAGGAGGACAAAATGAAGATGTTACGTTGTATGATGGTTTTACTATGCGGTTTGATGCTCTTTTCTGCGAATGCGAACGCCGCGTGGTGGGATAGATTCAAGCCAAAAGGGCAAGAGCCCGCCAAAACCGAAACCGCCGCGCAAAAAACTGTACCCGCGCCGGCTGTTAAGCAAAATGTTCCGCCCCAAGCGGCCCAGCCCGCGGCTCAGGCTGCGGCGACAGCAACACAGGCCGGGGGAGCTCAGACTCCGGCATTATTGGACACAGCTGTTGATCCCGCGGCATTATCAGATGAGGAGTTATTAGGGCAACTTACGCGAATGCTGGAATACCAGTTCCGAATTCAGGGTGCCGTCCCGGGGGTCGAAAGAGTTCAGGACGAAAAAGGCGTGGCGTATCTGTACAACGGAACGGATGTAAAACAGATGGAAAAGGGCGCGCTGATGGGGTTTTACCTTGATACAAAAAGACAAGTCAGCGTTCTTTTGCAGGAGAGGTTCGACCGTCAGCAGCAACAGCTTAAAGAGATCCAGAAGGTACAGGATTTAAACAGACAAACCCAAGAACTTCGTAATATGAACCAACTTCAGAGAACACAGCAGCAGCAGCGGAATTTACAACAGATCTCGAGACCTGGTGGATATAACCCCCCGAAAGTGTATACTCCGCCAAAGTCCTACACTCCAGCGAAACGGTATTAAAGGTAATAAATAGTTCAGTTATCCGCGGGAAGGATGCTTTTTGCGCTTCCCGCGGTCTATTTATTATTTTTGTTCTTCAGGCGTAGCTTAGCGGGGAAGCTTAAATTATTCATATCCTGTCGGCCATAGCCCGCTCAATGCTCAAAAGCATCCTTTTCGTCGCTCCAGCCGTCCATATGGCTGCTGGCCAGGATGCGCAAGACTTCACTAAATTCTCGGCATATCCCGGTAACCACCCATCTTTAGCACATAGCTTTTATCTTCCTGTGAATAGATGAACGATTATGCTTAAAGTTGTGCTTATATCGTAAGATCGCAATATAACTGTTGGTTGTTAGCCTTTAAAAAGTAAGATTTTGTGCTAATTTTTAGGTTCATCATGCTAGCACTAATCACTGCCGTTAGCGTTCCCATACAAGTTAAATTAAAGATAGTTAGATTTATTTGCATATGGTTAGTTTCCCTGGTATACTTATTTCGTAACTCTTTTTTTTATAGTATTATGAAATACATATTAAAAGTTTTAATGTGGTGAAAATATGACACACCAACATACATATCGAAAATTTTTTAGGGATGATCTAGGTAAGGAAAAACTGGTCGAAGTAATTGAATTTTACAATATCGTTGTAGATCAAAACGGTGTGGTCCTGGAGCAAGAGGAAGTTAAATACGACGTTGATGAAAGTACCGGGGAAAAGCGTTTTCTGAATAGGCGAAGGATCAAGGACGTAACCGGGGTATTTGAAGGTACAATCGAAATCGAAATTAGACCGGGGATATCTGATGAGAATGATTACCCCGAGAGGGATGTTACTGAGACAGTCTACGATAAGAACAAAAATCTTGTCGTTGAGCGTTTTATGGTCTATAAGAAAACCAAGCAGGGCGAAGAGGTAATGTCTTTGAGAAGGGAAATGCATAATCTCGATATAGATGTGGGCGGGAAGGTGCGCTGCCAGGAGACGTACACATACGCGCACGATACGAGCAGCGGAAAGATGAAACTTATATCTCATAAGCGGATTGGTGGCCATCGCGGGGAAATCGGCGTGACCGATCTTGTCAATATAGCAAAACGGAAATAGCTATTGCGGAAGATGCATTAGGGGGTTTTATGAAGATGGGAATAATGTCAGTTGTTCTCGCGCTCATGTTATTTGTCGTCCCGTCGTGTTATGCCGGTGCCGCAGCTGAAGGCGGAAAAGACGGCGCAGCGCGGCCGGATACGCAGCGAGTTGAAGGGCAAGAAGTTTTTTTTGTCGGCGCTGATGGGGCGATTAACCTCGAGGAATGGATAAAGAAGAGGGACAAAGCTTTGATGGATGAGGCGGTCGCTTATTTGAAAAGTGTGCTAAATATCGAGACCTCCGAACTTGTCGATAAAAACCTTTCAAATGAGGCAGTCCTTAAGTTCACATATGAATTAAAAGACCGGTCTAGGGTTATTTTGGAAGCAGACGTTTCAAGCGGTAAAATCTTGCGGCACGCGTTTCAATCGGCGCTACCCGCTGATGCAACGCATCACAAGGCGGGAGATATTGTTTTACGCGATGGAAGAAGGATTGTCGCCGAGAAGGCACGGGGGGATGGCTCAAAGGTGCATGGGAACTTTGATGAAGCCAGGACAACGAGTGAAGAGTTCGAGACGAAAAAAAACGTAGGATTAAGCGGTGAAATCGTTGAGATCCAACGCGTTCAGAAGGCATTGGAGGGATTGAGAAACGCTATGGCTAATACGGCCAGCCGTGTTAGGGAAGTAATATCCCGTATGCGGGAGGACTATTACGCTAACCCCGCCCAAAGCGCCGCCGGAAATGAAAGCCCAGATAGCGCGCAAAGCGATCGCAACAGCCCAAGTAAGGAAGAAGACCTTGGAGACGTCATAAAACAAGCGGCGCTTAAAAAAGAGGAAGTTTCGATCGCGCGAGGGATAAGAGATGCCCTGACGAATTTGAGAACAACGCTCGGTTCGGGAGATCACGCGTATCTTAAAGGCCCGGGATTCTACGCTGCCGCCGTCGAAGATATCCAAAGCAGGAAAAATAAATTTGTCTTCGCTGTCAACAACATTAAGTTGCTAAGGGATATCGCGTTTGATACCAAGATAGCGGGAAAGGCCGTGAAACCGAGCGATATAATCGATGAGGATTTTGACGAAGACGATGTGAACACGATAGGGCTGCCGAAAGACATACTGAAAGTAGCACTCAAGGACAAAAGCGCAGAGAAAAACAGTGGCGACGACGCTGAAGAAATAGTGATACTTCTTCCGGAGGATGTTTTTAAGGATAATTTTGTGCCGTTAGAGGGGTCGAAAGATAAGGGGAGGGATGAAGAAAAGAAAGAACCGATAGAACGTAAACGCGGCGACATAGTCAGTATCCCCGAGAAATCTATTCCGGGAGTTATAGGTAGCGAGCTAAAAATTGATGCATCAGAAAGCGCTAAAAATAGTAAGAAGAAAAAAGAAGAGAAGTCTCCCTATTATGCGATGGCGAAAGAGATGCTTCATAAAGAGCCTGTACGTCACGAAGAGATGGTATCTTCGGCTGTGCTGCCTGTAAGTTCTTGGTCGTATATTTTTTACGATAAGCAAGACCGACGTATCGGCCGTTGTACCGGTGTCTCGACTTATGATTATGCAACCGAGACAACGACAAACACGCTATCCTGGTATGACGCTGATAACAAGCTGATCAAGGTGATCGATGATGGTGAATTACGAGGATGGATTGCGTCAGGTAATAGCATTGTGGCTCCTGTGCTTGACGGGCCTAAAGCGGTGAGACCGGGCGGGTATGGTGACCCGGTTAAACTAGCCGCCGACGGCGACGCGGGTATTCCCGAGGACGCGTTTAAGAATGACTTCGCATCGATAGAGGAGTCAAAAGACAAGGGTAGGGATGAAGAAAAGAAAGAACCGATAGAACGTAAACGCGGCGACATAGTCAGTA
>CAZOMD010000012.1:20667-33889 GCA_964580895.1 uncultured Planctomycetia bacterium | reverse complement strand
GGAAGAGATAGGCCGGGCCAGAGCGGACAATTCAATAATCGAAGAAGCCATCCTAAAGATCCTCGGAGGCGTTCCGAGAGTAAATTTCGCGCTGCTTGATTTTCTTGGCGAGGCAGTTAAGGCCCAGCCCGAGGCGCCTAAAAGCAGTGTATACGAAGAGATAAAACCGGTCATAGATAAGGCGATGGACGTGTTCGGCGGACATGTTATCAGGGACCTTACGGAGGGTAACCAATGATAAAAGGCTTCCCCAGGCCCATGGTAAGTCTGATAGATCAGTTTAGCAAGATGCCGGGTATAGGTGTGCGTTCCGCCCAGAGGATGGCGTCGTATATCTTAAGTTCTTCTTCTTCAGAGGTTAATTCTCTTATAAAATACATTCGCGAAGTGAAAGAAAATATAAAATCCTGCAGAGAGTGCAACAATCTCAGCGAGCATGAACTTTGTTCTATCTGCGGCGACAGGTCAAGGGACATCTCAAAGATATGCGTTGTTGAGGAGCCAAGCGGGGTCATAGCTATGGAGAAAAGCGGTATATACAACGGGTTATATCACGTTCTGTTAGGGGAACTTTCTCCGATAGACGGCGTGGGTCCCGATGAACTTAAGATAAAGGAGCTTATCCAAAGAGCGGTAAAAGGTCATGTGAAAGAAGTGATCGTCGCGACCGATTTTACTACCGAAGGGGAAACGACCGCGTTATACATAACCGAGGTTTTAAAAAAAAATAAAGTTAGAGTTTCCCGTCTTGCCAGGGGTGTTCCCGTGGGAGGTGTGCTGGAATTCGCCGATATTGCCACCCTTCAAAGGGCTTTTGAGGAACGAAAAGGTTCTTAAGCCGTTTTTCTCGAGGATTATACACATGGGATTTCTTGACACAAGGGCGATAATCCCGGATTTTGCATTGGGCGAAATCTGCCCGCTTTGTCCCCGCGCTTAGATTTACATCAGTAAATCTAAGGGGAAAGGAGCAATAGTTTAAATCCTTATAGGATTTAAATTTGCTATCGAGGTATCCCGAATTTCGCAAACATTTTTTTGCGGCACGTCGCAATTAGAGTAGATCCATATGCCATAAGTTGCAAAAAATAAAGTGTCTATTGCAAAATTTGGGATAATCATTATACTTTTAGCAGAGTTGATGATATAATACCGAAATATCGTTAATGCGTCATTATAAAGCGATTATTATTATCTAAGGAGGCCAAAGATGTCTGTTTTTGAAGCGATAAAGAAAGGTTTTGTTCTTTCGGCGAAACTTTTGAACGTTGTGCTTGTATTCTTCGTGTTTAACGTCGTTATTGGGCTGATAAGCCTGCCTTTGGCAAATCCCGACAAAGCCGGCAATCCGGGAATAGCGGTCATATCGATCGTATCAAGCATATTGTTTTTCTTCATTTTTATCTTTCTACAAGGCGGGGCCTTGGGGCTGGTGAAAGACCAGATAAAGACAGGTACCGCCAGCATGTCTGAATTCAACTCTTATGGCAAGAAATACTACGTGAAGATATTGGGACTCTTACTGCTCTTTATCCTGATAGCCGTGGGAGTCGTTCTTCTCTTAAGCCTTGTAAGCGCGGGATTATTGCTCCTGGGGGATAATCTGGTCACCAGAAGCATTGTCGCTACCATCGTGACTGTCGCGGCTGTTACGATAATAACGTTTTTGATCTATCCTATAGATTCGGTGGTTGTTGACGATGTAGGTCCGTTAGAGGCGCTTAGGCGCGGGATAGGGATATCCAAGGCTAATTTTTGGAGAACATTAGGTCTTTTTGTGGTCATGCTGCTGGCGAGCCTTTTGATATCGCTTGTAGTCGGATTTATTGTAGGGCTTACTGCGGTACCGTTACCGGCTGACATCACAAGGATAGTGGTCGCTATTGTTAACGCCGCGGTGCAGGCATATATCCCGATAGTGATGATGATGGCTTTTATGAACTTTTATATTTCGATCGGGGCTGAATCAAGCGCTTCGAAATGAGCCGTGGGTTTTAAAAAATAACACGAGCCGAAAATATAACGAGCTAAGATAATATAGGCGAAAGAGATACGAGCGGGCCTTTCAAGGGACAAGAAAGGCCCGTTCCTTTTGTACCCCCATCGTCTATTCTCGATTACCAACACCCGGTGTTGGTCTATTTTAGAACTTTGAATTACAACCGTGTTGTGTTACAATATTCAGTCTTAATGCCTAAATCTGCATTAATAACTCATTTTAGTCTTACATGTTATCCGTAGATGGATGTGATTAGTGTTAGGGTGCGGTGTGTCCACAACTTATATTCCAGGAGGTAGTGATGAAACGAGAGATGGTTCCTCATGACGGAAATAGCGCGGTGGCCCATGTGGCCCACGCGACCAATGAAGTTATAGCGATCTATCCCATAACCCCTTCTTCGTCCATGGGTGAGATATCCGACGAGAAGTCGGCCGCGGGTGAAAAGAATATCTGGGGGACGGTTCCCCTTGTGGCCGAAATGCAGTCCGAAGGCGGGGCCGCCGGCGCCGTACATGGGGCGCTTACGACAGGTGCCCTTACGACAACGTTCACATCATCACAGGGTCTTCTTCTTATGATACCCAACATGTACAAGATAGCGGGAGAACTTACGTCTACGGTGTTCCACATCGCCGCCCGAGCGATTGCCTGCCAGGCGTTGTCCATCTTCGGGGATCATTCGGATGTCATGTCCGTACGATCGACAGGGTGGGCGCTTCTTTCGTCAGCGAGCGTTCAGGAAGCGATGGATCTCGCGCTTATATCGCAAGCCGCCACGCTTGAATCGAGGATCCCGTTTGTACATTTTTTCGATGGGTTCCGCACCTCCCACGAGATACAGAAAATAGAGGAACTTACGTTCGAAGATATGAGGACAATGCTAGACCCGAAAAGTATACACGCTCACAGGGGAAGGGGTATGAACCCGGAACATCCGGTAATGAGGGGTACGTCACAGAACCCGGATGTGTATTTTCAGGGGAGGGAAACCGTTAACAAATATTACATAGCTTGCCCGGCCTTGGTCCAGAAAGTTATGGACAGGTTCGCGAAGCTTACCGGGAGGGCATACAGGCTTTTTGAGTATGTGGGGGCGACCGACGCCGAGAATATCATCGTGATCATAGGTTCGGGCGGCGAGGCGGTACATGAGACCGTCGAGTATATTAACGCCAAAGGCGGCAAACTTGGCGTAATAAAGGTGAGACTATATCGGCCTTTCGATACGAACGCCTTCATCGCCGCGATACCTGATACGGTGAAAGGCATCGCGGTGCTGGACCGTACTAAAGAACCCGGTTCGCTTGGTGAGCCTCTTTATGAGGATGTGCGCACCGCCATAGGCGAGGCGATGGAGAGCGGAAAATCGAAGTTCAAGAGGTATCCAAGGATAATCGGCGGCCGGTATGGGCTCGGTTCGGCTGAATTTAACCCGGCAATGGTAAAAAGCGTGTTTGACGAACTCTCTAAAGGGAATCCGAAAAACCATTTTACCGTTGGCATAAACGACGATGTTACCGGCACAAGCCTTGATGTGGACTATTCTTTCAGCACCGAAGGCAAAGATGTTTACAGGGCGATGTTCTACGGTTTGGGCGCTGACGGCACCGTGGGCGCCAATAAGAACTCCATAAAGATAATAGGGGAAAATACCGATAATAACACGCAGGGGTATTTTGTGTATGATTCAAAAAAGGCCGGCGCCGTCACGATATCACATCTGCGTTTCGGCAAGAATAAAATAAGGAAGCCCTATCTTATTTCCCGGGCAAATTTCCTGGCATGCCACAATTTCTCATTTCTTGAAAAATACGACATGCTCAAAAATCTCGAAGAAGGCGGCACGTTCCTTCTTACGTCCGCGTACGACAAGATGAAGGTATGGGAGAAGCTCCCGGCAAAAGTGCAGAAAGACATTATCAGCAAAAAGCTCAAGTTCTATGTCATAGACGCCGTTAAAATCGCCGAGGAAGTGGGCCTTGGCGGCCGCATAAACGTGATAATGCAGACGGCTTTTTTTAAGATATCCGGGGTAATAGACGTCAATACGGCGGTTAAAGCCATAAAGGACGCGACGGAGAGCACCTACGGAAAAAAAGGCGAAAAGATCGTCCAGATGAACCTTAAGGCTGTCGATATGGGGCTTAACAGCGTTGAGGAGGTAAAGGTGCCGGCTAATGCCGAAAAAGAAACCGTGTCGGCGGGGGCTAAGTTCGCGGGCGCTCCGGAATTTGTGCGCAATACAACGGCAAAGATAATCCGTGGTGAGGGCGAGACCGTCAAGGTGTCGGAGATGCCGGATGACGGGACATGGCCGACAGCCACAACACAGTATGAAAAGCGCAACATAGCCGTACATATTCCGGTATGGAATCCTGATACGTGTATCCAATGCGGTAAATGCACTCTTCTCTGTCCTCACGCGGTAATACGCGCGAAACTGTACAAAGAGGAGATACTTAAAAAAGCTCCGAAGACATTTAAACATTCCGCGCCTAAACCGCCAAAAGGCCGCGAAGGACATATGTATACTTTGCAGGTAGCCCCGGAAGATTGTACCGGATGCGGCGTATGCGTGGAGTATTGTCCGATGAAGGCGAAAGAGGCGATAAAGATGATGCCTCAGGTGCCTTTGAGGGAAGCGGAGAGAGAGAACCAGGAATTCTTTCTCTCTATCCCGGAAACCGACACGAGTCTCTACAAGACGAGCGCTATGAATGGCCTGCAATTCGCGCGGCCGCTTTTCGAGTATTCAGGGGCGTGCGCGGGTTGCGGGGAAACGCCGTATATCAAAATACTTACACAGCTTTTCGGCGACAGGGCCCTGATAGCCAATGCTACGGGATGTTCGTCGATCTACGGGGGGAACCTCCCCACGACGCCGTATTGCCGGCGTGTTGACGGGCGCGGTCCGGCATGGAACAACTCGCTTTTTGAGGATGCGGCGGAGCTCGCTTACGGGATGCGTCTGACATCGGATAAACTTACCGAGTACGCGAAAGAAGCGGCGGCTCGCGTGACCCAGTCGGCGAAATGTTCCCCCGAAGCGGTCGGGCTGCTTAAAGAGATCGTTAGCGCCGACCAGCGGACGCAGGAAAATGTCGAAAAAACAAGAGTGAAGATCGCGAAGATCAAAACGCTTCTCGCGAAATGCGATTGTTTCGACTGCGGAGAACTCGTTTCCGTGGCGGATTATTTCATCGGTCGTTCCGTCTGGGGAGTAGGCGGCGACGGATGGGCGTATGATATAGGTTACGGCGGATTGGACCATGTGTTAGCCTCGGGGAAGAACGTGAAACTTCTAGTCCTAGATACCGAGGTATATTCAAACACGGGGGGACAGGCCTCAAAATCGACGCCGATGGGAGCAGTCGCTAAATTCGCCGCCGGCGGGAAACCGATCGGGAAAAAGGACCTCGGCCTCATGGCGGTAAGTTACGGGTATGTGTATGTGGCCAAGGTCGCTCTCGGAGCGGATCCCGCGCAGACAATAAAGGCTTTTATCGAAGCCGAAGCTTATGACGGGCCGGCCCTTATCATCGCGTATTCGCATTGCATCGCGCACGGATATAACATCATAAACGGGAACGAAGAGCAAAGAAGGGCCGTAGCGTCAGGGCATTGGCCTCTTTTTAGGTACAACCCATCCTTGTGCGGGGAAGGGAAAAACCCCATGACGCTTGAAAGCAAAGAGCCCAGCATTAAACTGGAAGAATATATATACAACGAGAACCGGTACAAGATCCTTAAAAACATCGATCCAGATAGGGCGAAGGTCCTTCTTGAGAAAGCGCAAGACCAGATCAAAGACCATTACGCGCTTTATAAATATCTTTCGGAAAGAAAGATCGCTTCCTGCGAGAAGAAGTAGTGTTATTCCGCGGTTTTAAACCGATGGAGCGAGTTTAGCGCGGAGTATGAGGATATTCGTATCGGCCGTATAGTCCCGGCGGGCTTGGTTTTATAGATCTTTCTATCCAGGGGAATAACTGGGAAAGAGCAGAGATGAGCAAGAACCCTGTCTTTTGTGTCGGCTGTTCCGGATGGGATTACGAGGAATGGAGAGGAAGATTCTATCCACTGGCGTCTGAACGCAAGGAATGGCTGAAGGAATACGCGACCGTTTTTTCTTCGGTCGAGATCAGCAGTACATTTTATCTCTTCCCCGAAAAGTCGGCCGTTTCGGCTTGGCTGGCCCAGGTCCCGGCCGATTTTGTTTTTTCCGCCAGAGCGAGCAGTTTCATAACCTACATGAAAAAACTTAATCGCCCCGGACCTATGCTTGAAAGGTTCCTGTCCAGGATGCGTGTGCTCGGCAATAATTTAGGGCCCATACTGTTCCAGTTGCCGCCGAGGTGGACGGCAAATCCGGCGCGGCTGGAGCTATTCGTGGGACTTTTGCCGAAAGATCTGGAGTATGTTTTCGAATTCCGGGATAGATCCTGGTATAACGACGCAGTATACAAGGTCCTCTCTAAAAATAAAATGTCGCTTGGTATTCATGACATGAAAGGTTCCGAGACGCCGCCCGTCAGTATAGGCCCCTTGTGTTATATAAGGTTTCACGGGACGGAAGGCGTATCCGAAGGTCGTTATGATGACGCGCTTTTGGGGAAGTGGGCGAAGTTCATTACCGACGCTCTCGCGGAAGGGAAAAAGGTCTACGCGTATTTCAATAATGATAGGGACGCCAATGCCCCGCATGACGCGGTCCGCCTCAGAAAAATGGTAGAACGCAGAATGGCAAAAGGCGCGCATATGGCGTAGGGAGATAGCGCATGGATGTGAGCGGCACGGTTAAAACAGATGCAGCGGCCAAACCGTCATGGATAAAAGGCCGTGTTCTTTTTGGAGAAGCCTACGCCGAGGTAAAGGGAACGCTCAAAGATCTTCGGCTCTCAAGCGTCTGCGTGGAAGCGGCCTGTCCCAACCGGGGAGAATGCTGGGAAAAAAAACACGTTACCTTTATGATATTGGGGGAGATATGCACCAGGGGGTGTCTTTTCTGCGGCGTTTCGAAAGGAAAACCGCTCAGTCCGGATCGCGGGGAGGGCGAAAGGATAGCTAATGCGGTAGAGCGATTGGCTATTAAATATGCCGTTATAACCTCGGTTACTCGGGATGATCTCGAGGATAGAGGTTCAGGCGAGTTCATAGATACCGTTAGAGCCGTCAAAAAAATCTCTCCGGATACGATCGTAGAGATACTTATTCCCGACTTTAGCGCTAGAGGGGCGCTTTTGGAGAGAATAGCTTGCTCGGGAGCGGATGTAATAAGCCATAACATTGAGATGCCTGAAAGGCTTTACAAGGAGATAAGGCCGGCGTCCGATTACAGGAACTCCATAGATGTTCTTGGATCCTTGGCGGGTTTTAAGTCTGCCGAAAATGACTTTGTACTAAAATCGTCCATTATTGTCGGGTTGGGAGAGACTTCTGATGATATCGCCCGGACGATGTATGATATCCGGTCCCAGGGCGCGGACATTCTGTACATCGGTCAGTATTTAAGCCCGGATAAGTGCAACTGGCCCGTACGGAAATATTATACCCCCGAGGAATTCGGTTCTTTAAGGGGAAAAGCCCTGGGGATGGGGTTTGGCGCGGTTCAGGCCGGTCCCATGGTTCGCAGTTCTTATCGGGCGCTTGAAGCTTACCGCATGCTGGGTAAAGGCAAGCGAACTTGACAACGAAAAGGTATGATCTATAATGAGACCATATAACTCTAAGGCAGGTAACACAAATGCCCACTGAAGCGCTTGGATTAAAAAGAACCCCGCTTTATAACAGACACGTCGGATTAGGCGCGAAAATGATCCCTTTTTCGGGGTGGTCCATGCCTGTTCAATACCGGGGGATAATCGAGGAGCACATACATACCCGTACAATGGTCAGCATCTTTGATATTTGTCATATGGGGGAATTCGTGGTAAAAGGCCCGTCCGCCGAAAACGAGGTCAATAAGCTTGTTACCTGCCGGATAGACGATATGCCGGTGGGAAAATGCAGGTACGGTTTTATGCTGAATGAGAAAGGCGGGATAATAGACGACCTTATAGTTTTTAAGACGGGCCGGGACGAGTTCATGCTTGTCGTGAACGCCGGGACAACGTCAAAAGATAGAACGTGGATATTGAAAAATCTGGTATCGTCCGAGATTTTCTCCGACAGATCAAATGAAATCGCCAAGTTAGACGTACAAGGCCCGTTATCAGGCGATGTGATAAGGGATATCACCGGTAAGGATATCTTGAACGGGTTAAAGAGATATTATTTCACCGATGTAAAGATAAGCGGCGCGGACGTTCTTATAAGCCGTACCGGGTATACGGGAGAGAACGGGGTTGAACTGTTTTTTTATAAAAAATACGCCGAAACATTATGGGAAAAATTTCTAGCGGATGAAAGAGTGAAGCCGGCCGGGTTAGGGGCAAGGGATACGCTGAGAATGGAGATGGGGTATTCCCTTTATGGCAATGACATAGATGAGCGGCGGACTCCGGTAGAGGCCAATCTTTCCAGATTCGTGTTCATGGGCAAGGATTTTATAGGCAAAGAGGCGGTAACCCTCGCGAAAAATAACGGTACGCAATACATATTGAAAGGATTCATGTGCGAGGGGAGAAGGAGCGCGCGCAGTCATTTTGACGTTACGTCCGGCGGAGTAAAGATAGGCGAAGTTACGAGCGGGACGTTCTCTCCGTGCTTGAAGAAAGGTGTAGGGCTATGTTATATCGATAAAAATTTTTCCAACGCCGCGGAGAAGGTAGTGCTTACGGACGGAGATGTCGCGGTAGGGGCGGTCATTACGGATATCCCGATATATAAACCTTTTTAAGGAGGGCTGATGATACCAAAAGAACTTAAATATACAAAAGAGCATGAGTGGGTCAGGATAGAGAACGGCGAGGCCGTGTTCGGGATAACGGATCACGCCCAGTCCGAACTAGGGGATATAACATTCGTGGAACTTCCTAAGATAGGTAAGGAAGTAAAAAAGGCCGATAGTTTCGCTACCGTGGAATCGGTCAAGGCGGCCAGCGATATATATGCGCCGATTTCAGGAAAGATAATAGCAGTAAATGGGGCGTTGAACGATAAACCTGAGATCGTTAACAAGTCGCCTTACGGGGATGGATGGATCTGCCGGGTCTCGGTCCACGATAAGCGTGAAGCGGATAGTCTTATGGGCGAGAAAGAATACAGGGAATATTTGGGAGGGTAATGTAGATGAGCTTTATTCCACATTCCGACGAGGATCGCGCGGAAATGCTCGAGGCTATCGGGATAAAACATGAGGGGATAGAAGGGCTTTTTAAAGGTATCCCGAAGGAATTGAGGGCAAAGTCTTTTGATCTTCCGGAAGGCATGTCCGAGTTCGAGGTTACCGAGCATATCAAAGGCCTATCCCGCAGGAATAAGACGGGGCTTATATCTTTCCTCGGCGGCGGGTTTTACGATCATTTTATCCCGGCTGCCGTAGACGCGCTGGTTTCCCGTTCGGAATTTTATACCGCGTATACCCCGTATCAACCCGAAGCGTCGCAGGGAACGCTTCAGGCTATTTATGAGTTCCAGAGCTGTATCTGCCGGCTCACGGACCTGGATGTTTCAAACGCGTCTCTTTATGACGGCGGGACCGCGCTTTATGAAGCGGCAATGATGGCTGTCCGTTCCACCGGCAGGAAGAAAATAATAATGGACGGCGGGGTAAACCCCATATACAGGAAGATGATGTATTGTTATACGTCGAATCTTTCCATCGAGTTCGAGGAAACACCGGTCGTGCACGGGCAGAGTAGCCGAGAGATGATAAAGAAGCATCTTGACGAGAGGACGGCGGCGGTAATCCTGCAGAACCCGAATTATTTCGGCGCGGTGGACGACCATAGCGATATCGCGGAGGCGTGTCACGGAAAAGGCGCGCTGCTCATTGAGAGCGTATATCCGATATCTCTGGGGATCTTGAAAACCCCCGGCCAGATCGGCGCTGATATAGCGACAGGTGAAGGGCAGAGCCTCGGGATACCCCTTTCTTTCGGCGGGCCTTATCTGGGTTTTATGGCGGCCAGAAAGGACCTGGTCAGAAAAATGCCGGGACGCATTGCCGGGGCCACGACCGATACGAAAGGCCGCAGGAGTTTTGTGCTTACCTTACAGGCTAGGGAACAGCACATACGCAGGGAGAAGGCCAATTCCAATATATGTTCCAACGAAGCTTTATGCGCGCTGAGGGCGCTTGTCTATATGTGCCTCGTCGGAAAAGAAGGGATAAAGAAGGTAGCGGAACTATCAGCGGATAAAGCGGAATACGCGAAACAAGAGATCGGGAAGATCCCGGGCGTCGAGGTAAAGAGAAGTTCACCTACTTTTAATGAGTTTATAGTAAGATTACCCAAATCGCCCGACGCGGTGATAGAAGAACTTATAAAAAAAGGGATAGCTCCGGGTGTGCCGCTCGGGAGGTTCTATAACGATCTTAAGGAATATATTCTTGTGGCAGTGACGGAAAAACGGACTAAAGAGGAAATAGATCTCTTTGCCGGCGCCCTGAGGAGCGTTTTATGAAACTTATCTTCGAGATCTCGAGGGCCGGGCGAAAAGGGACAACGCTTCCCGGGTTAGATGTGCCGTGCAAGGCGGATATAAACGCAAAGTATAGGCGCGGGAGCGACGCGGATCTGCCGAACGTGTCCGAACCCGAGGTCGTCAGGCATTTTACCGGGTTGTCGAAGCTGAATTTCGGGGTCGATTCGAATTTTTATCCGCTCGGGTCATGCACGATGAAATACAATCCTAAATTCACCGAAAAGATAGCGGCCCTGGACGAGTTCACGTCGCTGCATCCCTTAAGCCCGCAGTTGGTCTCGGGGGCGAAGCTCGCGCAAGGGGCGCTCGAGGTCATATCCAGATTGGAAGGGTTCCTTTCGGAGATAACCGGCATGGACGCTTACACGACGCAACCTATGGCCGGCGCGCACGGCGAACTGACCGGGATAATGATGATAGCCGCGTATCACAAGAATAAGGGGAACAAAAAAAAATATGTTTTAATACCAGATTCCGGGCATGGGACCAACCCGGCTTCAGCCGCAGTGGCGGGATATGAGGTGGTCGCGATACCTTCCGACGAAAACGGAGTGATGGACATCAACGCGTTCAAAAATAGGCTTGGCCCGGAAACAGCCGCCTGCATGTTGACCTGCCCGAATACTTTGGGGATATTTAATCCTCGGATAAAAGAGATAGCCGATCTTACGCATAAGGCCGGGGGGCTCATGTATTATGACGGTGCGAACCTTAACGCGATCATCGGCAAAACAAGACCCGGCGACATAGGGTTTGACGTAGTCCATCTCAACTTGCATAAGACGTTCGCGACGCCTCACGGAGGAGGCGGACCGGGGGCCGGTCCAGTGGGGGTAAAAAAGGAACTTATACCGTTTTTGCCTGTGCCGCGTATAGCCAGGGACAATAAGGGGGGATATTTTCTCGATCCCGGCGAGGCCTTATCTATAGGGCACATATCGCCGTTCTATGGTAATTTTCTTGTGCTTCTCAAGGCGTTCGCGTATATACTTCTTCTCGGGGGTAAGGGGCTCGCGGAAATAAGCGAGAACGCCGTGCTGAACGCCAACTACATAAAGAGCCGCCTTGGTAAATATTATGACGTGCCTTATAGTAAGAACTGCCTGCACGAATTCGTGATCTCGGCGTCACGCCAGGCGAGTAAAGGCGTCCACGCGATCGATATAGCGAAAGCCCTGATAGACAGAGGGATCCATCCGCCGACCGTATATTTCCCGCTGATAGTCAAGGAGGCTATTATGGTTGAGCCTACCGAGACCGAATCGAAAGAGACCTTGGATAATTTTATCGCGGTGATGACGGAACTTGCCGAGCTTGCCGAACGCAACCCCGAGGGCTTCAAGGATTTTCCGAAGAACGCGCCTATTTCGCGGCCCGATGAAGTAAAAGCCGCGAGGGACATGGACATAGCATTTCTTCCCCCAAAAAAATAAGGCGACGGGACAATCTTTAAAACTCGGATTTTTTGATTTTATTCCATGATGAAACTTGTTGAATATCCTTTAGGAACGCCGGAAGAACTTGTGGCCCTTGATGAACTTTTATTGAGAAAGGCCGAGGACGGAGAGATCGGAGAAACCCTCAGGTTCTGGTAAGCCGGGGAGTATTTTATTGTGATAGGGAGGTCCTCCCGCGTGGAGGAAGATTGTTTCAAGGAAAATTGTCTAGCGGACGGCATAAAGATAGTACGGCGCATATCCGGCGGCGGCACCGTCCTACAGGGGCCGGGCTGCGTGAACTTCTCGATGGTGGTCTCTTACAAGAGGGACAAAGCCATGGAAAGTATAGGCGGATCATACCGGGCCTTGCTCGGTAAAGTGGCCCATGCTTTGGGAGAGGAAGGCGTCCCTTCTGTATTCGAGCCGATATCCGATCTCTCGGTGTACGGAAGAAAAATATCCGGGAACGCCCAGGCCAGGAAAAAAAACTATTTTCTCCATCATGGGACTTTTTTGACGGCGCTCTCCCTGGGTAAGGTCAGCCGGTGGATAAAATTACCGTCGGTTGAACCTCGCTACCGTGAGGGGCGGACGCATGAAGAGTTCATGCGTAATACAGGTTTAGCGGCCGCGCGATTTGAACGCGCGGTCATAAAAGCCATGAAGGTAGATCCTTCCGACCTCTTTATCCCGACCCCAGCTATGGTCGAAGAACTAAGGAAACTTGTCGACATGAAATATTCCAAGGTAGAATGGAACTTCGTTTTCTGAAGAGTTATTCCCTAAACCGAACTTTCGCTAACGCGGTGATCAGAGAAGACCATTTCTTTTACTTTCTTGACGGCGGAAGAACTAGGCGAGCTTAACGTTATCTTTGTCCCGCCCTCGACGCTATCCGTGAATACCCCGACAGCGGTCGTGTCCGTTTGTTTTGGGATACCCATAACGATGATAACGCCTTTTGTCCGGTATTTCTTATAGATCTTTAGATCGTTGTCCGAAACGATCTCGATGAGGAGGTCGAATGTTTTTTCGCGGTCGAGATTTATTATTTTTGTTTCACCCTTCTGGCGGGCCTCCTCCAGCTTCTCGCCCCGCTTCAGGACCTCGAACATCAGCTTCTCGTTCTCGGCATCGCCCGATCCCTTGAGCACCTCGATGCGCTCCATCGCAGGGGTCTCGATGGGGGCGT
>CAZOMD010000012.1:3531-20657 GCA_964580895.1 uncultured Planctomycetia bacterium | reverse complement strand
TTCGCGGTCGATATTTATTATTTTTGTTTCACCCTTCTGGCGAGCCTCCTCCAGGTCATGTATGTTCACGCCGAAAAAGGAAGGGACATTGATCAGGTCCGTGGAACAACCGGAGATCAGGAAGGCCGTTTGAAACAGCAAAAATAATATGTAAACAATATGTTTCTTCATTTTGCCCTCTGGATATGGAGAACGTTAAGTTGACACGTTTGGCTCCGCTCAAGATCAACCTTGAGTGAACCCCGGTTTTGGCCGGGGCGCGTCGAACAGATTGATTATCCCAAAGTTCAGGCTAAAAATCAATGGGTATCGTTAATCGCAGGGTGCGCACAGCGTTTTCCGTCGTATCGTTGTATTGTAGGACGTCCACTCACTTCGTTCGTTGGGACGTGGGACGTCGTTCAATTGCGTCCTACGTCCAAGCGAGCGACGCGAGCGGACCTCCTACGTCCCACGTCTTTTGGAGCCAGGAAACTACACGGGAAATATTTGACACCGCTAATTTTCTATTATAACATATATCGTCAATTCTCAAATATCCCGGGTTTTATCCCCGATATTTACGAATTGACTCTTGTTTAAACTGTCAGGATCCGGAAATCTGGTCTGGTAATTTAAGGGGCGCGATGGGCCAAAAAACAGCTTTTCTCTCTTTTGACGTACCTGGTCTAAAGATATTCAAAAAAGGTAAAGTGCGGGAAGTATACGATCTCGGGGATAAACTACTTTTCGTGGCTACCGACAGGATATCCGCGTTCGATGTTATAATGGCCAATGGGATACCCGAGAAAGGCTGTGTTCTTAACATGATATCGGTTTATTGGTTCGATTTTACCAGAGATATCATCGGGAACCACATGATAACCGCGGACATAGACGAGATAGTCCGGATAGAACCGAGGGTGAGCCCTTACAGGGGGGTCTTGGCGGGGCGGGCCATGCTGGTAAAGAAAGCCAAGCCTATTCTCGTGGAATGTGTTGTCAGGGGATATCTTTCAGGGTCCGGATGGAAAGATTATCAGAAAAGCGGGTCCGTATGCGGGATAGAACTCCCCGCCGGTCTTAAAGAGTCTGAAAAACTCCCGGGACCTCTTTTTACCCCGTCAACTAAAGCCGATGCCGGGCACGACGTGAACATCTCGCAGGAAGAGATGAAAAAAGAGGTGGGCAATAAAGTGTTCCGTACGCTTAAAGAAGCGAGCCTTAAGATATACAAAAAAGCCAGGGATTACGCGGAGTCTAAAGGGATCATAATCGCCGATACGAAATTCGAATTTGGCGTGGCTGACGGCAAGATCATCCTTATGGATGAGGTGCTTACGCCGGATTCGTCGCGGTTCTGGCCTGTGGACGGATACAACCCGGGCAAGGGGCAGAAGAGCTTTGATAAGCAGTTTGTCCGTGATTATCTCGAAACGCTTGATTGGGATAAAACTCCCCCCGGGCCCAAACTCCCGGACGAGATAGTAAAGAAGACGAGGGAAAAATATTTTCAGGCGTATAAAATACTTACCGGGAAAAACCTTGAGGATGTTCTTTCGAGCATCTCGCAAAGGCCATGAAGCCTAAAATATTAAAGATAGATCCGCATAACATAGACCGTACAAAAATAGCCCAGGCGGTCGAAGTCATCCATAATCGAGGTCTGGTAGCGTTCCCCACGGAAACAGTGTACGGTTTGGGCGCTAACGCGCTCGACCCAAAAGCGGTCGCTGGTATTTTTGAGGCGAAAAAAAGACCGCTTGACGATCCGCTCATCGTGCATATCGCCGACATAAAAGATCTTGAAAGACTCGCGAAAAGAATGCCTTACCAGGCGGAAAGATTATCGGAATGTTTCTGGCCGGGGCCGTTGACGCTGATATTGAAAAAGACCGATATCGTCCCGGACATCGTTACGACGGGCCTTGATTCTGTCGCTGTACGCATGCCGTCAAACACCATAGCCCGGGAGTTTATCCTGGAAGCCGGGGTGCCTTTGGCGGCGCCCTCCGCGAACATCTTTGGGAGACCTTCGCCTACGACCGCGAAACATGTCGTGGATGATCTTGCCGGGCGTATCGACCTGGTACTCGATGGCGGCAGTACCGAGATAGGGATAGAATCCACTATTGTCGAACTAAATGATAAAGAGATAGTTGTGTTGCGTCCGGGAGGGATCGATGTCGAACTTATCAAAAGAGTATTGCCCGGGACGGATGTCAGGATAGGTTCGGGAAGCGGCGGGAACGCCCCCGGGAGCTACGCGAAACATTATTCTCCGCGCGCAAAAGTTGTGATCGCCGAGGAGGGCGAAGGTCAGGTGGGAAAGGTGATATCTATCGCGCGGGAAGCGGCGCATTCGGGCAGAAAGGTCGGGGTCATAGCCGTTCTTGAGCACGCCGAAGACTTTCGGGAATATAACGTTAAAGTTCTTGGTCCTTCCCAAGAAGCGAAGATATGCGCGGCGCGATTATTTCTTGTTCTCAGGGAAATGGATTCCGACGGGATGGATGTTATTATCGCCGAAGGGATAAAGGAAAAAGGTCTTGGTCTCGCCGTAATGAACCGTCTCAGGAAGGCCGCGGGGTAATCGGTTCGCTGGTTCGCTGGCTAACTTAGTCCTTCTTTGCTTCTTGCTTCTTCCGCTCTGACTCGCTGAATCTTCGCAACCAGCGGAACCAGCTAATCGCTATTCTTTTTTCTTCCTATACGGAGCGAGGATCTCGTAGAAAGATTCGTGAGGGGTAAAACCGAGTTCAACGGCTTTATCAAAATGTTCCACAGCGAGGCCGTATTCGCCTAGTTCATAATATGCCGCCGCGATATTGTTGTGGGCTGTCGCGTAGTATGGTTTTATCTCCAGAGCTTTTTTATAGAACAATATGGCGTTCCGGTAATCGTTTAGCTCGCCGTAGCTTATCGCGAGATTAAAGTAAGCGTCAAAATATCTTGGATTTATGGCCAGGGCCTTGTTGTACAGCGATATTGCTTTCCGCGTTTCACCTTTACCGGTATAAAGCGCGGCGAGATTATTGTATGCCAGCGGATATTCAGGGTTAAGCTCGATAGCTTTTTCATACGCCTTTATGGCTTCTTCTTTTTTTCCGACACCATCAAGTTCTATCCCCAGGTTGGTATACATCCTTCCGCTAAAAGGAGCGTATTTCAAGGTCCTCTGGATGAACGACAAAGGGTCCATCCAGTAATTGTTCTGCGCGTGGGTAGTCAGCGCTAAAATGGCGATCGCGGCGGAAGATATGATTAGCGCGGCCGGTCTTGAGGCCCGGTTACGAAAAAGCCCGCTTAGCCCCCTCGCCGTCAGCAAAAAGATGCCCACCGAGGGAAGATACAGCCAATGTTCCGCCATATAAGCGTTTATCGGGAATATGTTCGAGACCGGTAAAAGCGTTAATATGAACCAGGAAAGCGCGAAGAGCGAAGGCTTGTCGCCCTTTTCCCATAGTTTTTTCGCGGAAAATAAAATAGAAACTATCAACGCGAAGCCTATCCATACCTTTGGTTCGTCGAGATGGAAGATTATGCTTCCGTATTCCATGTGAAGGTCAAGGGGCAAGACAAAAAGCCTCGCGTAATTCGCCATGGCGACAAATAACCCCAGTATACGCTGATATAGTTTCGCGGAAGGCAGGCCTAGGACAGCCGCCAGGTCATGGACCACCGTGACCCGCAAAATCACGTAAAGTATGGTTATGATCAAAAGCGCCGCCAGGTCTTTTTGACGCATCTTTTCGCGAAAAATAAAGTGGTACAGGCATATGACCGGAATGAGAAAAAGGCTGTTCTCTCGAGATAATAAGGCCGAGGCGTACGCCGCCAGCGAAAGGAAAAGGAAAAGAACCTTCCCGGTCCGTATCTTCTTGACGTAGAACAAGAACGCCAGAAGGAAGAAAAGCGCGCCCATCGGGTCGGACCTGCCCGATATGTAGCTTATTGCTTCGGTATGGATCGGGTGCGCGGTAAATAGCACGGCGGTCAAAAACGCGGAGAGGCGGTCGCCGAGGAGCACGGAGACCATCCAGTACAACGCGAGAGCGACAAGAACATGGAGCAGGATATTCGTTAAATGGAACCCCGCTGGGTTATTGCCCCATATGGAAAAGTCCATGACGTAGGATAACATCTGCAGCGGCCGGTAGAACGTGAACGAGATGAAGTTTGTGGATATCGCGCCTTTAAAGATCTCCCCGAGATGGGAGGTATCGCTGACGTAACCGTTATTCCGTACGAGGACATAATCATCCCAGACGAATTTCCCGGAAAGGATATTGCTGTATATTAAGAACCCCAGCATGGAGATGATGAGTATATGCGCGAACTTAATTTTTCCGGATGTAGTATTTTGGGCCGTGTCTATCCCTGATCCGGCATGCTGGAGAGGGGATCTCGCGGGGCTCTCCGCGAGGAGGAACGCCGTTATCTCACCCTCGCTTATTCCGAGGTCCTTGGCGATCCTCTCGGCAGTTTTTTTACCGATATTGTTCCGGATGTACTTTTTATGCTTACTTTTCATGGCCGAAATTCTTGGATAGGAACGATCTTAAATCCCCGTCAGGGGCTAATTCGTCATACGAGAATAGGACGATCCCTCCCGGGGCAAGTTCCCGAGCGGCGAGGATCTCTTCCTTCAACGTTCTTATATCATCTTTAAGAAGGTAAGAGCCTATGCCTATGTGCACTTTCCCGGGGACATCGGACATCATCATGGACTTGGAATTAAGCGTCATGAGCGCGGGATCGTCGGTATAGTTCATTATCGTCACGTTGTCGACATATCCTTTTTTTAGCCACAACGTCCAGTCCTGAAAAGTCGTGAGGTATGTCCTTTCGGCGGAAGGGACTGTTGTGCATGAGATCCGGATCGACGGCGAAACCGAACGTGTTTTTTCCGATATGCCGCGGACAAGTTCGGTAATATTGCTTCTTCGCCAGTCGTCCCATTTTTTGTGATTTTGCCGTTTATCCTCCATGCCTGAGGCCAGAAGCCCGGAGGAATCTTTAAAGGCCTTGAGATTGGCGTCCGTGTAACCGTAACTTATGCCGTGGGAGGTGAAGCGCGAACCCGGGACAAAAGGCACTACGGCGGGATACCGAACGTAATCCAACTGAAGGCCTTTAAGCCCGGGGTATCTTTTCACTATTTCCACGGCGATGGAAGTTATATAATCCCGTACGCGTTTGTCGCCCGGTTCCAGGAACAGTTGATTTTCTCTTATATAGTATTTGTCCAGCCCGTCTTTTCCTGTCTCGGCGGCGGGGAGCCGGCCGTATTGATCAACTGTCAACACCCCTTTGCCGAGCTTTTTGATAATGTTAGCTTCTTTGTTCTGTGATATGGAAAGAGCGTTGATCCAGGCGTGGACGCTTATGTTTTTATCCCCGGCTTTTTCGATAAGGTAATCTATCACATCGCATCCGGCGGAACGGGAAAGCTCTTCGTAAGGCGTTCTGTCGGCTATCGCGGAGTCGTAATATGCCTTGTCGGCCCTGTAAACCTGCAGATATATGTCCTTGACCCCGCTTTCATCACATAAAGAAACCAGTTTATCGGCGTTCTCTTTGGAAAAAAGGACCCTTTCGGGCGTAAACACCGTTACCCAGACGCCGAGCCGGGTTTCCCCGGCGTACGCGTATACTGCCGCGAAAACCAATACTATTGAAAGCAATATTTTCCTCATGAGATATCGCGTCCTCCTCTAGTATACCCTGAAGTTTAATACGCCCCGGGCAATAAGTCAAGCGGCGAGTGTTATAACGGGCTGGCCGGTTTGCCGGTGAGCCGGTTCGTTGTAGAGATGCGGAGATTCAAAGATTCAGAGAGTCAGAGGCGGGAAGTTCCGTAGAACGTAGGACGTCCGCTCATTGCATTCACTTGGACGTAGGGCGTGATTGAACAACGTCCCACGTCCCAACGAACGAAGTGAGTGGACGTCCTACAATACAATGATACGACGGAAAACGCTGTGCGCTAGGTGATATTGACTATACGCTAAAAGCATGGTCTATTGTCTATGGTCGGTAGTCTATGGTCCGTGAGTTCACGTCTATTTTAATATTGCAAAAGATCCTTAAATGTGATATTTTGTCATCTGTTTTACCCTCGCATGGCATGACATGGAGTTGTGCCGAAAAAATCAAACAAGGAGTGATACATGATAAGTGTACCTTTGCTCGGGCTCGCAGGGCTTTTGTTCGCGCTACTAAGTTTTTTCAGCATATTAAGGAAACCGGAAGGGCTGGAAAAGATGAGAGATATATCGCACGAAGTGCATAAAGGGGCGATGGCCTTTCTTAAGAGAGAATACCAGATAATCGCCGTATTTGTGGCAGTGATGTTCTTCGTTATGGCCTGGTTCCTTTCTTTGCAGACCGCCGTGGCCTATATTTCCGGGGCTTTTTGCTCGATGCTTGCCGGCTTTATACGCATGAAGGCTGCTACCCGTTCCAATGCCAGGACATGTGAGGCCGCGCGCGCTTCCGGGATAAGCGAGGCCCTGAGCGTCGCGTTCAAGGGCGGTTCGGTCATGGGGATAACCATAGCGGCCCTGGGAGTGGTGGGTATAGGAGTATGGTACCGGATAACATCCGACACTTCAGTTATAACGGGTTTTGCCCTCGGGGCGAGTTCCATAGCTCTTTTCGCGCGCGTAGGCGGCGGCATTTTCACTAAAGCGGCGGATATGGGTTCCGATCTTGTGGGGAAGATCGAGGCCGGCATACCGGAAGATGATCCGCGTAATCCGGGCGTTATCGCCGATAACGTGGGTGACAACGTGGGTGATACCGCCGGTATGGGCGCGGACCTTTTTGAATCTTATGTGGGCGCCGTTATCGCGGCTATGGCAATAGGAGCCATAATGGTCGATCCCTTAAAAACAGTCTCGTATCCCATAATACTTATCACTATAGGCCTTGTGGCGTCGATGATAGGCGTCGTTTCCATGAATTTTTTAAAGAGGCTTAGCCCGCAATCAGCTTTGAGGAACGCCACCTTTGTCGCGGCCGGTCTTTTTATCGTAGGCGCGTATATCGCGTCAAAGTCCATCTTTGGCGCGTTAGGGAATTTCTGGGCGGTATTCTCGGGGCTCGCGGCAGGAATACTTATCGGCATAGAGAGCGAGTATTTTACGTCAGGGAAGCCTGTGCAGGAAATAGCTAATAGCGCCCAGTCCGGTCCGGCGACAACTATAGTCGCGGGCCTGGCGGTCGGGTTCGAGAGCACCATGCTTCCAATACTTACAATAAGCGTGGCGGTACTTGTGTCCTATCATTTCGCCCAACTTTACGGGATAGCTATCTCGGCCGTCGGCATGTTGAGCACTATCGGCATAGTCATGGCGACCGATTCTTACGGGCCGATAGCCGATAATGCCGGCGGGATAGCGGAAATGGCGGGTCTGGATAAGAGCGTCAGGAAGATCACGGATAAACTGGATTCGCTTGGAAATACTACCGCCGCCATAGGTAAGGGGTTCGCGATAGGGTCTGCCGCGCTTACGGCGCTGGCGCTTTTTGCCGCGTTCCAGCAAGTCACCGGGCTCAAGGCCATTGACCTAGCGAAACCGCTGCCGGTCGTCGGTCTCTTTATCGGAGCGCTAATACCTTTTCTTATCGCCTCTTTGACGATGAAAGCGGTAGGCAGGGCCGCGGATAAGCTGGTACAGGAGATAAGAAGGCAGTTCAGGGAAATAGTCGGGCTGATGGAAGGTAAGGCAAAGCCGGATACCCAGGCTTGCATAGACATATCCACAAAAGGCGCGCTCAGGGAAATGATACTTCCGGGTTTAGTGGCGGTTGTGAGCCCGTTCCTTGTGGGGACTATCCTGGGCGTCGAGGCTGTCGGCGGTTTTCTCGCCGGAGCGACGGTAACAGGAGTCCTCTTGGGGATCATGATGGCCAACTGCGGCGGCGCGTGGGACAACGCGAAAAAATGGATAGAGGCAGGGAACCTGGGCGGGAAGGGAACGGCGACTCATCAGGCCGCTGTCGTTGGGGACACGGTAGGGGACCCGTTTAAAGATACGTCAGGCCCGGCGATGAACATATTGGTCAAGCTCATGGGGATCGTGTCGCTTGTTTTCGGTACCATTTTTATATCGGCGCACGAATGGTTTTTGAGATTATTCTAACAAGCGGATTGTTCCCAAGAGGGGGTGCTTATGGATCTTGATAAGGTCATCAGGAAAGTGCCGGATTTCCCAAAGCCCGGCATACTTTTTTACGATATCACAAGTATATTCACGAATCCCGAAGCCTTCAAATTCGTTCTTGGCAAAATGGAAGATATTTACAAAAAAGAACGTATCGACGGCGTGATAGCGATAGAGAGCAGAGGTTTTATAGTCGGCGCCCCGTTCGCCCTGAGGAAAGGCCTGCCGCTGGTCCTGGCCAGGAAGAAAGGCAAATTGCCCGGCAAGACCATTGAACAGAGTTATTCGCTTGAGTACGGCACCGCGACATTGGAAATACATGAATCCGATCTTATCCCCGGCAAGAGGTGGCTCATAGTGGACGACCTTATCGCGACCGGCGGGACAC
The DNA here is from genome assembly GCA_964580895.1 of uncultured Planctomycetia bacterium. Lineage (GTDB taxonomy): Bacteria > Omnitrophota > Gorgyraeia > Tantalellales > Tantalellaceae > CAZOMD01. Next base: position 12,119 of record CAZOMD010000012.1, on the reverse strand, counting down.
TTAAAGCCACGGCCGAAATGATAGAGCGCCATGGCGCGATCGTGGCCGGGATATTCGCGATAATAGGTCTTCCTTTTCTGTCATATAAGGAAAAGATCGGCCGGTATAAACCCACGACCTTGATCGATTATTCCAAAGAATAAAATTTAAATTTTCACCCTCGCGGATGGAAGAACTCAAAACGCTTTTGACAAGGGAAGCTTTATCAGAAAACACGAACCGTTCTCGCTTGTGCTTTCAAGATAAAGTTTACCGCTGTTCGTCTCTACGATGGATTTCGAGATGGGAAGCCCTAACCCGGTTCCCGTTGATTTCGAGGTATAGAACAGATTGAATATCTGGTCCCGCATCTCTTTCGGGATGCCTCCGGCGGTATCACATATCCGCACGTTCACGGAGGAATCCTCTCCTGTGAGGAACACCTTTATCCTTAATTTGCCGGTTTCTCCCATGGCCTGGATGGCGTTGACGGCAATATTGCGGATGACGCTGTAAAGCTGGTGGAAATCAATGAACACGAGAAGAGGGACGTTCTCGTCAAAAGATATGTCCTTTTCGATCCCGGAAGGGATCTCTATATCCTTTAACACTTCTCCCAGGCATTCCTTTACCGAAACGGTAGTAGCGACTTCGGCTTTTACTCGGGAATAGCTCAGGATGCTCTCGAGTATGTTGCTTGTGAGCTTTATCTTGTCTTCAAGGAGGTTGAGCCTTCTTTCGAAGACTTCGCGGTTATCGCTTCCTTCCTTACGTAATAAAAAAACGGAATTATGGATCACGCTGAGCGGCGTCCTGAGCTCGTGCGCGATCTGTCCGGCGAGCTTCCCGAGCACGGCAAGCTTATCCTTTTCCATCATCTTTTGGCTCATAAGCTGTATCTTGTTGGTTTTTACCTTGACGGTAGCGTTAAGAGAAACCACCCAAAGCCCACCCAGGAGGATGCTCATCAGCACAGTGATGCCGCCTAGGCCGGTCGAAACCTGTTTCCACGGGAACGGCGAGGCGAGTTCCATGGTGAACCATTTTTTCCGGAGCCTTTCCAAAGTCCCGTTATTTTCGAGGAGTTTTATCGCGCGATTTATATCGTTAAGAAGTTTCTCGTGATCCTTACGAACGGCAAGTGAGAATTGGAGCGTGGCGTCATCTATAGTGGCGGCCAGTTTGATATTCTCGATCTTGTCGTAAAGGGTATAGTGGATTAGCATGTCTTTTTCCGAGATTATCGCTTTTGCTTCTCTCTCTTTCAGGTGTTTTATGGCTCCGGGTATGGAGTCGGAAATTATAACCTTGATACGTTTATCCGCCCGGAGGCGGTCCAATATAGCGCTTTCCTTATATACGCTCACGACCATACCTTCGAGGGATTTGAGAGAGTCGATATCCTCGGTACTCGATTCAACGAAAATCCCGTATTCCATTTTAGTCACAGCGGAGGTGTATCTGAGGTAGTCCCTGCCGTTCTCTAATACGGGCGTTCCCACTAGACCGTCGATCTCTCCGGAACTAAGGTCCGTAAGACAATTGTCCCATGACATGAGTTTTATGGTTATTGGTTCGTTGATCGTGGCTGATATTATCTTTATAAGGTCGACCGAGAACCCCGCCGGCAGGCCTTCCGAAAAATATGAGAAAGGCACGAATTTTTCGTTCCCGGCGAATACCAGAGGGTTTTTTCTAGCTTCTGTTTCTTGCGGGGCGAAAAATATAGCGGAAAGGGAAAAAGTAAATAATATAATTTTCAGGAATATGTGTTTTTTCATGCGTGTTTTATTCCGGAGCGCGTTATGTCTCATTAACGCAATTATATATTGCTAAGGAGGTATAGTCAATTTGTAATAAGCCAATCGTAACGCTTAGCGCGCTGAGGGCATTCGTGGGGCCCCTCCGCCCGGGGTGGATCCTCCCGCTCACGCCCTCCGCGCGCTAAGCGTTAACCCGGATTTTTCGTAAATGTTTAGCGGGGGGTCTATAGTGATAAGCGCACTGCGTCAACTATCCGCGGAACAAATTGTATTGATAGATAGACTGTTACAACGTAAGCTAGCTTGGGTCTTCCGCCAGGGACGTAAAATTTTTTTCCGCGAAAAGCAGGATAGATCCGGACAGAACCCGAAATGACGGACATCTTTACCAGAGGGCTAAACTGTTGCGATTTTCCGATGCGGGGGTTCCCTGCAAAGCGGCCTTATTTTAATTCTAATTGGAAGGATGTTAGGGTATAATAAAAATCCTGCGGCCAATGCCGCGAGAATGTTAAGAAAGGGACGTTATGCAGATCATAAATACCGATAGGCTTCCCGCCAAAGTGCGCGGGGACGTGGTTAAGCTTGTAACCGAGCTATGCGGCATATATGGCGACGGGGTCGTTTCTATTTTAGCCTACGGTAGTGTTACCGGGCCGGATTTCGACCTTAAAACATCCGATATAAATATCGCCGTCGTACTTAAAGACGCGTCGCTAGACGCGCTAAAACCCGCGTTAATGCCGCTAAAAAAAGCCGCGCGGAAAAAGATATCGGCGCCTCTATTTCTGACGACGGATTATATAAAACGTTCGCTTGACTCTTTCCCGATTGAGTTTATGTCGATGAAGGATTCACGGTGTGTACTTTTCGGGGAAGATGTTTTTAGCGGGATAGAGGTCAAGAAAGAAGACTTGCGGAGGGAATGTGAGACCCAGCTGAAAGGGAAGCTCGTCACGATAAAACAGGCGTATCTTGAGCAGGCTTTGGCCGCGAAAGGATTGGAGGCCCTGATCAGTTCTTCCCTCAGGGCGCTTTTCCCGGTTTTTCGTAATGTGTTGCGGATAAGGTCCGGAGAAACGCCGCCCGCGAGTAAAGAAGAGGTGCTTAACAGGCTGAAAAATGACCTCGGGATCGATGTTTCGTCTTTCCTGGAAGCCTTGAAAGGAAGAAGGGCCGGCGTGAAAATAAGAGGCGTGGCGGCGGAAACTTTTTTAAAAGATTTTCTGGCTCAGCTTGAAAAACTTTCGGACGCGGTGGACAGGATATGACTCGGAGAGCTGCCCCAAAAACCCTGATAATTATATTGCTTCTGGCCTCGGTGTTTTTCCCAAGCGATATGGTTTGGGGAAAGGATGTCCGCTTCCCGCGTCCTGCGGGGTTTGTCAACGATTTCGCGCATATTTTATCTCAATCCGCTGTCGAAGAGATCAGCCGCGTTCTTTTAACGGTTGAGGCTAAAACGGCCGTTGAGATCTCTATCGTGACACTGGATTCCATAAAGCCGGACCCGATCGAGCAATATGCCGTTGAGCTTTTTAAAGATTGGGGGATAGGCAAAAAGGGGGCGGACAACGGCCTCTTGCTGCTTATCGCCGTAAAGGACCGGGAGGTCAGGATAGAAGTAGGATACGGCCTTGAAGGCGCGGTCACCGATCTCAAAAGCGCTGTCATTATCAGGGACATACTTATCCCGGCGTTTAAAAACGGCGACTATTCCGACGGGGTGCGTAACGCCGTTCTCAGCATTGTCAAACTTATTGAAGCCGAGTATAATGTGGACATTACCTCTTTGGAGCTGACCGGGACAGACTATACGGAAAAAGAGCCGGGGAAAGAGGTCTTGGGTAGGGTTTTGACGCTTTTGTTCTTTATAATGATATTCGGGTTTAGGTTTGGGACTCTGTTTTTCTTTACGGGCCCCGGTGCGAGGAGAGGATATTGGTCGGGAGGGAGCCATGGGTCTTTCGGAGGCGGATTCGGCGGTTTTGGAGGAGGTTTTTCCGGCGGCGGTGGCGCGAGCGGTCGGTGGTAGAGTGGTTGCCGGTTCGCCTATTGTTCCGTAGGACGTTGGACGTGGGATGTGGGACGCAGGGATAGTCAAAAAGTCGAAAAGTCTAAAGGTCAGAGAGTCAAAGAGTTAGAGTTGGGGCATTCCGTGGGACGATCGCGATTCTAATTACGCGGGAGTTCCCCACCTGTAAGGGTGGGGGTGAGAGCAGGGTGCCGCAAAGTGGCTCGGGCGGGGCCCGAAAAGAATGATACCACCGCTGTAAGGCGGTGGAGGTTCATCGTCTGCAGGCAGGCTCGCTCGGACGTGGGGCGAGAGGAAGTTAATCGGGTAGCCGGCGTTTAATTATAAAATTCGAAACTCGAAACAATGTCCAAATGACCAAAAAAACTGAATGACCGAAAGAACGGTTAGTTTTTGACATTGGAACATTAGAATTTTGGATTTGTTTCGGATTTCGTATTTAGATATTAGGATTTGAACTTAAGTGAACGTCCTGTGATACAATAATACGCCGGAGAACGCTATGCGCCATGCTCTATGCGCGATGCTTTTAAACTAATAATAAGGGAGGACAATATGAAGACAGTTTGGATAGTTCTGGGGATAATATTTCTTATATTGCTTATAGCCGGTGGATGGCTTATTGGCGGTCTTAATAACGTGGTCACGCTCGACGAAAAGGTGAATTCGGCGTGGGCCCAGGTGGAAAACCAGCTCCAGAGAAGGAATGACCTTGTGCCCAACCTTGTCAATACCGTAAAAGGTTACGCCGCGCACGAGAATGAACTTTTTTCCAGGGTCACTAAGTTAAGGAGCCAATGGGGAGAAGCGGATACACTTAAAGAGAAAATAGACACGGCTAACCAGATGACATCGGCGCTTTCGAGGCTTCTCGTCGTGGCGGAAAACTATCCGGATCTTAAGGCGAACCAGAATTTTCTCGATCTTCAGTCCCAGCTTGAGGGCACGGAAAATCGGATATCGGTCGAAAGAATGCGGTATAACGGCGCGGTACAGGATTTCAACATTTACAGGCGTACGGTATTCGGCGGCTTTTTCGCGGCGCTTCGCGGTCTTACTGGGCCCCGCGAATATTTTGAAATTGAAGGATCGGCTAAGGAAGTGCCGGTCGTTAAGTTCTGATGGTTCGCGGTTGGTTTCGCTGGTTTGCTGGTCAGGTTGCTAAGAGTCAGAGAGTCAGAGCCGGAAGAAAGAAGCAAGAAACAAGAGGCAAGAAGCAGAGAGACCAGAAGTTCGGTGGAACGAAGGAAAGTTAAAAGGTAAAAGTAAAAAGGGAAAAATACAAGTTAAAACTAAAAAGGCGGAAAGCGAGAAGAAAAAATAGAGGAAAGAATTAAAAATGCTCATAGCTCGTGGCTCGTAGCTTATAGGTGTAATGTGCCAAGTTCAACACGCTAAGAGCAATGAGCAAAGAGCTAAAAAAGTTTTGAATTTTTTTGTGGTTTTCCCTTTTTCGTTTTCACTTTTGACTTTTAAATCGTACGCTATGCGCCACGCGCTTTGCTATTAAACCTTTGAACCAACGAACCAGCGAATTAAGGAACTAGTTAACCGCAATAATGAGGAGTATCCATGACGGCGTTTTTGTGGGCGATAGTTACGGCGTGTATATGGGGCGTAGTGCCTATATTCGAAAAAGCCGGGCTGGTAAAAACCGAACCTTTTACGGCGCTATTTTTCAGATGCCTGGGGGTTCTTGCGGGGCTTTTGATCCTGGCCCTATTTGCCGTTAAACCGGCGGAGATAAAAGCGGTCGATACGAAGTCGATGGTATTACTTATCGCCAGCGGGTTTCTCGCGAGCTTTGTCGCGCAGATCACGTTCTATCACGGGCTCAAGATGGGAGATGTGTCGCTTGTGGTGCCGGTATCCGGATGTTATCCGCTCATTGCTTTTTTCTTGAGCCTTTTTATCTTGGGAGAAGCGCTCACCACCGGCAAACTGGTAGGAGTAGTTATGATCATCTGCGGCGTGTGGCTATTGAGGTAGGCGTGAGGGTTAGCCCTAGGGGGTTTTACGCCGTATTTCGTGTTATTTCCGGGAAAATATAGATGTAACAGGACAGTCCGGTGAAAATATGGTAAATAAAAACGCGATAAAAGCTGTTTTCGAGAGATCGTTAAAATTGTCCTCAAAAGATTCGTGTCTTATCGTAGCGGATACGATAAAGGAAACCATCGGCAGGGCCTTTTACGAATATGCCCGCGGGATCACTTCTTCTTCGGAGATAGTCGTGATACAGCCTACCGCGGAACATGCTTCTGAACCTCCCAAGGATGTAGCCAAGAAAATGCTGGAATACAATGTTCAGATACTTGTGACCCAGAAATCGCTCACTCACACACGAGCAAGGAGGGAGGCCACGCGAAAGGGCGCGCGTATAGCGACCATGCCGTCCATCACCGAGGAGACGGCGAACAGGTGCCTTGATGTTGATTATAAGGAGCTGAGGGAACGATCTAATTGTCTTTATGACATACTGAAAAAAACTGCCGAAGTGAGGGTTTATACGGAACTTGGCACCGATATAAAATTTAAGGTAGGTGGAAGCGGTTTTTTCGGCAAGGACGGAGGTGTGTTCGATTATCCCGGAGCTTATGGAAATTTACCGGAAGGTGAGGTGGCGTTCGCTCCATGTGAATGCGAAGGGGTGTATGTGGTTGACGCTTCTTTTCCGGGCCTGGGTCTTCTTTCCGCGCCGATAACCTTTACTGTTAATTCGGGCATGGTGTCGCGGATCGAAGGTGACCGCTCCGATCTTGTCCGCCGGAGGCTTGATAAGGTCGGTCCCCTCGCTTACCTTGTGGCGGAGCTCGGCATAGGGCTTAACCCTAAGGCGCGAATAGTCGGCAATATCCTCGAGGACGAAAAGGTCATTGGTACGGCTCATATCGCGGTGGGGAACAATCTCTCTTTCGGCGGCAAGAATGATGTCCCCCTACACCTCGATGGCGTGATCACAAAACCGGATATTTTTGCCGACGGGCTCAAAATAATGGAGAAAGGTATGTTTTTGGTCTTTAGCTGATAAAATAGCCGGACGATCGGAAGGTAGAGGTTCTAGATGAAGAACGGTACGACCGCGTTGATACTTGCCGGAGGGAGCGGTGAAAGAATGGGGAACATTGTCCCCAAACAGTTCCTGGAGATAGCCGGTAAACCCATTATACAATATTCCATCGAGAAGTTCGAAAAGAACGGGCTTATTGATGAGATATGTATCGTATGCCGGGAAGATCACATCAAAAAACTTGAGGTAATGATCAAGCGTTGCGGCGCGAAAAAAATAGCGAAAATACTGCCGGGGGGGCCGTCGCGCCAAGAGTCTTCGTATCTCGGGGTCAGGGACTGTTCTCGGGGCATGGAGCTGGTGCTGATACACGACGCGGTAAGGCCGTTGATCGGGGATAATATCATAAAGGATGTATTGGCCGCCGCCAAAGAGGTTGGGGCGGCGTGTCCGGCTATCAGGATAGATGACACGATGGTGGTCAAAAAAGGCGACTTTATCGGGGAGATCCCAGAGAGAGATCTTTTCCGCAGGGTTCAGACGCCGCAGGGGTTCAGGCTCGACGTTATATTGAAAGCGCATGAGAAGGCGAAGGAAAAGGGTTTTACCGACGCGACGGATGATTGCGGTCTGGTATTTTTAGCGGGCGGGCTTGTAAAGATCGTGGAAGGGGCGAAGCTTAATATAAAAATAACCAAACCGATCGACATGCTTATCGCCGAAAGCCTTATAAGCCCGGGAAAAACAAACGGCGGCCGTAAACTGGACGCCCCCGGTCCGTTTTAATAGAGAAATCTATCGACAAAAAAAATATATTAGTGTAAAATCTTTAAGTCGAGTGCTATATATACCTGGACCGGTTGAGATTATAAACGCGGGGTGCCGTAATGGAAAATCCTCTTATATTGATCGTCGATGACAATAAAGATTTCGCCGATGTTTTCTGCGATATCCTCAAGGCCAGCAATTACAAGGCGGAGGGATGCTATGGCGGCAAACAGGCCGTTGAACTTGTCAAAGCGAGACCTTTTAATATGGTTTTCCTCGATATCCGCATGCCCGAAATGGACGGGGTCCAGACGCTTATGGAGATAAAAAAGATAAGGCCGGAAACACACGTTATCATGATGACAGCGTATTCGGTCGATGAAATGGTTCATAAGGCTCTCGAGGAAAAAGCCTCGGAGATAATTTATAAACCTTTTGAGATCGACAAAGTTCTGGCGCTGATCAAGAACATAGAATAAGGTCTCGCTATAGTGCGGTACTGGCCCCCGGGATAGGCCCTCACCTAAAGGATATTATCGCTCGGAATTTTATAGATATCACCGGCATATCCCGGATAGAAACCTCCTGCCAATGTGAGGCGTTTCATTTTGAAAAGGATATGGCCATGCGCGCAAAAAATCCGGTCTTTTCAGGCATACTCCACATCTCTTGGATATTATTTCTCCTTTTGCCGCTTGCGGCGTTTCCGGACGAAGGGTTCTTCTCTTCCGAAAGATATGTTTTTAGCGGAGATGTTCTCAAAAAGGCGGTTAAAGACAAGAGGATATATAACGAACTTATAGGGTTCATGACCGAGTTCAATAACGGCATGGACACGTTTACTCAGGGTCTTCTGCCCGACGCCGAAAAGCATTTCATGAAGGCGCGGGGCATCTGGCCGGAACATTTCGGCGCTGATTTTATGCTGGCCCTTACGCATGAGAATAACGGGGACATTAAGACCGCCGCGATGTTCTATAAGAGCTATCTAGGAAAACTTCAAAAATTTCACGCCGGCAAATATCATATTTCG
>CAZOMD010000012.1:0-3521 GCA_964580895.1 uncultured Planctomycetia bacterium | reverse complement strand
TTCGGAATATTTTATAAGAGCCTCGATGTTTTCAAAGGTCGAAAGCTATCGCGACGCGTACAATAACGTAAAAGATAAACTGGCGGCGCGCGGAATAAATATCGATATGACCCCGGCTTTCCCTGGTCTGCCCGGATTGGTCTCGGCTGTCATTTTCGGCGTATGCGCCGCGTTTATTTTTGTTATTTTTAAGATAGCGATGTTTTATATGAGGATCTGGCGTGAACTTAGGAGCGTTCCCGATGGGTTTTGGCTGTGCCGCGCCTGCAGGGCCGTGAACCCGGGACTTAGCGGAGAGTGTGTCGAATGCAGGAGGAAACGGGAGCAACATGGCGAACAGTGAACTATTTAAATATTCTTTCGGGTGCGCTCCGGAAATGTTCCCGGAGACGGTTATATTATCGCCCGTATTTTCCACAAAAAGGATGAACGTCTTTCTTCGGGGGGCGGTATCTTTTAAGGGACATATATATTCGTGCTCCGTCGGGGAAAGCCGCGGGAGGAAGGTCGCGGTTATTTTTACTGGCATGGGAAGTAGTTTCGCCGGAGATGCTGTCATTATGATGAAAAGAACGTCTGTCGAGAACATAATCTTTACGGGTGTCTGCGGCGGGATGAACGACTGCGCCGTGGGGGACATACTTATCCCGGAAAGGGCCTTTAACGGGGAAGGGTTTAGCAGGTATTATAGAGGCGGTTCGGACATATGTACCGTACTTGAGGAGGACGTCTCCATCCCGGCGGATAAGGCGTATACCGCGAAGATCAGGAGTTTTTTCGGGAAAAAGACACGGGGAGGCACGAAGATACTTTTGGGAGATGTTTTTACGATCGGGTCGTTAACGGTACAGTCGGGAAAAGACATCGAAAAAGTCGCCAAGGCCGGGTTCCGCGGGGTTGATATGGAACTTTCCGCCGTATTCAACGCGTCCCGAGCGATAGGCCGGCGTTCGGCGGGGGCGCTTATAGTCAGCGATCTCCCTCTTGAAAAGGCTTTTTGGAAGGGTCTTGCCCCGGACCAGAAAAAGATATATCAGAAAAGGATAGACGAGGTCCTGGAAAATACTATCTTGTTCGCGGCGGAAACGAATTAAGGGGGTTTATCATGGTCAAGAAAGCGCTTATGGTCCTGGCGGAGGGTTTTGAAGAGGTAGAAGCGATAACGCCGCTGGATGTCTTGCGGCGGTGTGATGTGGACGTGACAGTCGCCGGACTGGATGGCGGCATCATAAAAGGCGCGCATGGGATCGAGATAAAAACCGACATTACTCTCGATAGGTATGACGGTCTGCCGGATGTTGTTATTTTTCCCGGCGGTATGCCCGGAGCGGAGAACCTAGCCTCGTCTATAAAGGTGAAAGACCTTATCTCGCGCATGTCCAAGGCCGGTAAACTGGTCGCCGCGATATGTGCTTCTCCGGCCATTGTGCTCGCGCCGACGGGCATACTGAAAGGCAGAAAGGCGACATGTTTTCCCGGTATGGAGAATGTTTTCCCGCGCGATGTGGAATTCGTAAAAACTGATGTTGTGCAGGACGGGAATGTTATCACGAGCCGCGGTCCTGGAACGGCGGCGGCCTTCGCTGTAAAGATCGCGGAAAATCTTGTCGGCAAAAAGACGGCAGAACTTACGGCCGACAGGATGCTATACGCGAGACCCGCGTAAACGCCGAGTTAGCGTATAGCGGACGAAAATAAGATCATCATTAAAGCGTAGGGGTTCAATATCTTGAACCCCTACGCAGTTCGGGCACTTCCCACATACTTCGGAACCGGCGAATTGGCCAACGATCTTCGTCCTACATCCCACATCCCGCGTCCCACGGAACCGGCGAACTGGTTCACCGGCTAACCAGAAAACCGGTCGCCGCTCACGCCCCTGTGATGGATGGCATCGTCGCCGAACTTTTCGGTTATCTTGTCCAGGGCTTTATGAAGCCTTTCTTTTTTGGAGAACTTTTCTGAATTTTCATGAAAAAGATCGGATTGCCAGGCAGAGTCATGAAGGCCTGAGACCCGTACCCCAAGGAGACGGACGGGTTTTTTGTTAAAATCGAAACTCAAAGTTTTCTTTAGGGCATTTTCATATATGTCCTTTACAAAATTAGTGGCCTGGTCCGAGGAAATAGATCTGGTGTGAGTGCTAAAATCCGAAAATCTTATTTTTAACGTCACGGTACGGCCTTTTATACCGTACTTTCGAAGCCGTCTTGAGACTTTTTCGCTTAAGAACATAAGTGTATCCATGATCTCTTTTTTGTCGGAAGTGTCGCGCGAAAAAGTATGTTCATTGCTTACCGACCCTATCGTATCTCCCGGTTTAACTTCGCGGGGATCTATGCCTCTCGAAAGTTCCCAAAGATGCCCTCCCCACTTCCCTAAAATGCCGTAAAGATCTTCTTTCCGCATTTTTGCCAGATCGCCGATGGTTGAGATACCCATCGAGGAAAGTCTTTGCTTTGTTTTCTCTCCGATGCCCCATAACCGCCCGGCCGGGAGATCTTCAAGAAAATCCCGGATTTTTCCCGGAGCGACCTCAATAAAACCGTCTGGCTTGGCGAGGTCCGAAGCTATTTTAGCGGTCATCTTATTTGACGCGAGACCTAACGAACAAGCTAGGCCGGTCAGTTCTCTTATCGTGGTCTTTATTTTGAGACAAGTCTCACGGGCTGTGCCGAAAAGGTGGTAACTGCTGGTAATATCGATAAAGGCTTCGTCTATACTAACGGGCTCGATATCGGGGGTGAACTTCTCAAGAGAACGGAATATCCGGCCGGATTCATAGGCGTATTTATCCATATTTACGGGAAGAAATATGGCGGCAGGGCATTTACGGTAAGCTTCGGAAATGGGCATTGCCGAATGTATGCCGAATTTTCTGGCTTCATATGAACATGCCGAAACGACCCCTCGGCCATTGCCGTTACGGGGGTTCGCGCCGACAACCACCGGCTTGCCTTTATATCGCGGCTCATCCCGCTCCTCGATCGAAGCGAAAAAAGCGTCCATGTCTATATGAACTATAAAACGTTCCGTTGCTTCCATCTTATAAGTGAAAAAGTAGTGGTAAAAACGTTAATAAGTTCGGTTGTTCGGCACGACGGCCCATACGGGATCATTGTAGCACACCTTTATTCTCTGCCGCAATACGCCATTGGTTCGCTGGTTCGTTGGTTAACCAGTTCACAGTTTGCCTGTTCGCTATATATCTTCGATAAGTTAACCGCGAGGCGCGCGTGACAAGAAAAAACCTTTAAAATTTGACAAATGACAACCGAACAGATATTATTTACTCTGTACAGTTCTAATAGTAAATATATATCTTGTTTGTCCTAGTACCATCCGCCTAAGGCGGAGGAAAGCGTTGGTACGGGGTTCCACGTTTAGCCTTAAAAAAGCCGGGGGGCAGATGGCTGGGGTGTTTATATCTTGAGGGTAAAAGGGAACAAGGAGAAGGGAATTAGGGGCGGCTTATGGACAAAAAGATAATGATCAAAGATAAGATATTTCTCTTCTTCCTA
>CAZOMD010000011.1:21717-37861 GCA_964580895.1 uncultured Planctomycetia bacterium | reverse complement strand
ACTTCCCGCAATATGACCTCACGCTCCACCTCCAGGTCCTTGTCGGTAAACTCCGCGTTCATGACCATATCCGCGAGCAGATTAAGCGCGGCTTCGAAATGAACGTTAGGGACAATGATGTAGTAATCGGCGGAATCAAGCCCGGTAGAAGCGTTCATGACCCCGCCCATTTTTTTTACCTCTTTACGTATCTCTTCCGAATTGAGTTTCCCAGTGCCTTTAAAGAGGAGGTGTTCGAGAAAATGAGAGATGCCAGATCCGGCATAGACGCCTTCATTGGAAAGCCCGGAAAGTACGCGTACTTCTATCGTAACAAGAGAGCTATCGGGCACGTATTTGGCTATGACCGCCATACCATTATCGAGTACCGCCTTTTCGTAAGTACCCGAATATTCATCCGCCCGGCCTATAGCGGCCGCGAGGACTAAAAGTAAAAATGTTATCAGCGCGTACTTTTCTCTGCGAATGGTCGTCCCCCAGCTTGGTCGGTACGATTTTCCGTTTTATCGCGATAAATGCGCGACACGCCCTTTACGTACTATGAAAATGATATTAGACTACGCATGTACTTGTCAAGGAAAACGATTTAAAGACCTTTATCCGTCTATCGTTTATTCGACATGCGCGATCTTTATCATGCTGGTATGATGGGTTATTTTCATAGTCAGGTCATCGATTATCGAATATATACAGGGAATTAGTATAAGCGTAAGGACCGTCGAAAAGAGAAGGCCCCAAGTGATAGATAGGGCCATGGGAACAAGAAAGGGGTCCTTTCCCCCGATGCCGTACGCGACAGTGGATAACCCGCCGACCGTCGTGGTCGTGGTAAGGATCACCGGCCTTAGCCTCATCTGGCCAGCCTTAATTATCGAATCGTACCGTGACATACCCGATTCCCTCAGATTATTTATGAAACTTATAAGCACGATCGAATCGTTGACAACTATGCCGCTGAGTCCCACCACTCCCATTATGGCCATGAAAGAAAAAGGTAACCCGTGTGTCAGGAAAGCGAACACTACCCCTATAAGCCCGAAAGGTATCGCGAGCATGACAACGAAAGGCTGTATTATCGATCTAAAAAAAGACGCGAGAATAAGGTAAATGACCAGCGCGGCGAAAAAGAAAGCCTTAAGAAGGCTCACAAGCGACTCTATGGTTTCCTCTAGCTCCCCGCCGTACTTTACCGAATAACCAAGGCGTTTATGCGAGATGTCGCGGAACTCCCTGGCCAGCTTCCTATTAACTTCCATAGCCGTGGTTTTATTATCTTCGACGTCGCAGGAGGCTGTTACCACTCTCTTCCCGTCGAGGTGATGGATAGTCGTCGTCCCGGGGACCTTTTCAATATTTGCTATCTTTTTTAAAGGGATAAGATTGCCGTATTTATTCATCACAAGTATTTCCTCAAAGACCGAAACATCTTTTTCGGCTTCTTCCGGGAACATGATCGTAACATCCGTTTCTTCTTCAGCCTTTACGGGTTTGATCGTCGTCGCTATGCTCCCTTCAAAAACAGCCCTTATCGTTTTCGCTACCTGCCCGATGGTAAGCCCCGCGACAGTCGCTTTCTCATGGTCGACCTTTACGCGTATCTCCTCTTTCCCGGGTTTATAGTCCCATGTTACGTCGCTCGTACCGTTTATCGTCTTGAGATAATCCATATACTCATCGGCTATAGTGTCGAGTTTATCGAAATTTTCGCCTCTTATCTTCGCTTCCACCGCCTTGCCCACCGGCGGACCGGATTCCGCCTTGTCGAACCTAAGGTCATCGAACCCCGTTATATTTTTTGTCTTTTCCCGAAGTTCCTCGATTATTTCTTCCGCGTTTCTTTTTCTGTCCTGTTCGGGCGTCAGATATACCGCTATCTGCACGAAATTGCTCTCCATACCGGCGAAGGGATCATGCCTGTCCTCGGATATCTGACCGACGGTGGTCACGAAGGATTCCAATTCTTCTCTGGGGATCTCGGCGACTATCGATTCCACTGGAGCGATAAGCTCGTTTGTTCTCCCGACAGGCGTCCCGATGGGCGCTTCCGCTCGTATAAAAAAGAAATTAACGCCGGCACTCGGGAAAAGTACGAATTTCAGCACACTGCCCGCCAGAAACACGCATAAGACAAGCACGCAGATAAAGATCGTTACCACAAAATATCTTCTCCTTATGCCGGCCTTCACGATCCTTGTATAAGAATCCAAGATGTTCTTGAACCACGGCACGTCCTTCGAATGTTTCACGGGTTCCCCCAGGGAATTACGCCTTACCCTGACAAAGTCCGCGAGATGGCTCGGCAACACGATGAACGCCTCTGTAAGCGACGCTAGAAGCGCTATTATCACGACGGCCGGGATGTTCCTGATGAATTTTCCGATAATGCCCGACATAAAAAGCAGCGGCGAGAACGATGCTATCGTCGTGAACACGGCGGCATTTATAGCGCCCATGACCTCTTCCGTCCCTTTAACGGCCGCTTCCCTCGGCGGCAGGCCTTCTTCCATATGGCGGTAGACATTCTCCGCCACTATGATGCCGTCATCTACAAGCATGCCCAAAACAATGATAAGCCCGAACATGCTGATAAGGTTAATGGTTATCCCCATCATGTTCATGACTATGAACGTGGAAAGCATCGCGATCGGGATACCCAGAACGGCCATTAACGCGACCCTTACCTGCAGAAAACTTACCATGCAGCCTATTACTATCACAAAGCTGAGCCAGCCGTTATTCGTCAGCACGTTGAGCCGTCTCTTAGCGAAAAACGAATAGTCGTTGACATAAGATATCTCAGGTGGATCTTTATATCTTCGCTGGAACGAACCGCATCTCTTTTTTATCTCCTCTACAACGCTGATGGCATCTCCCGATTCTTTCTTCAGGATCACAAGATTGACCGAACGCGTCCCCCATGTCTTTGAGATCACATCCTCTTTCTTGAACGAGTCTCTTACTTCGGCGACGTCTTTTACCCTTAACCAGTTCCCTGAATCGTTCGAACGGATTATTACGGACTCCACTTCTTCCAAAGTCGTGAATTCCCCCGTGGTCCTTATCCCGTATTCCGTAGTTTCCGTGTTTATCTTCCCGGCCGGCACGCTGACGTTCCTCGCCGCGAGAGCCCGTTCCATCTCATCGAAGGATACGTAATAATCCCGCATCTTGACCGGATCGACAAGGACCTGTATCTCCCTCTCTCTATAACCCGCCTTCTTCGCACGGGCAACTCCTTTTATGTCTTCGAGCTCATCCGCGAGCGCGTCGGCGTACTCCTGCAGTTTTTTCCCGCTCATCTTGCCCGCAAGCCACACCTCTATTATCGGGTACTGCCGTGAGGTGATCTCGACCGCCACGGGATCGTCAAGTATGTCGCCGGGCAGATCCTTCACCCTATCCACGGCGTTCTGTATATCCCGTACTACCTTTTGCTTGTCCCTATCGTCCGGGTCTATCTTTACCATGAGCAGAGAGGCTCCGGCAGTGGACGACGACTTGATCTCTTTTATCCCGTCGACCTCCCGGAGCTCTTTCTCTATCGGGACCGTAATAAGTTTTTCAACGTCCAGAGGCGTCGCCCCGGGATAAAAAGTCGTCACGCTGACCGTATCGAACGCCACATTAGGGAATATCTCCCTGTTCAGACCTAAAAGGACTATAGCCCCGATTACCATCACGATGCCAGATACCAGGTTAACAAAAAGAGAATGATTAACGCTAAATTTGGGCAGGCTCATAATAATCCCTCGTATTTTTCAAATACCGCGTTTATCGATCTTTCAAGGTCGACTCTGCTTATTCTACAGTTAAAAAGCGCCCTCACATGCTCTTTCCCGGCCCTTATCAGGTCTTCCTGATAGTCTATAAGCTGCTTTGTGCTAGAGCGGCCGGCCTTAAACCTTTTTTCTTCTTCAGTCAGTTTTTCAGCGCTAAGCTCCACTACACGTCCAAGATAAATAAGCCCGGTTTCAGCGGTCTTCGCGTCCCTAAAGGCGTTACCGACCTCGGTTATGATGGAACGTTCAGTCTCCTTAAGCTCGACCAAGACCTTTTCTTTTTCGCTGACGGCCTTCAGATACGCGCTCCTGGCTTCTTTATTCTCGATGGGAAGGCTGAATTCGACACCCGCGAAATAGTAAACATTATCGGCTATCACGCTCTTTCCCGCCGCCCGATCGAATTCTTTTTCAAGACCGTTCATAGCCATTGTAACGCTGAGGTCTATCTCCGGCCACTTCATGTTCTCTTTTATCTTGACCGTAATATCTTTTTTTTCGACTTCCCGTTTTTTGATATCGTAATCTCGTCTCTTTACGAACGCCTCCGAAAGACAATCCGGCAGCTCACGGCCGATAGGATCGGCCTTAAGCTCTCCCGCGGCAAGAACACGCTTGTCCCCGTCCATGTTCATGATAAGCTTTAATTCCTCTTCCGCGCGCCGGAAACTATTTTCCGAGGATATTAACTCCGCCTTCCTGTTCTCCACGTTCGCCTCCGCGGCGAGAAGATCGGATTTTTCCATAAGACCGATATCAAAATTCCTCTTGCCTGTTTCGTAAAGCTCCTCGGCTTTGGCCGTCATCTTCCTCGATACATCCAGCAGCTCTTTCTCCTCGACAAATCCCCAGAACGCCTTTTCGACGCTTGTCATAAGAGACTCGATCCTGTCCTCCATCTCAACCCCGGAATTCTTTATCGCGAGTTTGGTAAGAGAGATATTTTTACGATCGATATACCCGAAAATATTCCTCCCCACCGGCTGCTCAGCCCCAAACGTCAGTTCCACTTCGTGTGACGGGTTTTTTGAATTAAACAGAGAGTTGCTCCACTCTCGAGTCTCTGCCAGTTCCGCGGTAAGTTCGGTCCCCGTCGGCAAGGTCTTGCTTATGGAGCCGTAATATTTATTAGTCTGGTGGTCATCAGGGGAAAAAACCGACAGCTGTTGACGCTTATCCTCGGAATATTCGGCTCCCCCGGAAAGAAAGGTATCGAATACGGCCTCAGAATACATAAGGTCCGTCTCCGCTATATACAGGTCTAATTTCGCGAGCCTGGCCTCAAAACTGTTCTTCACCGCGAAGGCCACGCAATCATCAATTGAAAACTCTTCAAAATTAGTTTCATTTTCCTCTTCGCCCCAAGAACATACTGCGGCAAGAATTATCGCCATACATATCAATAAACAGTTCATTAAAAATTTTCCGCGGAATTTAAAAACGTTCATTTCTCCCTCACTAGATCCGTAAAAACTTTTCCGATCAATCTAAGATATTCGGCTTTTTCCTTTTCCGTGAGGACCGAAAACAATTTTTGGACCGCCTTCTCCCGTTCTTCTAAGATCTTTTCAGCAAGGTCCAAACCCCTCTTTAAAAGTCTGACATTAACAACGCGCCTGTCTTCTTTTGATGGCATTCGGCTGGCAAGCCCGAGTTTTATCATCTTATCGACTATCCCGGTCACGGCGCTCATCGTCAGGTTAAGCTCCTTCGCAAGGTCCCCCATGCGCGAAGGACCGCCGTCCCGCAAGAGTTCAATTACGAGTATCTGGGACACCGTGAGTTTGCTTCTCGAAACCGTCTCGAACATCTGCCTGCGGGAGAGTTCCCGGAGCATGATAGACATCATCCTCGCCACTCGTCCGCCAAAATCCGCCGCCCGTCCGGCCATATCAGTCCCTCCGCGCCATCCATTGGCGCATCCGCGTTCCACCGCAATAATACTTCACAAATTGAAATATTTAGTAACTTAAGTATATGACTTGGCCTGTCTTTCGTCAACAACAAAATAAAAGCTATGTGCTAAAGGGTGGATACCGGGATATGCCGAGATTTAATGAAGTCTTACGCATCCTGGCCAGCCATATGAACGGTTGGAGCGACGGGAAGGATGCTTTTGAGCATTGAGCGGTCTATGACCGACAGGATATGAATAATTTAAGCTTCCCCGCTAAGCTACGCCTGAAGAACAAAAATAACAAATAGACCGCGAGAAGCGCAAAAAGCATCCTTCCCGCGGATAACTGAACTATTACACAAAATAAGGCACTCACATCTTAGATGTAAGTGCCTTATTTTAAATCGGTTATGCCCCAGGTTTAAAATTTTATCGAACAGCCGAGCTCAAAGTTCCGTTCCTGGGCCGGATAGAACGCCGGGTTCCCCTGCCAGTTCTTGGTCGCGTTCATATAATACAACTCATTGAGCAGATTTTTTATCCCTCCAAATACCCGCACCTCATCGTTCAGCTTCAAAGAGAACCCGATGTCCATTGTCAAATATGATTCCAACGGAGACATGTCGTTCATCTGGTCGCTCGCGGCGAAACGCGCCCCGACATAATTTATCCCATAGTTGACGCTTAACCTGTCCATGACCTCGCCATCAAATCCAAAAAACAATAGATGCTCTGGAACAAGCGGGATATTATTTGAATCGAGCCTCCCTCCCACAAAATATGATTCCTGGAAGGTATACGCCAAAGTAAGGTCTATCTTCTCCAATATGTTCGCCCGGGCCTCAAACTCAAGACCGTGATGTATTGTTTTCGGATAGTTTTCATTTCGAAAGGTCACGGGGTCATAATATATCTCATTTTTCCCGTCTATCACAAAATAGCATATCGCTGTCTCAAGAAAATCCAGCGTATGGTCCTTGACCCCCGCCT
Organism: uncultured Planctomycetia bacterium; assembly: GCA_964580895.1. Classification (GTDB taxonomy): domain Bacteria; phylum Omnitrophota; class Gorgyraeia; order Tantalellales; family Tantalellaceae; genus CAZOMD01. The sequence continues at coordinate 31,195 of CAZOMD010000011.1, read as the reverse complement.
CGTAGTTCCATGCCGTCTGCTGTTTTAAATCGGAATTCAGGACCGCCGGGAACACCCGCGTCGTAAAAGTCCACCAGTCAAACCCTTCATAGGCCGACAGGAAAAACTCATCTGTCGTCGGATAGCGGTATGACCTGGCGAAATTCACGTAAACTTGAGAGGTCTCGTTATATTTGAAACCTATCCCCGAATCCATCGCCGCTTCCCGCAGGTTTGTGGTGTTATATGAGGACGCCGGCTGGAATTGATCGAATATGTATTCGGCCCATTCGCCGCGCGCGCCTCCATTTACGATAAAGCGTTTTCCGATAAGCATATTATCTGACGCGTAAATACCGAGCGTATCCTTAGTTATATCGACCTGGGACTTCGCGAACGCTATGTCCCCGCTCGCGACCTGGTCCTTGGCGTAAAAGAGATCCATCCCGCACACAAGCTTATTCTGAAGACGTTCGTCCAGAAATGACGAATTAAGTTCGACCTTCGGTTTCGCCTCAATAGCGGTGATATGATGATCGTTCTCATAAACATTAAACCCCACGTTCACGGAATCAGACCGTCTGGACCGGTACGCGAATAACGACGAAAGGATCGCCTCGCTATTGCCTATTTCGCCCATTATCCTCGGTTCGGCCACAAGATAATATTCCTCCGTCTTGGCCTTGCTATCGGGAAAGCGCGTTGCTTCGCGGCCGTCGGACTGTATATTCCCGTCGAACAACGCACCGGGAAGACCATACCAATCCCTATGGAAACCGGATGAAAACTGCACATCAAAACCATCTTCAGGTTTAACCGTAAAACTCGTGAACATATCGTCCGCCTCATAAGAATTATTGAGCCTGTATCCTTCCGTATCTTGGTGTGAATAACTCGTGAAATAATCAAGAAAAGTGTGCCCTCCGCTTATGGCCCCATACTCTTTATTCGCCTGATAACTGGCGAACTCCTGGATATACTCGGCATGAAAAGCGTCATCGCCTTTTCTTGTTATTATGTTGATGACCCCGCCTGTCGCGTTATCGCCGTAAAGGACCGAGTTCGCCCCTTTTATAATCTCGATCCTATCCACGGAATTTATATCTATCTGGGAAAAATCCGCGCCCGACATATCTATCTGGTTTATTCGCCTCCCGTCTATCATGACCACATAATTCAATAGCCCAGTTTCCCCGAACCCCCTCATATCCACATTGTTATCTTTAGCGTTCTCCAATAAGCCGTGTAGAGATATCCCGGAGGCATTCGCGATTATTCTTTGAAGGTATTGAGGGTCTCTTTTTACGATATCCTCGCGGGTTATAACCCTTACGTTTTTATTGACGTTAAACAGATATTCTTTTGTCCTTCCCGGGGTAGTAACAACCTCCCCCAATTCAAAGAGCGGCGACAACACGACTTCGGCCGGGGCCGTAATAATGTCGACAAAACCTCCAAAGCCCAATGGCTTGAATATGGCAAGTATGGGCCGCTCCAAGACTTCTAAGACATTTGTCCTCTTCCCCTCACCTTCTTCGCCAAACCCCGCTGAAACCGTAACAAGGTTGAATATCATCGCCATCAAGATAAAGAACCTAAACATCCTTCGCATCATTTTTCCCTTTCGCGTTTTTTGGATCATAAATAAAAAACCCCTGGCAGAATTTGTGCCAAGGGTTTCCCGTTTTTTACCCTAAAAAACCCACAGAGATCTCCACGGACCTCATGGATCAAGATCATCACACGGGCAGGTCTTCTGACTCCCGGATCTTCCTACTCGCTTTCCGCCTTCCCATCCTCTCGCGGATAGTGGCAGACTTGAAAGCTTTCGTCACCGGTTACAGCGGCGGGACCGCATCCGATTTTCACGGATTTCCCTATTATTATCTTTCGATAACCCGTATGTTTATTTTATTCTATTTAGTTAGCCAATAACACCTTGCTGAACCTCGTGTTCGCTATAGGCCTGCGCGCGAACTCATATGTCCAGTAAAGAACGAACATAAAAACCGCGTTACCAATAAGGGCGTTTCCGAAAAAAGGTACCGCCATTATGTAACAATTTAAAAAACCGTCTAGCGTGCGAGGGTACCATGTGAGCCATACCCCGAAATTTGTAATAACAAAAAACACGACCGACGCTAACACGCTGCCGCCGATCGCCAGGGTGGACGACCTCTTATCCCTCATCCACATACCCATTAAACCTATGATAAGGAACGAGCCCCATGTGTACATAAATACGTCATGCAGCCCGATTACAAGATCGCTGATGGCCATTATTGCCAGCGGGATCCATGGGACCATTTTCTTATTAAGGTACATCCCGGAAAAAAGCGCAACTGCCGCCACCGGGGCCATATTCGGAACATGCGGTAAAACCCGCATCATAACACCCAATATTATCAATAAATAAGCTATCATAGAGGTCTCCTTCCGTTACTTTCCATTATGGAGCATATAACAACTTCGTTAAAAAGTCAATCTTTCAAGGATACGGGACTAGCCCTTCTTATCCGTGCGCCTGTAGTGAAATACCAAGTACCTCTATCCCGGCCAGGCAAACTCCCAGGACAATAAGACCCGCTAAAAAAACACCGGCCGCTATGGACAGAAAAGCGTATCTAAATCGTATCTTGAAAACAGTGGCCGCCATGCATCCTGTCCATGCCCCGGTAGCCGGTAGAGGCACCGCTACGAAAAGCATCAGCCCCAATGCCTCGAATTTTTCCACCAAGGCGGCTTTTTTTCTGGTCCGCTCGAAAAGCCAGTTAAAGAAACTTTCAAAAACAGGTATTTTTCTAAGCGCGTTCGAGATGGGCTGCATAAAAAAAAGAAGCGGCAGTACCGGGAGCATGTTCCCCGCGAAAGAAAGCATATAGACCTTAAGCGGACTGAACCCCATCGCGAGACCCAAGGGTATGGCGCCCCTCAATTCCGAAATCGGCAACATGGCCAGCATCAACACCGCCATTTCCTTATTTACGTCCACCAACACCGCGGTCAGCCGTTCTATCATTCCGTCCCCTCTTTTACACGTGCCCCGTTAAGCTTGAAGTAATATCGATAAAGAAGCGCTAGAAATTTCATGGTATCACGCAACGGCTTGATAGCCGATTTTTCCTCGCCGTAAATCGTACGCACCGGGACTGACTTCATCTTCATCCCAAGGTTAGCCGCCTCGATAAGCATCTCGGACTCTATATCGTACTTCCGGGAAACAAGTTTCAACCTCTTTAGAGCTTCGGTTTTGACGAGCCGGTACCCGCATTGCGTATCGGGTATCTGCTGTCCGCACATTCTGGAAATTATCCAGGACATGAAACGGTTGGTCATATATCTGACAGGCGGCATATCTTTTGTCTCGAACATCCGATTCCCTATGACGAGGTCAACATCCTCCGCCATTGTGGCATTCATCAATACGGGGACATCTTCCGCGTGATGCTGTCCGTCCGCATCCATGATTATCACCCACTCAAAATTGGTCTTACTCAGAACATATTTTATCCCTTCTCTAACGGAATACCCCTTCCCGATGTTGTATCTATGCCTCTTTACCATAGCCCCGTTATCAAGAGCGATCCTCTCAGTATTGTCCGTAGACCCGTCATCTATGACAAGTACATTGAGTCCCATATCAGCGATAGAATCGACAACACTGCCTATCGATCTCGCTTCATTGTATGAAGGTATAACGACAATTGTATTATCTTTTACTGCGCCCATATCTTATTAAAAACGTACCATTGACCAGGATATTCCCTGATATACTTCTCAAATATCTTAACATATTTACCCATAAGAGCGCGGATATCGCCCTCGATGTCCCCGCTCTTTTGCGCCGTTATCGGCTCCTCGAATATCATATCACAACTGTTATCGGCATTACGAACGATAAAACAGCAGACTATCGGCGCGCCGGACTTTATGGAAATAACCGCCGGGCCTTTAGGAAGAACAGCCTTCTTGCCAAAAAAATCTATTTCTATACCGTTAGCCGTATAATCCTTATCCCCGATTATAGCCACAACCTCATTCCTTTTTAGGGCTCTAAAGCATTCTTTGATCTGTATGCCGACGGGGATCGACCTGACGTTATTGATCGCCCTCTGGCGCACAAAAAAATCATTCACTTTCTTCCCGGGATGTTCAAGCACTATGGCCGAAATGGGATAATTCATCCCGCCGACGATGGCCCCGCCTAATTCCCAGTTACCGAGATGAAGGGAGAGCACAATAACGCCTTTTCCCCACGCGAAGCATTTATCAAGATTTTCTTTCCCGAGTATTTTAAAGTTCCTGGCTATGAACTGAGGGGTGTATTTGGAGAATCTTAAGAAATCCCCTAGATATTTGGCGAAATTCGTAAAGACAGCCAATACCTCCCTTTCAATCTCTTCTTCTGTCGCCTCTTCGCCAAGCACTACGGAAAGATTGTCTTTCAGCGCTTTACGGTCACCGCGGGAAAAATGATAATAGATGTTAGCTATCTGCTCCGCGAAAAAATAGGTGCACTTAAGCGGTAATACTTTTACGAGCAGATAACTTAACCTGTACAGGATATACAGCATAATCTCTTATACCACGTTTAAATTGCCCTTTAATAGGACCCCGCGCCTTCAACCACGCGGACCATTATAGCCCGAGAACAAGCCGGGCGGCATCAACAGTACTGTTCGGTTTAGCTATTTTTTCTATATTTCTTTTTATATCAATAAGCGGGGCTTTTGTCTTTTCCAGCTCTTTTATTTTTTTATGCAGTTCGCCAAAATCCGCTATTTCCAAAGCTGCCCCGCTTTTTATCAGATAATCGGCGTTCATCCGTTCATGCCCGGGAATAGGATCCACAAGGATAAGAGGCAATCCCTTGACCAACGCCTCCGCGGTGGTGAGCCCTCCGGCTTTCGTAACGATCACATCCGAAGCGTCCATCATCTCTTCTATGTTATCGATATACGAAAATATCCTGATATTACTCGCTCCACAAAGTTCCGGCAGTTTTTCCAAACGCGAGAATAGTTTGCGGTTAGCACCCGTCACTACCAACAGCTGATACAAATGGTCCTTGTCCTCAAGAAGCGACATAACCATCCTATCTATCGCTCCAAGCCCCTGGCTCCCTCCCATAATAAGTACCACTGGAACGTCCGGGTTAAATCCTAGCATTGCCTTTATCTCCCTGGGGTCGTTCTTTTTTCGAAATTTCAGGGAAACCGGAATGCCATAGACCTTGATCTTCTCGTCAGGAACTCCTTTTTTCACCAATACATCTTTCGCTTCCGATGAAGGCACTATGTAACAGTCCACCTCGTCAAAAAGCCAATATGAATGCGGGGCGTTATCCGTAAGAACCCCCACAAGATATTCCTTGCCTCCGTGCAACCGCTTATAATTGGCCACCATCCCGCAAGGGAACGCCTGAGTGCAATAGATTATATCCGGACGCTCTTTTTGCATCAATCGAAATATCTTGGCATTATTGAAACTGTGGATCACGTTTCGCACTTTAACTATATTCTTCATCACGTCCGGATTGTCGTAGATGCGCCCCCAAAATTCGGGGTTCTTCTTGATCACTTCGAGATAAGTCTTTGTGATAATCTTCTCGAGAATGGGATTAGTATAGCTGAACGCGTTCACGTTCTTTACTTCTATTCCCGGCGAGACCTCTTTCAACCCTTCGGCAATAGCGGCTGCGGCATGATAATGCCCGGAATAGCGAGATATATAGAATATCAGCGCCTTTTTATTCTTCATGCCTGCATTTCAAGGACTTTCTTTATTCTTTTGACGGCCTCTCGGAGCCTTTCCTCTTTTTCCACTAGAGCGAAACGTATATATCCCTCTCCGTATTCTCCGAACCCCGTCCCGGGCGAAGCCACGACACCGGCCTCTCTTATCAAAAGAGCCACGAATTCATTCGAGGTAAGGGCGCTGTATTTGTCCGGGATCTTGCACCAGAGATAAAACGTGGCTTTTGGCCGCGGGACATTCCAGCCTATCTCAGCCAAGGCATCGACCAGGACATCGCGCCGCCTGCGGTATATTTCCACCTGTTTCCGGACGCATTCCTGGGACCCGGTAAGCGCTTTGATGGCCGCGTATTGTATCGGCTTAAACAAGCCAAAATCCATATAGCCTTTGGCCTTAGCCAATATCCTGACAATTTCGCTGTTCCCTACCATGAACCCTATCCTCCAGCCGGCCATGTTATAAGACTTGCTTAAGGTGTGAAATTCAACTGATATATCTTTAGCCCCCGGTATCTCTAATAAGCTCGGGGCCCGGTAGCCGTCAAAGACTATATCCGAATAAGCCAGGTCGTGTATAAGCATTATGTCATTTCGTTTAGCGAACGAGAGGGCTTTCTTAAAAAAACTTTTCGTCGCGACTGCCCCCGTGGGGTTATTGGGATAGCTTAAAAACATCATCTTTGATTTTTTTACTACATCCTTAGGAATAGCACCAAAATCCGGGAGATATCCTTCCTCTTCCTTCACCGGCAGATTATGGAGTATCCCTCCCGCGATAAGCACGCCGTTAAAATGGGTAGGATACGCGGGATTGGGAACCAGGGCTATGTCATCGCTATTCAGAAAAGCGAGCGATATATGGACAATCCCCTCTTTAGACCCTATAAGCGGTAACACCTCGGATTCCGGATCGAGTTTTACCTTGAATTTGTTCATATACCATTTCGCGATAGCCGCTCTTAATTGCCCTTCCACCGGATCGATAGACCTGGAATATCCATGGTTTTTGGGATCTTTCGCCATTTTGCACAGTTCCGCGACAACATGCGAGGCCGTAGGCATGTCCGGGTTTCCCATCCCCAGGTCTATTATCTCAATCCCTTTTGCTTTAGCTTCTTTTTTATGTTCGTCAAGTAACGCAAAAAGAGATAGAGGCAATCTTTTCATCCTGTTCGCTTCTTCCATGTTTTTCAATATCCTTTCTTGTAATACATCTTTCTTTTGTTGTTTATATCGGCCATTTTTAAATTTTTTCGATTTGAGCTATTACATCATCCGCCACGGCGGATTCACCTTCTCCCTTGATTATGCGGGCAAGCCTGCCATCACACGGAGCCTGCACATCAAAAGAGGCTTTGTCGGTAACTATCTCCAACATGTCCTCCCCTCCCCGCATACGCCCGTTAGGCGCTACGTGCCACTTAACGACCGTGGCCTTTTCCGCTTTTTCCAATATATCTTTTAACTTCATCTCAAATATCATAAGCCTGCCAGTCCGCGACTATCCGCTCGAATTTTCCAAGGTATACGCGACAGTTTTCTTACAGCGGTATTCCGCGATAAAATCCTTTTCAAACGTTTTAGCAAAAATACTTTTCGCATGGGCCATATCCATCTCGCGGCCGGTATATTCCTTAACGGACGTAACCCGGATATCCTTGTCCCCGCACGGGTTTATCATGGAAAATGGTTCGAGACCGTTGTTTATATTGACGGAAACCCCATGGGATGTTACCCACTTTTTCACGGCTATCCCTAAAAACGCTATCTTTTTACCTCCCAGCCAGACCCCGCGTTTCTGGTCCATTCGTTCAGCCGGAATACCAAAAAGATGTAGGGAATTCACGACAGTTCTCTCAAAAAAATCCAAATACGCCCCGATATCCCGTTTTCCCCGGCTTAAGTCCATTATGGGGTATATCACCAACTGACCTCTCGCATGATACGTAACACTTCCCCCCCTATCCGTCTGGACAATGGGAATATGGTTCCTCGTGAAAAAATCCTTATTTAATATGTGTTCTTCTCCAGTCAAGCGGCCCAGGGTAAGCACGGGTTCGTGTTCAACCAATATCAGGGTATCAGACACCTCGCCATCTTGGCGTTCCCGAACAAGTTCGGACTGGATGCGCAGCGTATCTTCATACGATTTTATTCCAAGATCACGGATGTTCACATTCCCCCTCGCGCATTCCGACAAACGGTTATCCTTGCGTGACCGACCTTATATATAACACGCTAAACCATGTTCTCAAACCCGCCGAATTCCTTAAAATATTCTATCACTCCGCCTTTTTCAAGAAATTTCTTCATTATTGGCGGGATGGGCTTCATATCTATGTTCACACATTTGGAAACATTTTTAACGACATTGTTCGGGACGTCCACTTCTATTTCGTCCATGTCGTCAATAAAATTCGTGTCGCACTCTATCAGGCATAAGCCGACATTGAAGGCGTTCCTGTAGAAGATCCTCGCGAAACTTTTGGCCAGGACACCTTTCAACCCGCTAGCCTTTAGCGCCGCCGGCGCTTGCTCTCTGGAAGACCCGCATCCGAAATTACTGCCTGCCACGAGATAATCACCCGGTTTTATTTTTTTCGCGAAACCCTCTTCAAGGTCCTCAAATATATATTTCGCCAGCTCCGACATATCCTGGGTCTTAAACTTATATCTTCCGGAAATAACATAGTCCGTATTTATGTCATTCTGTATCTTTAACCTATGCGCAAAACTTGACATCTCACTCCTCCTTAATGAGCCCCCACAGTTTGCTTTTCAACCTGTGGGGATAAACACATCACTTACGCGACCAACGAAGTCCTCCGAAGCCAAAACGCCAAGTCATTGGCGAAGAAGGAAGGGAGCGTAAGTGATAGGTGCGAATTAATTACGCGAGTTTCCTTTTATATTCCCTTGGATCCGTTATTTTGCCTTTAAGCGCGGTAGCCGCGGCCGTTGCCGGACTCCCCAGATAAATATCCGCGTTCGGATTCCCCATCCGTCCCTTAAAATTCCTGTTCGCTGTCGAAAAAGCTTTCTCGCCGTCGGCCAGGACACCTTGATGCGTGCCAACGCAAGCCCCACAACCCGGGTTATTCACAACCGCACCGGCATTCATGAATATCTCAATATACCCTTTCCGCAAAGCATCAAGATATATCCTGCGGGATGCGGGCGTAACCAACAGCTTGACCCCGGAAGCTATCCTCTGACCTTTAAGTATCATCGCCGCTATCTCCAGATCCTCAAGCCTGCCATTCGTGCATGTTCCGATAAATACTTCGTCTATCGGAATGCCCTCAATATCTTTTATGCTGCAGACGTTATCGACCGTATGTGGTTTCGCTACCTGCGGATCCAAATCCGAGACATCAAACTCTAGAATAGAGGAATATTTAGCGTCTTCATCCGCTTCAACTGGCTTTGCCTCCCTGTCACAATGTCTCTTAACCCAATCCAACGTCTTTCGGTCGGCTTTCATCAACCCGCATTTCGCGCCCATCTCCACAGCCATATTTGATATAGTAAACCTTCCTTCGACGCTCAGATCGTTTATCGCGCTCCCGTAGAACTCAACGGACTTATAATTGGCTCCAGCCGCCCCTATCTTCCCGATAATATGCAGTATTAGATCCTTTGAATACACCCCTTTGGGCAGATGTCCGTTAACTACTATCTTTATCGTGTCTGGCACTTTGAACCAGTTCTTGCCGCTAGCGAGAGTTATCGCGAGGTCCGAC